>CAZMCW010000157.1:0-5203 GCA_964564405.1 uncultured bacterium
CCTGTGACATCAGACGCACGTAAGCGTACTCGGCGGCGAGAGCGAGGTTGAGGTGAGGTAGACGCGGCAGATGTGCTCATCTGCTAAGCCACCTTAATCCGTGGGTCAAGCCACGCGTAGGCAACATCCACAATTAAATTGATGCTCAAGTAGAGTGCGCTGGTCAGCAGCACGCCGACAATCACGATGGGGAAGTCTCGAGCTAACAGCGCGTCCACCAAATAGCGCCCCATGCCTGGCCAGGCAAAAATAGTTTCTGCGACAACTGCCCCCCCAAGTAGCGCGCCAGCATCTAACCCAAACACCGTGATGATGGGAATGGAGGCATTTTTGAGAACGTGCTTGGAAAGAACCCGCGTGGGTGCTAGGCCCTTAGAATTGGCCGTGCGAATGTAGTCAAGGCGCAAGACTTCCAAAATAGATGTGCGGGTCACCCGGGCGATTCTCGAGGCACTAAATGCCGTGAGCGTGAGCGTGGGCAAAATGTAGTGCTTCCACGCTTCTGCCCCTTCACCACGCCCGCTGGTCGGGAGCCAGCCCAAACGCACCGAAAACACCCAAATCAAAATAAGCCCTAACCAAAACCCCGGCACAGCTTGACCGATAGAGACAATGGTAATCACCAATCTGTCAATAAATTTGCCACGGTGAACAGCGGCGACAATGCCTAATGGAATGCTCAAAAGTGCGGTGACGATAAGCGCACACAAGCCTAAGCGCAGGGTATTGGGAACGCGTGCCAGCACTAAGTTAAAGGCGGGTTCCCGAAACCGTAACGACATGCCAAAGTCGCCTTGGACGGCATCCCACAAAAAGCGGAAATACTGCTCGTACACAGGCCTATCAAAGCCCAAGCGCTGGCGAAATTCTTCAATGTCTCTGGGGGCAACGTCTTGCGGTAAAAAGAGAAGCACTGGGTCGCCGGTGACGCCACCGCCAGCTCGGCGCTGAGCCGGGCGTCGCCGGTGACGCGGGTCAGCACAAACACAACCGACACCGCCACAAAAATGGCGAGTAGGGCTTGCAGGAACCTGGCGACAAAAAATCGGAACATAATTAGAGTTGTGTGTCAATTTAGGCTATAAATGCTGTGTGTTTAATAGGAGAGTATTTTTGCAAAAGTTAGTTGAGATGGCTCGAGCCACGTCATCGTTCGATTTTGGAGACATCAATTCAAATCGAACTGATTGTGAGTAGTATCTTTATCAACCAACCATTTAATCGTCAAAGATGAGTTAATTAATCGTCAGAAATGAGTTACATAGTTGTACAAACGTAAACCCACATTACTGAGTTTTGAAAGTGAGTTTACGCTTGTGTCACAGATGCTTATATCAAGTTGATACTTGCATCAGCTAAACGTCCTGATGCTACTCGGCGTGATGCTACTCGGCGTGATGCTACTCGGCAATGCCTGCTTCCCACATCCACAGTTTTTCGTCTGCACGTGGTGCCCAGTCGAGCCATGTTGCCACGCCGTACAAGTCGTGCTGTTGCCACAGGGGCATCCACGGGGACTCCTCAGCGAGCATGGCTTGCACGTCGCTAAAGGCAGCAAAGCGCTCGTCTGGTTGCACCACGCCGATGGCGGTTTCGATGGCCTCGGTAATGTCGGGGTTGCCAAAACTGGCGTAACTTTGGCTGTCGCGGAACAGTTGGGGGATGGTGCCAACAGGCTCGAGGATTGCCCCCCAGCCTAAAAAGAACATATCGCCCGTTTGGCGGTTCACAATGGCATCTAAATGCGCGCGCCATTCGTTCACTTGCACGTCAACATTCACACCTAAGCGCTCTAACTGCGCTGCAATGGCAACCGATACCTCGCGGTCAAGCGGGTAACGGCCAGATGGCGTGTCCAGTTGCAAGGTAAGGTCTTCGGGGGCGTAACCAGCCTCAGCTAAAAGCTCTCTAGCACGCTCTAAGTCTGGTGATAAGCAGGGAATGTCATCGTTGTAAGAAGGGTCGGTTCTCGAGGTGTAAGAGCAGATTCTGGTAGCCTCACCACGGTGCACTGAGGCGATGAGCTCGTCAACGTCAATCGCGTAGGTGAGCGCTTCACGTACGCGCACATCTTGCACGGGGCTATCAATGAGGGTCTGAAACGCCAGGTAGTTAATGCGGGCAGACACCGTCGAGCGAACTTCGGTATCGGGTGCATTGTTGACGGTTTCAACCACTTGGGGCGGTACATCTTTCATAATGTCAATCTCGCCAGCCAGTAGCGCTGAAAGGCGGCTACCAAACTCAGGAATAACCCGGAATTCTACGTTTTCAATCGCGGCAGCACCAGCCCAATAGTCATCGTTGCGGGTAAGTGACAGTGACTCACCGCGTACCCACTCTACAAAGCGGTAGGGACCTGTACCCACAGGGGCACGGCTAGCTTCTTCGATGCCAACCTCGGCGATGTAGTCGGGTGCCAGGATCATAATATCGGTGCCAGCGAGGTTGTCGAGGAGTACCGGAAAAGGTTCTGAGGTGAGAATGCGGACTGTAAAGTCGTCGACGATTTCAACTTCTGAAATGCGGTTGAAACGGGGTTCCCACATGCTGCCATTGTCTGGATTCAGCACGTAGTCAAAGGTGAACTTGACTGCCTCAGCGTCAAAGGGTTCGCCGTTGTGGAAGGTTACATCGTCACGCAGGGTGAGTTCTAGGGTGTTGTCATCAACAACTGTGTAGCTGGTAGCGAGCCAAGGGATGGTCTCGAGCGTCTCTGGATCGCGTCTTAGCAGGGTGTCATAAACGTTTTCAATTTGCGCAGCGGTGGTCCAATCAACCGCCTGCGAGCCAAGTAAAGTTAGCGGTTCCGCCCCAATGCCAATCGTGACTGTGTCGTTTTGGGCAAATGATAGCCCCGTAACAAGCATCAGCCCAGTAATTAAACTGACGACGCGCCGTTGGTGTTGCTTCATGTGAATCCTTTCTTGTTGCTGCTAAGGTGTGGCTAGGATGATTGTACCTAATTTTTTGGTTTTGAGGTTGGAACCTTACAAGAGGGTGACTCGAGCGTCAAACCACATCAAAACTTAAACGCTACAAAACACCATGCAAACCAAAAATGTATGCTCTTGAGCGTCTTGTTAAAAGTATACAAGAAGCAGTGGTATCTACCAAAAGTACTAACAGCTTAGGTAAACTCACTTTACACATAGATGCCACCTTAACCACTCACATTTGTGAGGATTGCAAGGTATAATTAGGTTATTTCATCGAAAAGAGGGCATCTTTCATGGCACAGTTTATCAAACGTCAGGTTGTTGAAGAACGCTGGGAAAAGATCCAAAGCTGGCTCAAAACGCATAATTATAACGCGTTAGTTGTTCTAGAGACCAATAACACCTGCTACGTGTCCGGTTGGTATTTAGACGTTGAACCTTGGGAACGCCCGGTTGCAACCGTCATTCCAGCTTCAGGTGAGCCGTTTATGATCTTGCATGAGCTCTCCACCCACCACGTGAAAATGGCCCAAGAACGTGGCACCATTTATATTGATGACATCACGTTTTATTTTGAAAGGCCCTCCACTACCCGGCGCACCTGGACAACCCCACAGTGGCCGCAACTTGTTGCTAACAAACTTAAAGAACACGGCTTAGATAAAGGTGATATTGCCAGTGATCTTCCTGCAGGCGCGTTGGCACAGGCTTCACCAAGATTAACTTGGCACACCACAGATTTACTTCATGAGCTTAGAGCCGTTAAACACCCTGATGAGCTCGAGCTGATGCGCCAAGCCTGTAGCCTCGCCAACTACGGACAAGAGGTGTTTAGGGATTTAGTGAAACCCGGCAAATTTATGACGGATGTAGACGCAGAAACAGTGCTTGAAATGATCCGCGAAGGTGCCAAACGCTTTCCCGGCTGTGACCTCCACATGCGCTGTTTTAGCCTAACCGGGCCAGATTCAGCCTCACCGCATGGTACGGGCGCAGGGTCTTCTGCGGTGATTGAAGCCGGGCACGGCATTGTGAATATCATTGTGGGGCGTTTGAATCACTACAACATTGAAAACGAACGAACCTATTTTGTCGGTCATTACAATGAAACCCAAAAACGTGCGTTTGAATGTGTGCAGCAAGCGCAAGCCGCGGCGGTAGCTGCTTGTGTACCAGGTAATCCTCTGTCGGCAGTAGATGCTGCCGCACAAACGGTCATCGAAGCAGGGGGTTTTGCAGATAACTTACGCCACCGCACTGGGCACGGCATCGGGTTACGTGGGCACGACCGACCCGCAGATATTGCCTTTAATCACCGTCCCCTTGAAGCAAATGAGGTTTACACCATTGAGCCAGGGATTTACATTTATGGCGTGGGCGGTTTCCGGCACGATGACACCGTAATCGTAGGTGACCCACCAGAAGTGCTCACCACAACACCCAAAGATATTGAGAGTATGACCTTATACCAAATTGACTCTTGAATGTCATAGTCTGAATCATCTAAGGGTACGCTCGAGCTGCGCTGTACTTCGTAAACACGAGCGATTTTGATGCCGCAAAGCGACATCAAAACATCACTTTAGTATTAGCTGTGTGATCACTCGAGTTAAAGACTCTTGGTAATGGGCTCATCCAACAAAACGTTCCGCCAGTGAGGCTATTTACAAGCTTATTTGAGGGTTGAGACGTGAACGACATCATCTTTAGGTCGAGTGTCGTCGCTAATGCGTTCAAAGGTCACTGGGTAGTAATTGAGCCACTTGGATAAGAACATAGGTTGCTGCTCAGCTAACGCGGCAAGTTGTGCAACAAAGGCTTTGGGACCGTAATTGTCGCGGCGCGACCAGATTTGTGTGACAGACATTTCATCGCGTTTGGCAAGGAGCATGGCTAGCGCATCTTCAGCACTGTCGGGCGGTGTTAAAGGTGCCTTTTGAGGATTGTCAACATGCTGCTCATCACTCTGCTCATCTGCAGTGAAACTATCTGCAACCACAAAGCCTTCAAATCCCCCACCCTGTTTGATGCTTTTGTCCAACGCTTTAACAACCTGATGTGCGCTGGCATTCCCAGATGCTTCAATGACAACTTGACTGAAGTCATACTGATACCCGTATCCGTATGACGAGTTGTTGGTAACGTCAACCGTGAGGCGATAGGTGCCGGGGAGAACATCTGGCTGGGTTGTTTTTGAGGGTGCTTGAAAAGCTTCGTCACCTTTGGCCGGGTAGCGTAAAATAACTGTGTGACCGTCTAGCTCG
>CAZMCW010000157.1:5213-10494 GCA_964564405.1 uncultured bacterium
GATTGAGCTAATAACCTTGCTGCGGCGCTTGCTTAAAATTTGCTCGAGTGTTTTGAGAATGAGCGTGTAGGAAGTAAGGGGCAATTGTGCTGGTGCCATTCCTTGCATACTTACGCGCGCGGGTAATGGTATCTGCTCGCCAACATCTGCAGGGCCCATATCTGCGTGCTCGCTGCTACCAGACAGTATACCAAGAGGAGGTAGGTCCTCAGTGTCTAGGTCGTCAAGCGTTAGGTTGCTTAATAGACTCATCAGGTCTAGCTCGGTATCTGGTGAGCTTGCCTCTAGTTCAACGTAGTACTGCGCAACATTTTTAACGGTTTGCAAGGTCGCTAGGTCGTCTGGGTGCAGGTCACGTAAGGACACCAAGCTTAATGCTTCGCGTTGAACTTGCTGGCTAGGACCGTCCCCCATCATGCTGCTAATCATGTCCATCATACTGGGTTGGTTGTGGACGGTTTTGCAGAGCTCGAGCCAGTCCTCAAAATAGGCGAGCCCAAAACTCTCACCCATCTGCCCCATAGCGTTAAAGTAGCGCCACGGTTCGTCATCTAGTTTGACCCCCAGGTAGCGGTTGCCTGCAAAGCGCTCCCAAAACGCGTGCTCAAACATGCTTTTGCTGATTTTTAGAAGTTCTGTAAGGTCATCCGTTGGAACATGTGCAAGTAGCGGTGGCGACACGCCCATCATTGTTTGTAGTTCTGCCAGCATATTGCTGGCAACAGGTGTGGGGGCTTGCTCGAGGACAATATCTAGCGCCAACTCGCTTATAACGGCGTCCAACATGTTGTAAAGGTTTTTGTCTTCGCAAACAAGTTGCGCGGGAATGCGAGCTTGTTCATCTTTGGCAAGCTCGATGGCCATTGGATACATAATGGCCTCTAGCAGTGTTTGCTGGAGGTGATTAAGATCAAGGGATTCAGGTGTTACATACTGTCTAACAATTTGCCCTGCTTCATCAACAACCAAGACAACCGTAGCATCTTGTTGGGGTGAGCTTTTTGAATGCGCCCGGCAAAGCCACTTACTACATGCCAAGTGAGACCGTTAGACGTATAGTTTTTGGCCTTAACATCAGCGCGGCTAAGCTCTGGTGGTTGCGTGTATTCGCGCAACTTTGCCATAGCTTCTTGCCAAGGTCGCTGTTTGCCATTAGCACTCAACACAATCGCATCAGCGCGCACGTTTTCAATGTGAAACGCAGTGATGTTATACGGCAAAAGTTGAATATCATTGGTTATTTCTGAAATTATCTCTGTAGTGAGCACGTAGCTGTGGCTAGCTGCGTGATAGTCCATCTCACAGGTAAGTGCGCCTCGAGACCCAGCGTACTGTTGTGAGGCAAGCTCGTCGTCACTGGCTATGTCTATGTGCAATGTGACTTTGGTTAGCTCGAGCGGATTGGGTAAGTGGGGCGTATCAAGTGACTCAACAATTAGCAACTTGGGGGTTTTAACAAGTTTAGCTTTTGCCATAGTTTAGCTTACACTTTATGTCTGGGGCAGGGACAATATCTGGGGTTATGAACACACCTGTTTTGGCACATCACGATTTTTATGTTGAGAATTACGTACTCGAGAATAAAGACACCTTGGCGACACATTTTTAGTACCTTAGCGATGCTTACAGATACGTCTATCACGGAACTTATAAATGCGTCTATCGCAGAACTGATGGATGCATTCACTGCAGAATTTAAGATACCAACTGGATAAATCCTAACGTATAAGCTAGTTATCTGTGGCAGCCTACATGGGTTCAATTTATATGGGTTCAATTAAAGCAACCTCGAGCAAATTCTGCACTTCTACTGCTGGGCGCACTAAAAATTCTTGCCGCAAACTGTTAGGGTCTTGCGGGTCTACGCGGATAATCTCGCCGACTAAAATGCCTCTGGGAAATAACCCACCACGGCTACTGGTTTCAACTTGGTCGCCGACCTCGAGCGGTTCATCTACAAAATAATCAATCACGCGCACCAGCCCGCCAACTTCACCTATGGCGATGCCTTGCCCGCCTTTGCCTTCTACGGTTACGCCCACCCGCGACTCGGGGTCGCTAATAAGCCGCACATTGGAACTGCGCGCCACAACGTCGGTCACGATGCCCACGAGACCAGCTGGCGAGGTCACCGGCATAAACGGTCGAATACCGCCTGAACTGCCTTTACCCAAAGTAATCGCTGCAATTAAGGGACTAGGGTCAACGCCAATAACGGGGGCTGTGTTGACCACACCGGGAGCTTGAAACACACTCACGCTTAAAGCTTGTTCGTAACGCTCGAGGTTGATTTCGAGTTGCCGATTGTCTGCCTCGAGCTCAGCAACTTGCCGCTTAAGCTCAGCAATTTCTTGCTCAAAGTCACGCCGTTGCTGCAAGTTGGTGGCAACCTGCCTTAAATTGCTGCTAGCCCGGTAAAGAAGTATATTGGGTGCCGCAATGGCACTGGTAAGGGGATACGGCAAACTGCCCACTAAACTACTCAGCACAAAGGTGACCAGACCCAGCACAACGAACAAGTACCATGCTTTGAGTAGGTCAGACAAGCGGCACATCCAAGTTCTGGCAAAGCTCAAATACAGTTGCCACGCTCATGCCCACAACGTTGAAATAACACCCTTCAATGCGGTCAATAAGTGCCGCGCCATGGCCTTGAATGGCATAGCCTCCTGCTTTGTCGAGGCCTTCACCGGTACTTACATACCAGTCAATTTCTTGTGCGCTAAGGTTGCGAACGTAAACTTGAGTGGCAACGGTGCGTTGCTCGAGCTTCTCGCCATAGGCAACTGTGTGACCGGTGAGCACCGTGTGAGGTTGGCCCGCCAGCAAGCTAATAAACTTCCGCTTTTGAGCTAGGTCGCGCGGTTTTTCTAAAAACTGTTCCCCAAGTACCACGGTTGTGTCCGCAGCGATAATTAACGTATCAGGATGGTATTTGGCGATGGCTCGAGCCTTACTTACCGACAAACGCGTCACCAAATCATAAGCTTGCTCGTGTAGTTCAGGTGTTTCATCAATGTCAGCAGGTTGTACTTCAAACTCGAGCCCCAAACCAGTTAACAGCGCTTGCCTGCGCGGCGAGCGACTAGCAAGTACAATCTTGGGTTGTTGCTTAGCAGATGAGGCTACAGATGATGCACGTGGTGAAGGTACAAAAGGCGCTGACACAAGTTTCATCCTACTGAATTTGTAGCTCTACCGATTCATGTCAACCTACGTTGTGCACAAACTAGCGTTTACTCGCCATATTTTAACGTCATGTTTTGACGCTCATGTTTTGACGCCATGCTTTTAACGTCATGCTTTTAACGTCGTGCTTTTAACGTCGTGCTTTTAACGCGAGCAATCCCGCTGTGTCGTTAGGCATTTCACGATAAACTAACAGCATGGAACTTAAAACAGGTGATCAAGCGCCAACCTTTACGCTCCCGTCTACCCAAGGTGACGTGTCGCTCGAGTCTCTCAAAGGTGACTGGGTTGTGTTGTACTTTTACCCAAAGGACGATACTCCTGGTTGCACTACCGAAGCTTGCGATTTTCGCGACGCCCTACCCGGCCTCAACGCTAAAGTGCTCGGTGTCTCTGCCGATGACCTTAAATCTCACGATAAATTTAAAGACAAGTTCAACTTATCGTTTCCTTTATTAAGTGATGAAGGTGGCAAAGTTGCCACGGACTACGGTGCCTACGGCGAAAAGAAAATGTACGGCAAAACCTATATGGGTGTGATTCGGTCAACGTTTATCATCGATCCAGAGGGTAACGTTGCTGAGGCGATGTACAAGGTCAAACCCAAAGACCACGTGAGTGATGTTGCTAGCAAACTCACCAGTTTACAAGCGGGCTAGTTCACAGATGTTTGCGTTAGCGTGACGACAGAAGACCTCAAGCGGGCAGCTGCAGAAAAAGCTGCCCGCCACGTTCAACCGGGCATGAAACTTGGGCTGGGTAGCGGCAGCACGGCTAAACACGCTATTGACATTATTGGCGCGCGCTTTCAAAAGGGTGAGCTGGCAGGTATTCAAGCTGTGGCAACGTCCAATGCTAGTGACGCCCAAGCGCGTGCGCTAGGTATTCCGATGATGCCGTTTGAAGGCAGCCTAGACCTTGCTATTGATGGCATGGACGAACTGACGCCGCAACTAGACGCTATCAAAGGACTTGGCGGCGCGCTGACCCGCGAAAAAATTGTGGAAACGCGTGCTGACCTGCTTATTCTCATTGCCGATGACAGCAAAAAGGTGAATGTTCTAGGCGAAAAGTCCCCACTACCTATTGAGGTCATTCCTCTGGCTGAGGCTGTTGTGACCCGTGAGCTCGAGCAGCTCGGTGCCAGCGTGAACTTACGTCAAGATGGTAACGAGCCTTTCATCACAGACAATCACAACATCATCCTCGATTGCCGTTGGCAGACGTGGCAACCGCCGGTGCTTACAGCCATTCCCGGCATTGTTGAACACGGCTTGTTTTTGGGCATGGCTAAGCTGGCTTACTTAGCAAGCAAAGACAACGTGATTGAGCTTGAACCTCGTGAAGCTTGGTCTTGATGTGTAATCTTGTCTTAATACCCAGTTTTGTCTTAATGCCCAACGATCTAATCTTCCTGACGCCGTCCCGTCCCCTAGGTGTACAAATTCTAGGTGTATAAATTCTAGGTGTATAAATTCTAGGTGTATAAATTCTAGGTGTACAAGCTTCTCATTCTCATCTCGCATCAAAGGAGGGTTAGCAATGGTGGTTGCTGTCGGCCTCGACGTCATCGAACTTGACCGCATTGAAAAAGTGTGGAACAGCCACAAAGATAGATTTTTAGAACGCCATTTCACCGAAGCAGAAATTAACTACTGCCTCAAAAAGAAAAACCCCTTGCCAAGTTTAGCAGCACGGTTTTCTGCTAAAGAAGCCTTTCAAAAGTGCTGGTTTGAAAACCACGGCTGGCGGGACGTTTGGGTGGTGCGCAGTGGCCGTGAACCGCGCCTTGCATTTAGCGACGCTATAGGTAACGTAATGGAACAGTATACCTTGCGGGCGCACCTGAGCTTAACCCACAGCAAAGGTCAAGCAGCTGCAGTTGTGGTGCTCGAGGCGCTTGGCGACCCTCCGCCCTCATTCCGGCGGTTTTAAGTAGCCTCCTATCTGGAAACCGCAGTTTTCGTGACATGCGGTTAGCGGTTAAGGATGGATGTTGCTACCTTTGGTAAATGTTACTTTTCAACTTGGAGGTACTTGATACCAAGTCCGACAAAACACATCATAAACTCCTACGGAGTTCATTACGTTC
>CAZMCW010000158.1:0-10471 GCA_964564405.1 uncultured bacterium
TCCCCCATACTGAGTAGGTCGATTTCTACTCCCCTAGGTCGCACGCGCAACTGCCTGTGGCAGTTACTCGTGGAAACGTTATATCAATGTGGGTTTTGAATTTTTCCGTAGCGAAATCAGCTGGGTGATGCAATGCGACGCACTACCACCTTACAAATGACGGATTCTGTCTCGATAACGTGTTATGAGCGCTTCGTTATTCTCCGCTGCACCCGGCATATTACTGCTGATGTACACGGGTGGGTCGTGCCCTTCTGCTAGTAACGCATTGGCCGCTTCGCTGATGAGCACGTTCCAAATGAACGCACCACAAATAGTGCTTACTGAGCCCATCCGGTAACGTGGGTCGGTGAGCTCGAGTGCTGCATCCCCTGGGGGTACATGATTGTCAATCACCACATCAGCAACATCAAGCAAACTCTGCCCGCCCCTAGCTTGCACCGTTTGGGTGGCATAAGCACGTGACGTAACTGCAACCGTTTTAAGTCCACGCGCACGCACCTCACGTACTAGCTCGAGCGGCAGAGCGTTCACCCCACTATTCGAAAAAATAACAAACGTGTCCTCTGCTGAAAGTTGATAGCGGTCTAAAATACCTGCAGCTAGGCCTTCCGTGCGCTCCAACCGCCCACCTGCTACCGCGCCAATCTCAAAGGTCGTGTGTGGTTCCAAGATGGCATTCACGCACGCTAAGCCGCCCGCCCGGTAAAGCCCCTCACACGCCAGCATGGACGAGTGCCCCGTGCCAAAACTGTGGATGATGCCGCCCACGCGAATGGTTGCAGCAAACAAGTCCACTGCCGTCTGCAACGCAGCTTGTTGTTGCTGGGTAATGTCATTTAGAAGTTTGGTTGTCGTCCTAAGAAAGCTATCTGCAATCATAAAAATCCCTGTCTATATGGCATGTGTGATGCGGCGCACTATATCACGTCAAAATGCCATGTGAGACAGGGATAAATTTATGAGTTAATTAGCCAGATATTACGAAGATAGGACATCAGCTACTAGTATTTAGTTACGTGATAGCCTCATCTGTAAGCCTGGTTGAGGCATTCAAAGAGATGCCTTGGAGGTGGCTGTATCCTCAAATATCGAGCATCAGGTAGCAACACCACGATATCGTGATATGCACAGCAACTGCTCTAATCTCCCCTTCTCCCTTGCTCCCCTTCCCCTTTGCACAACGTTCAGAGATTTGCAGCATATCTCGTAATCCTGCTAAAACCTCAATCAGCCCACCCTCAATCAGTCCACCACGCAGCACCTGCAGACTCAAACAGGAGTGCTTCTTTGAGGGTTTGAATGGCTTTTTGTAGGCCTTCATCTGGGGACGCTAGCGCGTCTTCGTGCTCAATGGAAATAGCACCGTCGTAACCTACTGTGCGCAAGGCGGAAATAATTTGTTTCCACTCGAGCAACCCATGCCCATATCCAACAGACCGAAAGACCCATGACCGCTTGGCCACTTGGTCATAAGGCACTGTGTCAAGCACGCCTTTTATTGGCAAATTCACCGGGTCTAGGTGGGTATCTTTGGCGTGAAAGTGGTAGATGGTATCACCCAAGTAGCGAATCGCTTGAACAATGTCGATGTTTTGCCAAAATAAGTGGCTTGGGTCAAAATTCACGCCCATGTTGCTACGCGTTTCACCGCGCAAGTAACGCACGTGTTCAGGGTTATACACCACAAAACCAGGGTGCATTTCGATGGCGATGTTCACGTCATGCGCTTCGGCAAATTCAGCTTCGCGCTGCCAGTACGGGAGCACGCGTTCTTGCCACTGCCACTCGAGCGACTTAGCATGATCCGTTGGCCAAGCGCACACATGCCAGTTAGGGACTTTATCCCCGGCACTGCCGCCGGGGCAACCCGAAAAGGTCACCACGGTATCCACCCCCATTTCTTTGGCAAGTTTGACCGTATTCGTCCACGCATCATGATGCGCTTTACTTATCTCTGGGTCTGGGTGGAGTGCATTCCCATGGCAAGATAATGCTGAGATTGTCAAGTTACGTGAGGCAAACGCATCCGCAAACGCTTGTCTAGCACTTGCATCTGCCAGCATAGCTTCCGGGTTGCAGTGGCTACTTCCCACAAAGCCGCCGGTTGCCACTTCGACGGTTTGCAAGCCCAAGCTCACAAACTTATCCAGCATGTCGTCCAAGCTGAGGCTGCTGAACAGCGGGTTAAACACACCTAGTTTCATGTTATTGCTCCAATCTTGTTGCTAAAGAAGGTTAGATAGTGGTGTACGTTTCAATCAGATTGTGCTGAGGTGATGATGTTGACGTAGCGTCAAATTCGGCATCAACCTAGTTAGAGAATCGTTTCGCGAGGTGACGTACTCGTAAAAAATTTTGAGACTCGAGCTTATCCTGACACATTGCCTTCACATGAATTCTCAAGCCTCACAGGTTTTTCACCCAAGAACTGTGAAAAGCGTAAAAGATAACCGTCTGGGTCCTGAACTAAAAATTCACGCTGTCCCGACAAAACACCATCAACATCGTACCAAGTGTCTTTAATTTCTCGAAACAGTAAAACTTTAGAAGCAATCAAGCGCTCATAGATGGTAGATATGTCTTCTAACTCAATCTGAAAGTTAATACCTCGTCCATAAGGCTGCTCGAGGCGGCCAGTATGCCAACCACCTTCATGAAAAGCCTCGAGCATAAACTGAACACCTTCAAGTTCTAGGTACGCAAATTCAGGTTGTTGCCTTCTAAAACAAAGTTTAAATCCTAGTAATTGTGTGTAAAACTCAAGACTTTTGTCGAAGTTAGACACCGTAAGTTCAGGTACAAGTTTGTTCCATTCCACTATTGCGTCCTCGTTATTTTAGTTGGTAATACCCCTAAGCCAAATCAACTAAGACTCGAGCTTTCTGCTGCGCACTTTCAATTGCCGCAAACACCATCGCCAGACTATGAATATTATCTTCAGCGTGGGTTTCTGGCGTCTCACCGGCCGCGAGCGCGTCCACAAACGCATCAATGGCAAACCCATGCCAGCGCATCATGTCACTTTCTTCCAAGGCAGGAACATCTGGTTGCGTAAATTCTGAGAAAAACGCACCTGTCTTGCTTACAACATCAATACTTAACCCCGTTGCACCATCCCATGTGATGGAGCCTTTTGTGCCTACAACACGCCAATTACTGTCCCAACTTGTGTGTTGCCCTTCAGACGACCAACTACCCCGGTAATTAAAAACGGTGCCGTTTGTCATCTCAAAAATAGCTTGGGCAGAGGCGTCTTGTTCGTACCACGAACCTGCTGGGTTCCACTCATGGCAATAAACGGCCTCGGCTTGCGTGTCCGTGAGGTAACGGGCAGCATCAAACGTGTGAATCGCCATGTCTTTGATGAGCACGTGGGCCATGCTGTCGCGAAAACCACCAAAATGCGCGCCAATATAAAAATCTGCGTTGATGGTGGTGATGTCGCCTAAAAGCCCGTCCGCCAGCAGTTCCCGCATCTTGCGAATGCTAGGGTTGTAACGGCGGTTTTGCATGACGGCAAAGGTTTTACCTGTTTCTTTGGCAAGCGCAATCATCTGATGCGCTTCAGCCATGGTATTTGCCAGAGGTTTTTCAGATAGCACGTGCGCGCCTGCACGCAGTGCAGCGGTCGTCACCTCAAAGTGGGTAGCTGGGATGGTGCAGTTAAAGACGATGTCTGGCTTGGTTGTGTTCAAGGCAGTTTGCAAATCGTGGCCGATGTGAACTTGGGTTGTATCCAGATCAAATTCAGCGGCTCTTGCTTCAGCAGCAGATGTGCTCAAGTCAACTAAACCAACAAGCTCGAGCTGAGCAGATGCCAAGGTCGGCCGGAGCCAGTTACTGCTGATGCTGCCGCAACCAACCAGCAACACGCGAAACGGTGAGGTCATAAAGATTCCTTAAAAAATTTAGAGTGATGGTGTAAGCATGGATCGAGACTGTCAAACAAAACAATCACGATGCGTACTGTGACATAGTTTGAGATGCTCGAGTGCATTGTGCCACCACATATTGCAAAACCATGATGCTGTAACACACGTGTAGTACTCACTAAAATCAACACTTGTACGATGAGTTCATACATCCTAGCAACCAGATAGTGATGTGATGTGTGCGTGGTACCTGCTGGAATCTCCTTTTCCCCCTTGCTCCCCTTCTCCCTTTGCTAAGCACGACGTCTAACATTAGTAAGTCTGTAACAGCATTTTGTAGAATCGCTGTAACTACTGCTTCACCGCACCCGAAGTAAGCCCGGCCACCACATACCGCTGTGCCGTTAAAAACACCGCAAGCGGCGGTAACATCGCTAAGGTAGAAAAGGCCATGACTGAGTTCCAGTCTGTGTTGTTCACACCAATGAACGTCCACAAGCCTGCTGTCACCGGGCGAAACTGATCGGTATTGGTAAGCGTAAGCGCAAAAACAAGGTCGTTCCAACCAAACAAAAACGTAAAAATGGCTGCGGTAATAAGTCCAGGGGATGCTAGTGGCAACATAATTCGTGCAAACGCACCCCAAGCCGTGCAGCCGTCTATGCGGGCGGCCTCAGTTAGTTGTAAAGGCAACGTCAAAAAGAACGGTCTCAGCACAACTAAGGCAAAGGGTAATGCCAAAGCAGTGTTCGCTAAAATGAGCCCGACATAGCTATCTGTCAGTCCTAAGCGGCTAAAAATCACAAATAATGGCGTTGCGAGCATCACCACGGGGAACATCAGTGAACTTAAACTCACCAAAATAATGAGCCCTTTGCCGCGAATGGGTAAATGGGCGATACCATACGCCGCCGGAGCTGCCAGTGCAAGGGTGAGTAACGTGGTGCCAATGCCGACAATGGCGCTGTTCAAAAAGTAGCGCGGTACGTCGGGGTTGCTGATGAAAATGTTGCCCCACACGCTCCAGTCAATGTTTCTGGGAATAAACTCTGGCGGACTGGCAAAAATAGCCCGTTGCGGTTTAAGGGCGGTAATCACCATCCAATAAATGGGAAACAAAAACGCACTGAGCATCAGCACGCTGAGCACACTTAAGCTGAGACTAGCTAAGTCTCTTAATCTCATTAGCGGGCTTCCTCGTAGCGTAAGTTCCAGAGGTAAAGCAGTGAAATTCCGAATAACACGACAAACAGCAGGTTGAGCATCGCCGCACCCGTGCCAAACTGAAACTGTACAAAAATCGTCCTAAACGCAAGCGTAGCAACTAAATGCGTCGTGTTAAACGGCCCGCCTTGGGTGGTTGCCCAAACCACATCAAAGACTTTGAAGGTGTAAATAAGCCCTAACAGCGTGACCGCAAACAGCGCCGGACGTAGTAGCGGAAAGGTGATGAACGCAAACCGTTGCGGCACGTTGGCACCGTCAATTTCAGCGGCTTCGTAGAGTTCGTGGGGGATGCCTTGTAAACCTGCTAGTAAAAGCGCCATGTTGAAGGGAATACCTAGCCAGATGTTAATAAAAATGATGGCACCCAGCGCAACGTCCGGCTCGGAAAGCCAAAAGATGTTGTCGTTGATAACACGGAGGGACTCGAGCCAGTAATTAAACACCCCAACTTGCCCATCAAACAACCAGCGAAACACGGCGGCCACCACAATAATGGGAATCGTCCACGCGATGAGGTAGAGCCCACGCATCCAGCGACTACCGGGAAACTCGAGGTTGTAAAACAGCGCTAAAGCTAGCCCAATCGAAAGCTGAAACACGACTGACCCTGCTGTAAAAATAAGCGTGTTACGAGCTGCTTGGTGAAACACGGTATTCGCCAAAATGGTGCGGTAATTGCTAAACCCTACCCAGTCTGCCCCTCCGTTGAGTAAGTTGATAGCCCGCACATCCTGAAAGCTCATGCGAAAGTTGAACAAGACTGGATAGGCAATAAACACCAGCAAAAAGATGGCGGCTGGTAGCACAAATGAGTAATTGACCCAGTGCTTAGCAAGCGACTTTAGAAAGGTGCGCTTACGCGCTGTTGGTCGCTGTTGCAACGTTGGGTAATCGCGTCTAAGTTGTTTCATGACGTCCAAACATCATAACCACAAACCTTACAAACACATGAATGAGGCTACTGGTTTATGTAAATGTTTGTTCTGCATCTTTACCAGTAGCCTCTAGCTCTAACCTTAACTTAGCTTAAGGAAGTAACGGCACAATCACGCCAGCGGCAGCTTCAGCAGCTTCTTCTGGGCTGCGCGCACCGATGAGCACACTTTGCACCATATTCATAATTTCTTCGGAAATTTGCGGGTAGTTTTCACCGTAGGCACGAGCTTTGGCAACTGCCACTTGATCTGCAAAGGTCGCCACCACGGGATCGCTGGTGAACGCGTCATCGCTTGCCAAGTCAGCTCGGTTAGCAATATAGCCAGACAGTTGTAAGGTTGGTAGCAAGTTTTCGGGTGACGTTACCCAAGAGATAACGTCCCACGCAGCGTCAGTATTGCCCCCTGCGCCAGCAGCAAAGTTTTCGCCCCCCAAAATAGAGGTTGGCGTGCCATTGTTTGGCCAGTCGGATACATTCCACGTGAAGTCTAAGTCTGCATTGGTTAAGCCTGGAATTTGCCATGGGCCGTTGATCATCATGGCGCATTGACCCGCCATAAATTGGTTGTTAACCTCGCCTTGACCCCAGTTGAGGGCGGCTCTGGAAATGCTGCCGTCGTCATTCATCATGGCGTTTAACAAGCTGAGGGCCTCCACGTTGGCAGCACCGCCAATGTCAGGAATGTCGCCGCCGTTGCCCCAGAGGAATGGCAAGTAAGTAAACGTACCTTCTTCAGTGTTAATGAGTGACAAGCAAAAGCCGCTGCGGTCATCTGTTGTGAGCGCTGCTGCGGCTGCACGCAACTCGTCCCAGCTGAGAGGCGGCTCGAGCCCAGCCTCAGCAAGTACGTCTTCATTGTAATAAAGGGTGGTTGCATTACTGCCGTAGGGCACGCCGTAATTACGCCCGCCAAACACTGTTGATGACCAAGGACCATCAAAGTACTGTCCATTACCGCCCCACTCAGCAATATAGTCGGTTAAATCTGCCAGTGCACCTTGAGCAGCCATGGCTTGATGATCCGGATTATCGACAATGACAATATCTGGCATGTTTCCTGTGGCTGCCGCTTGAATAATGCGCGCTTTTAAGTCGCCAAATCCAATCGACGTACGCTGAATATCAACGTCCGGGTGGGCGGCTTCGTAACGCGCCACCAAGTCTTGCATGGCGTTGTTATTGGCACCATCGGTGTAATAATCCCACCATTGCAAGACGGTTTGTGATGATGCCGTGCTTACACCCAAGCTAATCATCACAACGGCAACACTTAACATCCACTTTTGAACCTTCATACCAACATCCCCCTTTAGAGTTCAGCCTTACTGGCTGATGATGCCTATGCTTCGTCTGCTTCACTGTCCATCTCAAATTGCGTAACATCATTACGACGATGTTCAGGCAATCCACCTGATGCCACAATGACATCATCAAATTAGGACACCTGAGTAGGACACCTGAGTAGGCTCGAAGGTTGAACAGATTTAGATGTTAATTAACCATACGGGTACAGCCCGCTGGTCATCCAACATCTAAATCGCCCAAAAATACTTTGTCGAATCGTTTCGTAATGAGACGCTTTAGATTATAAGAAGCTGCCCCAAGCGCTGTCAACAATATGACAATAAAACTATGACAATCTTGCCAAGTACTGCAGCTAGACTTTACAAGGCATCACCTAGCCTAAGTATCGTGCTGCTGGGACTGAATGTGACATGATTCAGTAGGCTGATATCACATGTCAGTACGTGCTTATGACATCACGTTAATAAGGTAGTTAGGTTAACAGCACATGACAGAGGACTTTTATGGCAACTATTAAAGACGTCGCCAAACTTGCTGGCGTTGCTCCAAGCACTGTTTCGTATGCGCTCAGCGGCAAGCGTCGTGTGTCAGACGAGCTGCGTTTACGTATAGAAGACGCCATCACGCGACTGGACTTTACACCCAGCCAACTAGGCCACAACTTACGGGCCGGCATTAGTGGGGCGATTGGGCTGGCATTTCCGTTACATGACGCGCTCGAGGGCGACCTCGGCATGGATTTTATTGCCATGGCAGCAGATACTATCCGCGATCAGTACACGCTCAGCTTGCTTAGCGGCAATTGGAATGGTGACGAGCTTGTCGGGCAGTTTAAGCAAAACCGCATCGACGGGCTCATCCTCATGCAAACCCTCCCAGAAGATGCCCGCGTGGACGCCCTACGCGGCAGTGGTTATCCGTTTTCCATGATTGGCCGCTGTAATGATACCGAGGGGCTTTCGTTTGTGGATTTTGATTTTGAGGAGGCTGTGTTTTTGCTGGTTGAACACGTTGTTTCCTTGGGTCACAGGCACGTTGGCGTGTTGGACTTTGGTAACACACCTGAGCAGCAACTTTCCTACATGCAGCACGCCCGGCGCGGCCTGGCCAGGGCACTAGATGTGTTTGAGGCTGACGGGTTCGAGCTTCACCGTGTACCTTCTGGTAATGGCGGCCAAGCAGGCTATACGGCCACCCAGACCTTGCTCACACAAGCCCCTGACCTAACCGCGATTGTGACCCTCACGGGTATGACGCAAGTGGGCGCACTGCGGGCATTGCACGATGCCGGCAAAAACGTCCCGGAAGACTGCTCACTCGTTGCACTGGGGGCAACCCGCGCCAGCCACTGGATTTTACCGCGCTTAACCACGGTGGAGATTCCTTTGACAGAGCTAGGCAGGTTGGGGGCAGGTTTTGTAATGGAGGCAATTAGCGCGTCCCAACAGGGTCAGCAGCAGCGACCTGTTCAACACCTGCTCGAGCCTGAGGTGCAAATCTATGAAAGCAGTTGTCCACCCAAACCTTCATCTTGGCTCGTAGGTGTTGCGTCATCACATGATCAATAAAGAGGTAAGTTTGCGGATTTTAAATTATGCGTAGGCGTCTCGCTACCTTGCCACCCAAAGCCACACCTGTCCAACGGGCCGGATTACTTTACTTTTTATTTTGGGGTAGTGCGGGCGTGTACGCGCCGTTTTTGAGTGTGCATCTGGCAAATTTGGGTGTCTCGAGCCGGGGCATTGGGATGCTCATGGCACTTATTCCATTGATGACACTCATCGTATCTCCCCTTGCTTCATTTTGGGCAGACCGCAAGGGACATCACACACGGCTTCTTACCTGGCTATTGCTAGCATCTATACCTAGTTTGATTATCTTAATCTGGGCACAAACGTTCGTGGGACTAGCTGTTGGCATCGCTTTGTTTGCAAGTTGCCGTGGCCCGGCTGAACCCCTTACAGATAACGTTGTGGTGACTATGGCTAAACGTTACGGGTTTCAGTACGGACGCGCGCGGTTATGGGGATCACTTAGTTTTGCAGTCATTGCCCTAGCTGGGGGTGCATTGTGGCAAGTTTGGGGCTACAACAGCATGTTTGCCGTGGCAGCGCTCTTTACCCTCCCTATCGCCATCCTCACGCGCCAGCTACCTCAGGAGGCCGTTGTGCGGCAGGGTGTGAGCTTAGCCAAAGTTATCCGTGACCCCATCGTCATTACGTTAACAATTACCTCTATTTTGGTGAACGGCGCGCTGGATATGCACGAAACCTTTGCAGGCATATACATGAATCAGCTTGGAGGCAGTGCAGTTGCAGTAGGAGCCATCTGGGCAATTTCTGCATTTTGTGAACTTCCTACCATGCACTATGCGAACGCGCTTATGACGCGCTGGTCGGGACTTACTGCGCTTATGTTGAGTTATGTGTTGCTGGGACTTACTCATGTAGGCTACGCCCTTTTAGAAACGCCCGCCCAGCTTTTGAGTTTAAGCATCATTAAAGGATTAGGCTACGGACTGTTTTTTATCGCAACCGTGCATACCGTTCACGTGCGCACGCCGCCAGAGTGGTCAGCGACAGCACTCAGCGTTGTGTTAGGTGTAGCGACCTTGGGGATAGCTCGCTTAGTGGGTGCTGGGCTTTCTGGCTTTTTATACGATGTATCAGCACAGCTTTTGTACAACGTTTGCGCAGTCATTACGCTTGTTGCCATTGTGGTACTACTGGTACTCAAACAGGTGACAACCACACATATTCCCGTAAAGACAGCACCAAAAAGTTAGGGATGGCCTAGTAAGTAGACTTGCTTACACCCTTCGCTGCTGACAATCCGTGCTGCTTGGACTGGTTTGTCGCCAAAACAATCGGCAATGACATTGCCTTCCCAAGCTGATTCCACCATAAAGATAATCCCGAGAAATCACATGGAGGTTGTCTTAAACGAGAGGCATAAAAGTACATTTATTCGATGTTTATCTTGGTCCAGCAGTATTATATTTTCGGTTAATTCCTTTAGGAATTAACCCGCTTGACGTAGGGCTTCAGCGAGACAACCTATAGCGACATCTACAAACATTGGGCCATAAGCTGAGTAGATTTATTGGTACTCGCTTGGCTCGGTAAGT
>CAZMCW010000159.1:0-1366 GCA_964564405.1 uncultured bacterium
ACGAGCGATTTTGATGCCGCAAAGCGACATCAAAACATCACTTTAGTATTACCTGCTCTTGCAGGGGTCAACTCTTCGAGAATCAACTGAGTTTGGTATTATCTAATCCTAATCAAAAGACAAATTCATATCGCAAATGACATCGCCACAAACGTTGCACGATGCTAGAGCAGTACAGCGTTAACGCGACGTATTAAAGTTGGCGGGTGCTGAAGCAACAAAAGTTGGCTCTGGTACTGGAAGTTGCGCTGGCTGACCTTGAGGCCGTGCTGTGAACTGAGGGCGTAGCTCGAGCCCTTCGGGTAACTCATTTTTGACAACATCAAACCGCTGCCCGTCACGACCGTAGCGTACTAGCTCGAGTTCCACTTGCCGCACACCCCAGTCGCGCGCTTGGCTAAGTTGCGGAAACCACACGTCAATCTGGTTTTCTTTGCGTTGGTGCAGCGTATCTTCAACAATGAACAGATCTTGTGCATCTAAAAAATCTTGATGTTTACCTAGACCTCGACCACTATAATACGTACCCAAATCTCTTAAGCGCACAAGTGAGCCATAGGGAATATCCTCAGCTAAGAGGTCCCTGCTTACAGCAATAATGCCCACACCTGTGGTGGCACCTGTAGCGGTTATAAAGGGTGTGCTATCAGTTTGTGCAGCAAGTGAGTTATAGCCTGTAGCCCGCACAGTGTAGGTTCTGCGCTCTTCTAAATAAGGGCCGTAGGTCTCAGCTGAGGCTAAGCTCGAGCGCACTTTACGCGGAATGTCACGAACAATGACCTGAGGTGAAATTGTTAGTACTACCTCTGGTCCACGGTCATACCTTAACATCGTGTTATGCCTTGATGTGGTCAGGTCTGCCAAGGACGCCAGTTGCGGCGAGCTTGGCGTGGGTCTTAGCATAGGTACGTCCGCAGGTTCCATGAAGGCTGTTATCAGCGCGCTAAGCGTCAAACCAATCACACACAGCTTGATGCTAACGTGTTTGGACACCTTCTCCTCCCAAGGCAGGCAGAGTAACACATTTCACATCACCTACTAGCTTGTGGGCTACAAACGGGCTCATGTCTCTCATTTTTTGAACTGCTTCAAGAATTTAGGTTCACAACCTCAGAGTTGAGGCTCGTTCATTTGCTTCAATAGGATTCGCGGGTACTGGGGTTCACAGAGGCTACGACGTTGTGCTAGACTGCAAAAGGTGATTTGCAAATCTGACTTTAATAAAGCAAGCTTTCTAAGCTAGTCACCTTTGATTTATAAGTAGACAACCCCATTTATCTCATCATTAACAAGTTCTGTTTCCGTTTCTCGAGTCTAGTTGAGGAGGCTTATGTCTAACGCATCACTTTCCAACCGTCGCCAGCAG
>CAZMCW010000159.1:1376-10464 GCA_964564405.1 uncultured bacterium
TGGCACCTGCCGCCTATTCAATTCACCCTTTTTACCCTCAAAAAGCGCAAGGATCATATATTTGGGATGCCGACGGCAACAAATACCTCGACTGGAGTGTAGGCATTGCAGTGATGAACATTGGTCACTCACACCCACACGTGATTGATGCTGTCAAGCGCCAAGCTGAGACCTTTCAACACCTCTGTTTTGCAGTTGGCATGCACGAAAGTTACATTGCTCTAGCTGAAAAGCTCAATAGTATTGCACCTGGACCAAGTACCAAAAAGACATTTTTAATCAACTCTGGTGCCGAGGCTGTTGAGAACGCTGTTAAAGTCGCGAGGGTTTACACCGGACGACAAGGTATCATCACCTTTACCCACGCGTTTCATGGGCGCACGCACATGGCGCTGTCACTCACGGGTAAAGCTAACCCTTACAAAGAGGGTTTTGCACCTAGGGCCGCTGAGATTTACCGCCTCAACTACCCCTACTGCTACCGTTGCCCCTACACAGGTTCACAAGGTGGCCAATGCTGCCAGCATGATCTTGCGCAAATTCGCGATCATATTAAAACAACCATTGGCGAAGGTGAGGTGGCTGCATTTGTCATCGAACCCGTTGCTGGGGAAGGTGGCTTTATTCCTGCACCAGCCGAGTTTTTACGGGCGCTCAGAAGCTACTGCGATGAGATTGGCGCACTTTGGATTGACGACGAAGTACAAGCTGGCATTGGCCGCACAGGCGCGTGGTGGACGGTTGACCATTACGACCTCGAGCCAGACCTTGTGTGCAGTGCCAAAGCGCTCTCTTCAGGGTTTCCACTGTCAGCAGTGATCGGTAAAGCTAGTATTATGGATGAGGTTCGCGGCGGGCAACTTGGCTCGACTTTTGGCGGCAATCCAACGGCTTGTGCAGCAGCCCTAGCCACGCTTGAAGTCATTGAGCAAGATGATCTTTTAACACGCGCTCAAGTGATCGGCGAACGGCTTACAAGGCGTTTACATGAGTTGCAACGCGAACTCCCACAAATTGGTGATGTACGCGGACTCGGTGCCATGATTGGCATTGAACTGGTCGAAGACCCTGACAGCAAAGTACCTTACAAAGGAGCTCAAACCGCTATTGTTGACCACGCGCGAGACAATGGTCTGGTGCTGTTACCAACGGGCACCTACAGCAATGTGATTCGTTTACTGCCACCTATCAACATGACAGATGCTGAGCTAGACGAAGGCATGGGTAAGCTCGAGGCAGCCATTCGCCACGCACTTACGCCTGCTGCTGTTGCTGCTGACTAACAATTGGGGGTGATAGGGTGATAGAGCTATACATGTTCTTACGTAGCTCTATCACCCTGAGGTTCAAATACCCTGCAGTTACTATGCAGTTACTATGCAGTACAGCTTAGCCAGAACATATCCTTGACAGTATTGACACAGCACTACAGGTCAACTTGGCAGGAAAACTGAAATAGGCTACTAGAAATATTTTTCAAGTTTGAGAAAGAAAATTTTGGCCTTTCTCTATACTACCCGCTTACACTATGGTTCAAATGTTCACAATCGCTGGTAGTGACGCTCTCAAAAACGTATGGTTAACGTGTTCCAAAAAAATGTAACTATTTTTTTGTAGCTTGGGCAACCGCCCGAACATTCTATGCTTCACCTAAGGTTTAGCAGTAAGGACAAGGAACATGCCAACAGGAAAAGTAAAGTGGTTTAACGGCGAAAAAGGTTTTGGCTTTATCGAACAAAGTGATGGTGGTGAAGACGTTTTTGTACACTTCTCAGCCATTCAAGGTGACGGTTACCGCAACCTCAACGAAGGCGACGAAGTTGAATTCAACGTCGAACAAGGTCAAAAAGGACTTCAAGCTAGCAACGTTACTGTTACTAACGCAGCACCCGTACGCTACTAAGTTTTTACAAAACTAAGTTTTCTAGAGATACCCAGCTTCAAAGCTGGGTATTGTCTTATGTCAAGGTTGCCTTTGATACGCAATCCGTTTGTATCCCGTATAATGCCTAAAAGCATTATTGCGTCCACCACGGATTGTGTAGTTTATCCTACCTGCTCTTGCAGGGGTTGATTCTTCGAGCATCAACCTAATTTGATATAACAACCGTGTTTTGTGAAACTCTACTCACACCACTGTTGACACGCGCTTTAACTACGTGAGCGCCTTTATTTGATGAGTGTCTCAATGTGATGAGTACCTCGGTTTAGTGCGCCCCTTCGCGTTTGAGGACCACCCGAACCGTCTGCAAAAGCAAGATAATATCCCACCAAATAGACCAGTTGCGCACATAATGCGCTTCCATCTCGAGGCGTTCCGCAAAACTTACGTTATTGCGCCCGGAGACTTGCCAGTAACCCGTCATACCAGGTTTAGCTAACAAAATGGTTTTGGCGTGATTGCCCATGTCATCGAGTTCTCGAGCCAGATACGGGCGCGGTCCAATTAAGCTCATCTCCCCAATGACGACGTTGTAAAGCTGGGATAGTTCGTCTAAGCTCACCTTGCGAAGAATGCGTCCAGCTCGGGTAATGCGGGGGTCGTTCTCGAGCTTGTGGTACAAGTTGTACTCTGCGTTTAACTTAGCATCGCTAGCCAGTAAGTCTTGCAAGCGCGTTTCAGCATCAACGTACATAGTGCGGAACTTGAGGCACTTGAACGGCCGCCCACCTTCACCAATGCGCGCACTCCAGTAGAACGCATTGCCCGGACTATCTAAGCGTATCCACAAATAAATGAACAGCAGAAGCGGCGAGATCAGCAGTCCACCTAAACTAGCACCCAGCACGTCAATTGAGCGCTTAAAGACCCGGCTTGTTTGCGCGTAAAGACCGTTGCGTACCTCGAGCGCAAGCAGACCGTCTAGGTTACCCGTGTAAACGTCTTCTGCGGGCAGTCCGGGTAGTTCAGGGACAATTTGTACCCAAGTAAACACGCGTCCTTTACGACTTACTAGCGACGTCATAAGTCCGGCTGGGGCTGTAGGTATAGCCACAATAGCGTGGCGAACAGCGCGCTTACTAGCATAGACATCTGCATAAGCAAGACTTCCTACCACAGCTAGCCCGTTTATAACCGTGCCGATTTTGTTAGGATCATCATCAAAAAATGCCACCGGCGAAAGACCGTCTAAGGGTGATGCTAGTAGCGCTTTGGCTACCCGCTGTCCGGCTTGACCCGCACCCAAAATAACCACGCTACGTCCCCACACACCTAGCGTGTGCAAAAGCCGTTTGCTAAGCGCGCGTCCTAGTGGGTGAAGTAGCAACCCCAACCCCCACATGACGATGAGCACCCCGACGCTAGGCGGGTTTTCTGTTTCAAAAAAGAGCAGCAGGGCAGCCAAGGCTAGCCACGCGTAGCTCGAGCCAGATACCTGCTTGCGCAACTCTTGTGCAGCTGTGAGTCCGTAACCAGGATAAAGTCCCCGACGCCAAAACAACAGCGGATACACCAAAAAGCTGTACCGTAACGCACTTGGTAACAGATCATCTGCTAGGGTGAGTAAAGCACTCACATCACCTTGAACAAGGGCGTAGGCTAGCCCCAAACTGAGGTAGGCAACAGCCATATCCACCAGCGAAAGATACAAGCCAACGCCAAGTTGACCGCGACTTTGCTGTACCGCTGGATAGTGAGACGCACGCCAACCCGCAACTGCTACCAGCGGATACAACACAGCGCCATAAAACAAGCTGTAATCGAACAAATTGGCAATTAAGAGCGCCACGATAACAATGAGCAAACCTATATCGCGTTGTTGTATCAGCGGATAGATCAACACTGTCAATAGCAGCAGTAACCCAGTTGTACCTACCAACCCACGCTCAAACAAAAATTGTAAAAACAGATTGTGCACGTGCGACGGCGGTTGCTGGATTTTGCTGTTGCTGTAACCTCGCTCGAGGTAGTAGTCACTAAACGTTTGCGCACGCCCTAACAAAGGACGCTCTAAAAACCCTTGCCAAGCTGCTTGCCAATACGGTAAGCGGGCAACTTGTAAACCCAAGCCTTGACTTGCGGAACCTGCTACGTAGTCTTCAAGTACCGAGGTTGACAGGGTTGTCTGGGGAGACAACTGAAACCCAGCAAAGGTTGTGGCGTGTCCTAACTGATCGCGTCGGTCGGGAGCCATGCCCACCCACCACGTTAGATCAGTATCCTGGGCAGTGTAGACAAAACTAATCCACACCCGTTGCCATTCAGGTTTAGTTGGGTTACTAGCACGACTATCTGTTACAGGCTCACTACCAACAGGTTCACTACCATAAGCTAAAATCCTGCCGGGACCGTTCAGACTAGCTTGCCAGCGCCCACCGATAAGTTCGCCAATAACAATAAACGTACGGTTACCCTCGAGCTGTCCCCAGCCTTGCAAGCTAGCTCGAGCCAAACCACTACTGCGAACAAACGCACTTAGCGTGTAAGTTTGCCCAGCTTCTAAAGTGACAACCTGCTGTAAACGCTGCCAGCCTTCTGGCGATAGTTTACGAATATCGTAACTGGTCAAAGTTTGCCCAGCTAGCTCAACGCGTCCTTCAGTCACCTCAACACCGAGTGGGTCCCACCAGTCGCCGTCGGCAATTTCTGAACCTTGGAGCAAGTTGGCTCGAGTTTCTACGCTTGGTGCTAGGTTGAGTAGAAACCCTACCCGTCCCCAACCCAGATAAGGACTTAAGCCCAAAGCCACACCAAACATAATGGCTAACAAACCTAGCTCGAGCCAAAAACTGCGCTTGGACCGCCCTGAATTTAACGCAAATAACGCTAGTGCCACAATGACCCACGCAATAGCTGCTTCACGGCTACCTGAGACCAAGATACCCAACGCTGCAAAGCCCATGCTAACCAACCGCAACGGCGCTTGGGGCATAAGTACGGCCATCAGCGTACCCAAAACGAGCACAGCATGACCGTACAAACTCGGTGGCGACCGCCATACAATAGCTTGGGCAATTGTTTTTGCCGCCGTTAGGTTGAGGGCCTCAATTTGCCACCATCCTAAACTTACTACCAATCCTAAACCTGCTAAAAGTCCCCAACTTAGTGACCGCTCGTGCAAAGCTGGTAGGGCGTTTCGGTAACTGTAAAGTTGTCCAAACGCGCGGTAAATTAACCACGCAACCAACACTTGAACAATAGCTAAAGCTCCAGGTTGCCAAGCTTGCTGTACTAGGAGCGGCAGCCCACACAAAAGTGCGGCAGCCCACCACCACAGATCGCGCGTACGAAGTTGCCAACGGGTACTCAAGAAAAAAAGGAGTCCGAAAAACGGCCCATAACCTGGCAAAAAAGCAAATCCAAACCCCAGCAAAAAGCCAAGCCCGTGCTGTACGCGCTTGTGAGTTAGGGTCATTGTGGGCAGGTCATTGATCATAATAGTGAACGCGACATTACGCTTTTCAGATAGTGAAGTTTTATATCGGTATTAATTTTGTAAAAACATAACTTTATAATGATGTAAACTTATAGTGCATCACTAAACTGATTCCATTACAAAGATAACCTCGAGAAAACGTGTCAAGGGTTGTCTTAGGTTGTAAGCGTAGCGATACATTTGTTTTATATCTCTTGATCGTGCAATAACGATGTAGCTTTATGAGGTGACATATACATCTCGGCAACTAGCACCCTTATATACAAACACCCTCATACATAATCACCTTCATACAACCCATCATCTGCAAAATAGGTTGAGTTAATCTCACTTGCCTGCCTAGGATGGAAAACTCTGAGGATTCGTCGACTCCTTACAAGTTTCTTTGTCTATGACGTTTTTCTTGTCTATGACGTTATTTCTAACACTTTTTAAGCTCATTACGCAGCATATCTAAATCTAGAATGCTTAGACTGAGCATGAGATTGTGTCACATGCTAGGAGCATCTTCCTCAGCCTACTGCTCGCATAAGCTCTAGCACACTATCTGCATGACGTGAACGTCCGCACCTCACAAATTGTTCATAGGGTCATGGTTGTTTTTGCCTGAGTCTTTGTGTGCTAATACACCGCTAGCTACCTATCCTCGAGCGCCCTTCGGTACTTATAAAATATCTAACAGTCAACAGCTCCACAATGAGTCGTGGTACTTATTTAACTTCATAGCCCACTTACAGGCTATAATTGAGGTGCGTTGTAAGCAAGGTGTGCTCGAGCACATCCTTAACCTTCTAATGCTCTTGTCGACAATGATTTACATATACATGGATCTATACATACATGCGCCCCTTACATGAGTACAACGATGCTTTGCCCTATTTTGCTTATCTTAATAGGCTGTTACAACATAGGCTGTTACAACATAGGCTGTCACGACGTGGGAGTAGCCACAACAAGCACGCGGAGGCTGACGTGTGACCCCTGAGCTTCCCACACCTAGAGATGTTTCTAACAAAGAAAAACAGCGTATTCGCGTACTGATTCACTGTTTGGGTCAAAGTTGCGATATTGACATCAAGTTTTCAGAGGGGCAACGCCAAGGTGACATCTATTTGTTGCACTTGTACGGTAATACTGAACGCAGCCTCGAGCTATACGATTTTATTACCCAAGCTTTACCACGCTACAACTTGCTGCTCTCTAACGAAAAAGCACCTGGACGCTTTGGGCTAGAAGCTGCGCTCGTGCAACCCCTGCTAGACAAAGACAGCAATACCCGTCGCAAAAACATTTTTTTGCATCAGTTCAAAAGCAGTTCTCTTATGTTGCAGGTTGCAGCTGCTAACCACAGCGAGCAGCGCACCAAAATTTACGAACTGATTACTAGCTTAGCTTCTCGCTTGAGCGTAGTAACGCTGCTTGCGCCTGAAGAAGACCCTCACCTCATGAAGTTTTATCTAGATGGCGACCGTGACGTGCTAGTCAAACTGTTTACCTATAGCCGCGACGCGTTGCCAGATACAAATATTGACCTTGTTAGCAACAGGCTTGCTAGTGAAGAAGACCGGCGCTTTGTAGCATATATCGTTGGACGTGCTGCCCAAGATTTAAACTTGCAGATTAAGTTTGATGCCGGTCAACGCCGTACCGATGTTATGGTGATGGAGGTGAGCGGCGAACTTCCTGGTAACTTGGAGCTTTACCGGCGCATTAGCGAAGACTTACCTGAATACGCTATTCAACTGTTCAACCTACCCTCACCCGAGTTTGGTCGGCGCGCTGCCCTTGTCCAAAAAATACCGCCAGATGCTCACGATCCTGAACGCCGCACAGATTTCCGCTCGCTCAGTGAAAGCACCCAGTGGTAATCAAACAAGATATATTAGTCAGCTACTTTAGCGGAGCTTGTGGAAGATTTGGAGCTGCTCGAGTCACTGCTTGCTGCTGTCTTTGAGCTATCCGTTGTCGTTTTTTTATCCGCCGCCACCTTGTCTGCTGCCACCTTGTCCGTCGTCACTGAGGTTGTTGACGCATCACCCTCACTAGGTAGTGCTGTGGTTTTTGAGCTCGAGCCACCTTTGGAATCATTCACATAAAACCCAGAGCCCTTAAAGGCAATTCCCACAGGTTGAATAAGCCGCTTAACTGGGTCCCCTGTTTCCGGGTGCGCGGTAAGCGCAGGTTCAGTAATACGCTGTTCAATTTCAAATTTTTCGTTGGTTTTTAAGTTCCTGTAAACATACACAGGCATGACGTTCAGACCTCCGGAGCACATTGTTATGCCCGCTTGCAATTTGCTTAGACACATGTCTTTGCAAACTTCTTCGTAGCAGGCCGCTCATTAATGTACCCGACACCGCCCTTTGCCACATCATTGCAACGCACACTGTTCACAACATTTGATGGTTGCTCGTCCTCTGATGACCTCACATGAGGTTGAGAACTTGGGCTCGTCTTTTCGCCAAATTTGTATCGCAAAGCAAGGTTGTCAAGATGTCATGAGCAGCGTTCACTTACAAGATCAACCTTGACAATGTCGTTGCAATATCGTTGCGCCCACGTCGTTGCGCCCACGTCGTTGTGCCCATGTCATCCCGCCCAACTGACACCGTCTTCATGTTCATATCGTCTTTAGCAAACGTTTTCAAATCTGCCATTACGTGTCTTAGACAGTTCAAACCCTATTAATTTGAAGAGCGTTACACGCTTGTCTTAGGCTGCCAACGTTAAGGTTCGCTTCAGCTCAGCCGTCCATACTAATGATTGTGATACTCGTGTCATTTGTATGGCACGGCTGGGTGGCACGTACGAATTGACAGTTCATGACATGCGCCCTGCCACACCAGCCATCACACTTACGTATTGACGCCAAACACCTTGCTTGCACTCCTTATGTGTAAGGTCCTGTGTGTAGAGGTGTGGTGGATGTCTTTAACGTGGTTACAGCACGAGGCCTAGTGCATATTAGTTAGTTGTTTATGTTCGCATCAGTTAGGTAAGACTCTAGGAGGCATGGCATGAAAACTCTCGGTAAACGTCTGGTCACACGCCAGACACACAAACTCAAGGGTAAGGTGCTGCTTAAAAACGTGGTGCTGCTCATGGTGCTGGTAGCACTAGCAGCCTGTTCAACAGAAACAGCAACGGTTGATCCACCTGTTCAACCCAATCCGCAAGTAAGCATTGACGGACTCGTAACGGGTAGCACAGGGGCGCTTCAGTTTGAAGGCAAACGCCTCACAGTGCCAGCTAGCGCCAACATCTCATTGCGCGGTCAAGCTTCATCTGCTGAGGTGATTCGCCCCGGTGTACGCTTGCGCGGAACTGCTACAACCAATGATGACACCGTTACCGTGGTAGCTGCTGTGGTGAGCTACCCCAACGCAGCTCAGGGCGTGGTGACAGACGTTGACCTGAGTGCCAACACCCTTACAGTCAGTGAGGGCGGGCGTAATGTCACCATGAGCTTAACTGAAGATACGCTTGTTACCGGCAGCAAACCTAGCGATCTTGCTGAAGCTGTGACCCTTGGACGGCACGTCACCGTTTTTGGGTATACAGATAGTAACGCTGATGACGCTATGGTTGTGCTCGAGATTTGGACCGCTGCGGACGACCCTGACGACTTTGCGCCAGATGCGCCCAGTAATCCTGGTGATGAAGGCGGGCAAGATAGCGGTGACCGCGCCCTAGGTTACTTTGTCCTCCCT
>CAZMCW010000160.1:0-2268 GCA_964564405.1 uncultured bacterium
GTCGCTTTTGCCATTTCTCTCTCCTTTGCGGCTTTTTGCTTAGAAGCAACGTTATTCCTATTTGAAAAAGCTACATATACCTTGATTGATAAGACTCAACAATTTATAAGACTTGGTTAACCGAGGCTTAGTTAACTGAGACTTAACTAACCTCAGCATTACAAGCTCTCATTTTTGCTGTGTTGTTAGCCAACTGGCACTAACTCGTTATAACTAGCTAACATCATAAAGGACTCGCAAATGCGAGCCTTTGAAAAATTCCGAAGATGCCAGCTACCAACACACAAGCACTTCTTCTTCAACACACGAGGGTTATTTTGGAGCTCGTGGGCGGGATTGAACCGCCGACCTCTCCCTTACCAAGGGAGTGCTCTACCCCTGAGCTACACGAGCCTACATGACCCTACTTCTAACACAGCACTACCTTAACGTACTTGGAGCGGAAGACGAGATTCGAACTCGCGACATTCAGCTTGGGAAGCTGACGCTCTACCAACTGAGCTACTTCCGCATCTGACCGTTATCCAACCTGTGTCAAAAATTATGGTGGGTAGGGCTGGATTTGAACCAGCGTAGGCATAGCCAACGGATTTACAGTCCGTCCCCTTTAACCACTCGGGCACCTACCCATAAAATGTTACTTACTTCTTTAACTCACCAGAAAGGTTATTTCTAATCGCACCAGCAAACAGATCTTTAGGGTACTTTCAGAAATTTTGGAGCCACCCATCGGAATTGAACCGACAACCTTTCGATTACAAATCGAGTGCTCTACCAATTGAGCTAGGGTGGCATGACCCTATACCTCTTTGAACTACATCATCAAATCAAGACGGGCGCACTGAGATTAATCTTACTCAAGTTGAGCTTACTGCAGTTAAGCTTGTCAAACACACGCGTTAGTCCATGATGATAACCATGCCTGCTTGAGGCTCGGCTTACTAACGTAGCATGACCTTTCAACGCTGTCAACACCTGGACGAGCAAACGGGTTAACGACAAGTATTTTCTACTTATGATGTGACACTTTTCCACCAAACGTCTAATGCTGGACGACCTTCAGCTTGCCACTGTTGATACCGTTGCCAAGCAACTGCAATGAGATTAAATACAGCTACTTGTTCATGTTCGTTAGTTACGTCATGATCTATTTCGGTGTGCCAAAGTGCCTCGAGCATGTCAGGGGTTTCGCCCAGAACGTCTAATGCAGCACAACACCCAAATGCGTAGCGATTAGCTTCTAGCTGTTGGCTTAGCGCTAAACGCAAGGTGCCAACGAGTCGGTCGTGCCAACCAAGTTTGCGTTTGGGGTCACGTCCTACTCGAGCGCTGCTGTCTTGCAAGATGGGATTTGTCATGCGGGTTAGGAGGTCAACTGCGTAATCAGCATAACCTTGCAACGTAAACAAGGGATCAAGCCCTTCGTACTTGCGGATCAAAGCTATCCCAGATTCTTCTATAAAGGCATCAAACAACCATTGCAAGAGTCCATCTACTTGGCGCAAGTCTGCCATCATAGGTACGTTTGAAACTTGCCCAAGATACGCAGCTAGTGCGTGGGTTGCGTTGTGACCGTAGAGTTTTGCTTCTTCAAAGGGTAGTAACTGGGGCTTTTCAATGAGGGCAAGTTCTCGCGCAAAAGGACTTGCCGACACCAAAATAGTATCAAAAGCTTCTACCAAAAACGCTTTGGGTTGCCCTGGGGTGATGGGCGCAAGTTGTATAAAAGGGTCGTCTACAATACCAACAACGCCGCTCATTTTGCCAATAACTGTATTGAGAAACACCGTTGTGTTGGCTAAGGTGGCCAATTGTGCTTGGTTGAGGACAGCCTCGAGCTTCGTCCAAATTGCCTCTTGCAACCGTTCAGCAGCGTGGTTGTGGTTTTCGGCTGTATAGACAATGAGAGGTTTAGGCTCTTGCTGGTCTAGTTTTTGCTGATCTAGTTCTTGCCGATCTAATTCTTGCCGATCCAGTTCTTGTAGGCGTAGTTTGAGCGCGTCTACAAAAATATCTACGATGCTACTTCCCAAAGGACTCAGAGAGGTGTAATCTGCGACGCTCGAGAGGGCTGTGGCAACTTCATCTGCTTGACTTAACGCTTTAATTAATCGTTCGCGTCCAGCTGCACTGTAAATGTTGTACATGTCAATTGGCCCCAACAGCATTTGTTCAGCGTAATTGGCATGTGCAATGTTGAGGCCTACGTGACCTCCTGCGGCGTGCACTTGGTTGATCACTTCCGCCCGGCGGTAACCAATAACCACG
>CAZMCW010000160.1:2278-3124 GCA_964564405.1 uncultured bacterium
ACAAAAAGCCCAACCTGAATAGGCCCAAAGCCAAAGCCGACAAATGTTTTGGCAAAGCGTTTTTTAGATGATATGTCTGTGGTCTGCGTCAGAAGATTACCTCGAGCTTGCCGCACAGCTTAGGAGATAGGTCATCAGCCTCTAAATTTGTGTTGAGAAATAGTTGCGCTCATCTTCTGCTGTCCAGCTCTTAACGTGGTGAATTGTAGCTGTGTTGCGGTGCGGATAGACAACCGCTTTACCGTCGATATCTTGCTTGCGAACTTGCTCGAGCAACGTCTTAGCATGTGACAAATCACCAACCCGCGTGATATGCACACTTGCGTCAACAGCAGCAGTTTGCATAAGCGCTAAGCTTTCGGCAACGTCCCAAGGCGTTCCTCCAGACGAGCCGGTAATGATGATCTCATCGTAGTGAATTTTAGTGGTGTCTAGTGCAAGTTGTGCGTCTTGCCGCTTGAGGCCGCCAAACAAATTGAGCACGCCGCCGCGAGCTACCAACGCTTGCGCGTCTTGAATCGCTTGGGGTACACCAACAGCAACAATGACATCATCAGCCCCTTGAGAACTTATGTGGCTAAGGCGCTGCTTCATGTCATCACCTGATACCAGCGTATGAAACGCAACACTACAATCTGCAGCTCTAGCTGCAAAAAGCTGCTTGCAAAGCTGTAAACGTTCTTCAAGTACGTCAATAACAACAACTGCGCACGGACTGCGTGACAAAGCAACATCTAGGTGCATCCGGCCCATGGCACCGGCTCCGACAACCACTACCACACCGCCGGGTTTGAGGCCGTTTAGGGCCGCTCGAGCCTCTTGCGGACGAGTTTGCTGCACCCGCAC
>CAZMCW010000160.1:3134-10453 GCA_964564405.1 uncultured bacterium
ATGAGCTTGTGCTGACACGACACAAGAAAGAGGCTCCGCTAACGTAGCATGGCTGTACGCGAGGTCGTCTGGTGTAGGTACCAAACAACCTGCTTCAATTACCTCTTCACCAATAAGCATGTATTCAGCTAAATGTCCGGGTAAAGTGTAGCCAACAGCAACTTTATGCACGCCGCGACCATGATTTTCATAGCGTTCTACGTGATTGATAGGTGCGTGATCAACTGCCGGTTGCACCACATAGCGCTCGCCAACTTGGTAACGCTGTTGTAATTCAGTGCCAACCTCAACTAGGGTGACTGACCCTTCATCGCCTAAAATGAGCGGATAAGTGCTCAAATCCCAACCGTACAAATAAGGGTGATCTTGACCTTGAGCGATAAGTTTTAGCAGCGACGTACAAATACCTGCTGCATCCACCCTAGCTAGCATTTGGGTGCTGCTAGGACGCGGGACAGGCACCTGCTCGAGCGCCAGATGCGCTTCGCCAATACCGCGCAAAACCAGTGCGCGCATGGTTTGCGGGAGGGATACAACTTGGTCACTAGCTATTTGAGGTGTTGTTTTAGATGTCGTCTGAGATGTTGTTGTAGATGTCGTTTTAGATGTCGTAAGCGTCACAGCAGCCTCCCAAGCTTATTGGTAAACCGTTCACGTCGATATTTTGCAAAGACTTTTCAGTATAGCAGTATTTATAATTATCTAGCTATAAGCTAAGTGAGTCTTTTGATATTTGTTTAGCTCAGTTAAATATGGACCTACGTACAACTAGCGCTGTGGTACTCAAACAATGGACCCTGACGAGGTTAGCATAACGGCATCACAACATATAATGACGCTCTGTCTCCTTCATAGAATGCATTAGTTGAGTAAGTTCAAGGACCAATATCTCCAGGCGTGTTACCTTCAAATTGATTATCTTCCAAACGTGGTTCAGCACTACTTGCGTTATAGATGCCGTACCCGCGATTGTTGAGGAGCGTATTCCCCCTGGCAGTACCAGCTGCGTTGGCAGTATAAAAGATACCGCGATAACTTTCCATAATGGTATTGCCCTCGAGTAACGGCGTAGCTTGCCCGCGCACGTCAACACCTGCTTCACCACTTACTTCAATTAAATTATTGCGAGCTGTGCCAGCAGCACCATCTAGGTAGGTAAGCCCGTTAAAACTGTGATCAAAAATAGTGTTGTCTTCAAGCAGGGGTGTTGCGATGCCTTGAACGCGTACCCCTAAAGGGCCGTTGCGCGCAATGTGATTATTTTGTAATACGCCGCTACTACTACCTGCAAACACAACGCCACCTTGACCGTTGTCGACAATCACGTTGTTGTCAATGGTAGGTGACGCACTGCTGTCAACAACGACAGCAAACCCAGCATTACCCTCGATAGTATTACCGCTAAGACGGCCTCCCAATGCGTCTCTACGAAACCGTATGCCGCTACCGCCAATCTCCACGAGGCCGTCGCTAACAGCACCGCCAACAAAACTATCTTGTAAGATAAGTTCCCCCTCGTTGACAACAATAATATCTGCCCGCACGCTGTCAACGTGCTCGAGGCTTAAATTGCGCAAGGTAAGCGCGCCGTCACCGTTAAACTCAATTAACGCATCTGGCGCGCGGGAGATAAGCCGCGTTACGCCTAGTTCATTTGAAGATGCTAACGTTGCCACGTCACTGCGCTGTGGCGTAATAGCCGGATCGTCCGTAACAGGGTTAATGCCAATGAGGGTTAAGGGTTTGTCAATGACTAGGGAACGCTCGAGGTAAAACTCACCTGCTGGTAACTGCACACCTGACCCGGCTGGCAGGTCTTCTAGAAACGCTTGTAAGTCTGTATCTGTAGACAGTTCTTCTAAAGACCTTACAACGCCCATACCTACAAACGTCGTATCACTTACTAGGGCTGCTTCATCTGCACTTTGGTAGATAGCAGCTAGGTTATTGTCTTCAAAGTGACCCTGTTGTACGTCCAAGGTTGCTTGCTCAAACGTAGCAATCCCCGCCCCACCGTTGGCAATGAATTGACTAGCAACAACCTCACTGTGGCTGCGGCCGCTTAGGTGTAGACCGTCACGCAGCTGCGACGTTACAGTGCAATTTTGCATGATTAGGTTTGCTTGCCCGGTTAGCACAATCCCGTGCCCACCCTGAGCCGCCAAACCACCTGCGTTAGCCACTGATTCACTGACAATTGTCGCTGTAGATGGTGCTGTAAATGGTGCTGTAAATGGTGCTGTAGATGCAGGTGTAGACGTGGTGATCTGAGCTTGCTGCGGACGGGTAAAACGGCACGCTTGCAAGTCAACGTTGGCAGTTGCCACCGCCCACGGACGTACCTCGAGCAAATTGCTAGGGCGCTCACCAATTAGGGCAGAAGCAAGGGTAATGTCACGAATCGTGAGGGTACCCCCACCTAAATAGCGTAAGGCGGGTTGGTTTGCGCTAGCTCCACGGTTAGCAACCCCAGCAGACGCACCTTCAGTAGATGCTGCGTTTCCACCATCAGCTGTATTTTCTGACGGTGCTGTATTGTCTATGGCACCGCTTATTACCGTAGCATCACCTGACGTAGCATCACCTGACGTAGCATTACCTGATTGTGCAGTTGTCGCTTCAGACGTAACTTCTGTGGTCGTTTCCGTAGACACTACCTCTGAAGACACTACCTCTGAACCAACCGTTTCTGAACTTGTGCTGGTTGCTTCATTGGGACTGTCGCCGAATTGAACCCCCTCAATTAACAGCAGCGTTTCACGTTCGCCTGCCCCTTGAATTGTGACGTCGCCAAAAAGGTCTATAGAGCCGCTCAGACGGTACACGCCAGGACCCAGCTGCCACCTGCGAACGCCTGCTGCCAGAGCGTCATTAAACGCTTTACTCGCCGCCAAATCTGCTGTTGGAAACACGTAATCACGTGAGACCCAACCTGCAGCTAGTTCAAACCACGCTGTTTGGGCAGACACCAAATCGTGGCGTGACCCTAATACGACACCGCCAACAACCTCTGCTTCAAACGATGGACTCGCGTATACCGGTACATCACCCGAGGTTACATTAGGTGCAAATACCACATCCACAGTTTGTACCAATGCATGTGGCGTTGTATTTGCTTGTCCAACAACGCTCAAACGGTATTCATCTTCTGCAAACCAGGTTGTAACAATGGTGCTTGTAACGGTATCAAGCGCGTCTGTTTGTGCGTCTGCTGCTAGGTTTGTTGCGTTTGTGGGTACAGTGCTTGTAGAGGTTACACTAGTTAAGGTTGAGGTCACATTTTGGCTAGGTGCAAGTGCAGGTTGCACCGTGTCTGCCCTACCAAAACCCACCCACCGACTAGGCAACACTCCCAAGCGGCGTGTCACGGCTGTCATGGTAACTTCACGCAAGGTTACCTGCACGCTAGGTGTTGCACTAATACCCCACGCATTGCGCTGATAGTTGCTCGAGCTTAGCTCAGCATCCACTCTGTCAAATAACGCTAAAGCAGTGCTGCTATGATTGCGAAAACTGCTTTCAGTACTCGTAATGCTAGCCGCGTCGTAAGCAACGATGCCAAGGTTTTGATCGCTGACATCAACCCGTGTGAGGGTGACGTCGCTACTATCTCTAGCTACTAAACCCACGTGACTGTTGTAGGCAATAACCGCATCTTCTAAGCGAAGTTGGCTTTCGGCTGCTACGCGCACGCCAATGTCGTTTTGTTCAATGCGTGTGAGTTGGGCGTCGATACTAGCGGTTACTAGTGCGTCTATACCTATGCTGCTAGCGCGCAAGCTGGTGTTATCTATGCGTACGTCACTAGCGCCTGTAATGTTTAGAGCTGCCCCGCCGTGACTGCTAATATCACTGTCTTGAATAACAACCTGACCCACTTCAGCAGCTAACCACACACCTGACCCAGTTGCACCCACTACCCTGCTTTGCAGCAAACTTAAGCCGCCACCTGCAAGCTCGAGCAAATTGGCACGCGTGCGCTTAGGATTAATGCCAATGCCTTCCAGACTGAGCCCTTCTAGACTAAGCGTGCCACGCGTATGCTGCCAAGCTGGAAACGCTCCGCGCGCAATGAGCCGCGTGCGCTCCGCGCCTGCACCAATTATGCTGATATTCCCTTCTGTAACTAAAGGAGCATCTAGCAAATACTCACCTGCAGCTAACCGCAAACTGCTACCTTCGCGGGCTTCAGCAAGTAGCTGACTTAGCTCGAGGACACTTGAAGCAACAACCAGTTCAGCTTCAGCTCGGTTGGAAAGTCTATACCAAAATCCTAAACTTACGACCACCGCTACAATGCCCACAACGTAAGCCCAGACAGGCTGCTTGAGGGCTGGTTGGGGCGCTGGGCTAGCAGGTGCTGACGAAAATGCACTTGTAGATACAGTTGGAGATATACCGTCTACACCAGAACTATCTGCACTAGCTGGTGTTACAGATATTGCCCGCTTGCCTACGCCACGTCGTCTAAATAATGCACGTAGCGGACCTAGTTGCGCTGCCACCTCTGGTGTAGCCACAAGCTCAGGGCTAGGACGAACCGGTGCCACAAGGTCATAAAACAACTTAGGACGTTCTGGATCGCTGCTGATTAAATAAAGTTGGGCCCGCAACATGAGGGTACCATCGGTGTTGAGTATCTCAGTGGAATTTGCCGATGCTGCTTGATCTAAAGACTGGGAAGCTACACCTGAGTGAGAGGTATCAGCTGCGGGCGTCTCAGTTTCGGGCGTCTCAGTTTCGGGCGTCTCAGTTTCGGGCGTCTCAGTTTGAAGTACCCTAGCTCGAGATGTCACACCTGTTTCGCTCTTGCCACTCTTACTGACATCCTCGTTCACAGCATCCGCAAAAGGAATCATGTCTTCATTTAGAGAGTCTGAAGATTTGAGAGTTTGCTCTTGAAGTGAAGTTCTTGTTAGAGATATTGCCTGCGTGCCTACAACATCACCCTCAGGTGATGGTTGGGCAATTTGAGGCACCTCTTTTAACAAAACTATGTCTTCTTCGCGGGGAATACACTGCAGCTCGAGGTTGGCACGTTCACCCGCCCCGATATTGAGCGGCAATTCGCTGGTGATGGCAAAAGCTGCAGCGCTGTGACCGCGAATGGCCCCGTTGCGCGGTGCTGTAATCACAATGCTGCGGGTTGCAGGCGCTTGAATTTCGAGTTGGGTACGTACGCGCGTGTCGACGACAGCTTCTGGAAAGCTAAGTTGGGGCGCACCCAACTCAGCAGCACTTAAGCCGTTTTGGAGCGCTTGCAAAAACTCGTCCATGTTTTGGTAACGCTCATTGGCGTTATTGGCCATAGCTTGCGCGATAACCGGTGCCACACTGGCACTAAACGCTTCAAACGACAAAATTTCACCTTGGGCGCGGTCAAGTGCGCTTGGCGGTTGCTCACCTGTTACTAAGTGATACAGCAGCGCACCACACGCGTAAATATCGGTAAAAGGACCGCGTTCAGCGTGCTTAGAGTACTGCTCTATAGGCGCGTAACCTTCGGTAAAAATGGCAACGGTACGCGGGTCGGTTGGGGCTAAAAAGTCGCGCGCGGCTCCAAAGTCTAGCAAAATAGGCTCGAGCGGCCCACCTTCGCTAGGATCGTGCATCAAAATATTGCTGGGTTTAATATCGCGGTGGACAAAGCCTTTTTTGTGAATGTAGCGCAGCGCGTCAAACACTGGCTCGAGCATGGCGAACGCTTCAACTTCACTCAGCGGTTCTGGGTGTTCCTCGAGCCATGCTTGCAGGTCGCTGCCCGAGTAATAATCCATGACAATATAGGCAGTGCCATTGTGCTTAAACACCCGCCGCACATTGACGACATTTGGGTGTTTCAAGCGCTCTAGCGTCTGCGCTTCACGGCAAAACATCTCGAGCCCTTGCCCGAATGAACTGTCATCAGACTCGATAGCCGGCGTTAAGGTACCGTCGTCCTGGCGCTGTGTAAAACCCTTGAGGAAATACTCTTTGACAGCAACTGTGCCATGTAAACCCTCATCGGTACAGCGGTAGGTAATGCCAAACGTACCCTGTCCAAGGACTTCGTGAAACACATACTCTTGAATTTTAAATTCAGATGAAAGACTTGCCAACGTCATCCTCAATTTGAATGCTAGAAGCTAAAACTCGGACACTGACCACAAAATTGGACACTGACCACAAAAATAGTCGCTCTAACCTCAAGACAAATTTTGTACCCAGATTTGTCACTTGGTTGTGAATTGTCTACCTGAGTCTTACATGCAACCTAGACTCCGATTGATAGACCTTGACTGATAGACCTTGATTGATAGACCTTGATTAATAGACCTTGATTAATAGACCTTGATTAATAGACCTTGCAAGATTGATAGGACCTCGTAATCGGCCTTAGCAGTAGACTTGAATAACTATTTTTAATAAATATCTTAAATACAACCTTTGGATTAGAACTTGTAAATTAGAACCTGTGCTCAATACCAGTCTGTAGGCAAGGTTTTCCAATACTTAGCCATCTCTGCTTTTTACTTGCTCGACGTTTTTTCTCCAAAAACACTACAGCTTTTCTCCAAAAACACTACAGCTCGAGCTAGCATGGCTCATATACATATCATCGCTAACACTCACTAACAAATTAACACTCACAGGCTCAATCAACGTACGTTATGCTTCAACCCCTTTGTCATACAAACTTAGCTTAGCTCCACCGTGCCAACTTATCGTCATGCTTTAAGTTGGTTTGTGCTTATCCCGTCAAGTCCGTTAACCTTATCTAACACCGGTGGTTCCACACCACAAACCAATATGCGTAGCAGCCTATATACACGTGCAGATAGTTACCGTAGCACAAAGATTGTATATATTTTCGTGCTTGCGTGCAGAATTGTTGACACACTATCTTAAGACTTATTTCATGACTTTCTGATAGTCATCTCATCAAATATGTATTGATGGCATTTTTATTATGTATAGCGTTTCCACGAGTAACTGCCACAGGCAGTTGCGCGTGCGACCCAGGGGAGTAGAAATCGACCTACTCAGTATGGGGGAACTAATCCTGGAACTGCTAGTAGAAACACAACCTAGACAGTACAGATTATGCACACAAATCATCTATAACGACATGTTGCACTCGCTTAGTGACTTTAATTTACGTTGTCAAGCGTTACATCAACGTGTGTGTAACGCTAACAAATCTCTCAACAATGTCTATCTATTCGGGTACAACATTAAGCGGTTTGACGAGGTCATCGAACGAGGTCTTTATACGAGGTCTTTGTACGAGGTCTTTGTACGAGGTCTTTGTACGAGGTCTTTGTACGAGGTCTTTGTAC
>CAZMCW010000161.1:0-10398 GCA_964564405.1 uncultured bacterium
GTTGAAGGTGGTCTGGTACTGGACTTTAACTTTGCCTACAACCCGTCGTGTGCATATAGCAGCGCGTGGGATTGCCCGTTGGCACCGTTTGAGAATAGGCTCGAGCAGCCCATCTTCGCAGGTGAAAACGCGTTTACGGGTTAGCTTGGGCGTGCTCGAGCAAATCCAACAGCACTTCCCGCAACGATTCAAAGGTTTGTTCCCCCAACCACGCTGCATAGCGCGCTTCAATCTCGTCCACGCCGAGTTTGGCGTGGGTTAAAAACTGCTGACCTTTGTCGGTAAACGCAACTAAGCTGGCGCGACCGTCGCTTGGGTCGGGCGTACGCGACAAGTAGCCTTTATCCACTAAATCTTTCACCATTTGGCTGGCAGCTTGCTTGGAAATATCCAAATTTTTGGCGATATCAGTGAGGCGGGTGCCGCCTAGACTGGTTGAAGCAATCACACTGATGGACGCCCGGCTAATGTCTGTGTAGCCCAAACGTTTAAGTTGCGCTAGCGACCTAAATTGAAAATCTCGTTGTACCTCAAACAGCAAGCGCCCAATGTGGTAGTGCCGCCACGCAAACGCATCTTCCTGAGATTGTGTAGATGACGTGTGGGTTGAGGGTGCCGTGTTGGGAGAGGTCATCAAGATCATCATAAATCTACGAGTGAAATTGGTCAACTAGCTTGACAAAATAGTCAAGTTACTTTACTATCATCTCTATATCTGCTGATGACTACACTAAACTCAATCGGGTAGTTTCTTTAATAGCCTTGTAGACACTGTTTTGATGTCTTTAGGACGCGCTTGAACGCATTTGAACGCTAGCCTCTCTAAGCTACGACCCGAGCAGATTTTGTAACTCGAGTACGCCTACCCAACAGGAGACATAAAGATGACAGAATGCACAGAAACAGCACACAACTACGATGTCGCCATCATTGGTTCGGGCATTGCAGGCTCGAGCCTCGCCATGATCTTAGCGCGGCAAGGGCTCGAGGTGCTGCTGCTCGAGGGCGGCTGTCACCCGCGATTTTCTATTGGCGAAAGTATGATTTTGGAAACCAGCGAGATGATGCGCGCCCTCGCTGAGCTGTATGACGTACCTGAACTGGCGTACTTTAGCTCCGAAAACTACCTACCTGTCATTGGCAGTTCACATGGCGTTAAGCGTCATTTTGGGTTTTTGCACCATCAAGAAGGGCAGCACACAGACGCTACGAAAGCCTTACAAGCCGTCATCCCCAAGCAACCCCACGGTCATGAGCTCCATTTGTTCCGGCAAGTACGGCGTGACCTTGCTGCAAAACAGTCGGGTTGAGGCTGTCAACATTCAGTCCGATGGCGTCACACTGGTCACATCAGCAAGTGCCCACCAGCGAGCCAGTAGCTACCATGCTGACTACGTTGTAGACGCAAGTGGCCTGAAGTCGCCCCTCGCTGAGCAGTACAACTTGCGCATATTTAACTTAAAAACGCACTCGAGAACCATCTTCACGCACATGGTCAACGTGGGTAATATTCACGATGCATTAGCGACTACAGCGTCACCAAAACTACCCTTCGATATGGCTGAAGGTACCCTCCACCACGTCTTTGCAGGCGGCTGGTTGTGGGTCATTCCGTTTAACAACCACAGCAAAGCTACCAACCCACTATGTAGCGTAGGGCTTATGGTGGACCCACGTGTGCATCCCGAGCAGTCCCAGCTGAGTCCAGAAGAAGAATTTAACGCGTTTATTGCCCGCTTTCCGGCCATCCAAACGCAGTTTGTGAATGCAAAATCAGTACGTCCGTGGGTGCGCACCGGGCGCATTCAGTACAGCAGCAAACAAGTTGTGGGTGACCGCTGGGCGCTACTTGGGCAAGCGGCTGGGTTTGTGGATCCGCTTTTCTCCAAGGGCTTGTATACCTCGCTTACCTGTGTGTCAGTACTTGCTGATTTGCTTCTACACGCGCAACAAGATGGAGATTACTCGAGGCAGCGGTTTCAACCTCTAGAAGACAAAACCATCGCGTTTATCGACACTAACGACCGGCTGGTTGCCAGCGCTTACAAAGCATTTAACGATCACAGTTTGTGGCACAGTTACAGTGTGCTCTGGTTGCTTGGGGCTTACACCGAACTTGTAAAGCTTATGCACACGCGTGTAGCGGCATCTGCGTCGGGTAATCACGCTAAGTATTGTCGGGAAACAGCAAGCCTAGAGCTAGCTGGTGGCGGGTTTGAAGAATTTAAAACGCTGGTAGATTGTATTGATGCCCGGCTTGATAGCATGGTCATCACAGACCCAGTGCAAATTAGAGAAACAACCGCGTTTATTCAACACACCCTTGCTGAGGTAGCTTGGCTTCCGCAGGCATTTCGAGATGTACTAGGCGGCAAAACGTATTTGCCGCGCCGCAAGCTTCGGGCAGGTTTACTGCGACCTGAGCAAGGCTTTATGGGCACAGGGCGCTACCGTCAGCACTTTTTTGGCACAACGGACGTTCCCACGCTCATCGGCAGGTTTGTACGTGAAAAAGTACGGTACTCGAGGCGGAAGCTACCTAGACGGCACGCAGTGCGTTAGATCAAGAAAACTTCATTTCGTAAAGACAACAACAGCACAAAGGTAGTAGGTTCGTATACTCGAGCTATGACACACATCAAGCTACACCTTTTTCGGTGGACGGTCGTCGGTGCCATACTTACGATTGCGCTTACACTAGCGTTTGCTAGTGCCCAAGTGAACGCCCAAGTGAATGGCGATTTTGGCGTTTTTCCGAATTACGACGCAGTAGAAGCGAGCATAGACGAGCTACTGGGTAAATACGTTGATGAAACGGGGTTTGTTGATTATGAAACATGGTGGGGTGATCCTGGTGACCTGTTGATCTTAGACAACTTGGTACAAGCGCTAGCCGGCGTAGACCCAGCTGATTCTGAGAGCCACTTCACCAGCGAAGCAGACGCCCTCGCATATTGGATCAACGTTTACAATATCTTTGCTATTCACGAAGTGTTGCAACGGTATCCGGTAAATACTATTCGTCCTACCTTGTTGCGCATTCCTGAACGCTCTTTTTTTACAGAGCAGCGCTACCAACTCGGCAGCGATATGTACAGCTTAGACGAACTTGAAAACACCATCTTGCGGGTAGAGTTTAACGAACCACGTTTTCACTTTGCCATCAATTGTGCGTCGTTTAGTTGTCCACTGCTTATTAACGAAGCCTATAAAGGTGAAACCTTAGACGCCCAACTAGACGCGCAAGCGCACGCGTTCATCAACGATCCGTTACGCAATCAATTTGACCCAGCCACCAATACAGCTCAGGTAAGCAAAATTTTTGACTGGTTTGAAGAAGATTTTGAAGATTTTGGTGGTGTGGCAACCTACTTAGCTCAATTTGCAGAAGGTGACGCCCGCGAGGTCCTGACTAGCGACGACCTCACGTTGCGCTATATGAGTTATGACTGGAGCTTGAACAGTCAGTAACTTGGTTAAGTTGGCGCTCGAGCAAGTCAAGTAAGTGTCTTCATAGTAACTTCGCGACGTGGAACGTGAATGAATCACGTTCCTTAACCGCTTTTGCTATCTGTATCTTGCAAGATACAGATAGCAGATACTTAGCTTTAGCTTGATTCTCTTATCATGTGAACTGACAAGTACATGTGGGTTCAAGCTAAGGCTAGCTTATTGAATACAGCTAAAAGCGTGCTAGAGTGCAACGTCAGCTATTATGCTAATGAACGTCGTACTGAGTCAATTTCTAGTACGCCGGAGTGCGTTGAAGCAACGCTATCACTTAATGTGTCAAACTACCTTGCAACATATTGCAACGTCTTTATGATAAGAATAGTGTTTTCACGAGTAACTACTACAGGAAGTTGCGCGTGCGACCTAGGGAAGTAGAAATTGACCCACTCAGTGTGGGGGAATCAATCCTGGAACTGCTAGAAGTAATACCATTTCCGGTTATTTTGGTAACAAAGTAACCCAAGCGGAGCGAGTAGAAACAGATACCAAGTCCGTGTCAGACAGAATGAATCCCGCAGTGATTTATGATGTGTTTTTTCGGACTTAGTATAAGTACCTCCAAGTTGAAAAGTGATACTTACCAAACTCAGCAGCGCCCATCCTTAACCGCTAAACGCTATCTGGAAACTGTAGTTTTCAGATAGGAGGTACTTAGTAAAGGTGTACATTCGCTATGTTGGTCAAGGTTATTCAACAACACACAAGCAATTACAACAACCCGATTAGGTTTAAGCGGCTCGAGCGCGTTTGGGTTGGTGAGCAAGATGATGGATTCTCAGGCTGGTACTGGACAACCACGGCAGATGGGAACCAAGGTTGGGCTCCCGAACAACTTTTGCAACTTAAACGCAGCAAGACCAGCATGGACGAAAAACTGCTTAAAACAGGCGAGTTTCAAGTTGCAGATATTCTAGCTGCTAGTGCGTTAGCAACACGTCTAGCAACGCCAACGACCCTTACCCCTAAAATTACGCCCAAAACATCATCCAAGGCGGCACCTGCTGAGGCAATTGCCCTAGCCGATTACAGCGCTTACGAGTTAGATGTTGCACCTGGTGAAACACTTACAGTTTACCGCGAGCTTAATCAGTGGTACTGGTGTTCTAATCAGGCGGGGGTGCACGGGTGGGTGCCAGCTACGTGTGTGGTGCGTGTGTAGTTCAGTAATGCTTTACAACCCCAGTGGTGCAAATGGTTAATAGTGGTGCAAATGGTTAATGTTGTAAGTAAGTTGTACAGATCATCTGTAAATGGTGACGTTCGTGGCCTAGCATGACAAAAAGCAAGGCAAGTACGCTGAGGCGGTCGTGGTTAGCCTCGCCAACGAGCTGAAGTTGCTCGGCGGATAAATGTTGGAACGCACGCACATTGGCGTCTCGCAGCGCGTAAAATTCTTGGCTAATGTCGGCAAGGTCGCGTTGATGGTAGCCAGCTGCACGAACATAGGCTATTTTATCAAAGTCAAAATCTTGATGCGGGTTGGTGTCACTACGGCTAAAGCGCACAACCCGTAAAGAAAAAATACGCTCAACATCAATAATGTGCCCAACTACTTCGCGGATGCTCCATTTATTTGGTTGATAGCGATGTGAAGATTGCTGCTCGCTGAGTTGGCCTAACAGCGATTTTGTAATAGGTTGTTGAGCATCAAACGCTGCCAAAATATCTATTTCTGGGACAGCGTCAAGATAACGTTGATAACGTGGTGGGTAGTCATCAGGTGGAGGTCGCATTGAGATTAGGATAGTACCCGAATCAGCGCAAAACCGTCGTAGCCTTTGCTGCCAACAGTTTGTAAGGCTGTAGCTGAAAGGCGTGGGTTAGCGGCAACCCTATCTGTAAAGCTGCGCACGCCAATTACTTTAGGGTCATCACTTTCAGCATTGGCAACTGCGCCATCACGGACTACGTTATCGGCAATAATGAGGCTACCTGGGCGTACGAGTTTAAGTGATAACTCTAAATAAACCGGGTTATTGGGTTTGTCAGCATCAATAAAAATCACATCAAACGGCGCTTGTTCTTCGTGGATAAGCTCAGTTAGCACGTCTTTACCCTGACCAATACGCACGTCAACTTTACCCGCAAGTCCAGCGTAGTTGAGGTTGGACGTGGCAACGGCCGCAAAATCAGGACTTGCTTCGATGGTGATAAGCTGCCCGTCTTCGGGTAGACCTCTGGCGAGCCAAATGGTGCTGTAGCCACCGAGCGTGCCTAGCTCGAGCACCCTATGTGCTCCCTGCAGCTCCACCAGCATCTGCAAAAGTTTGCCCTGATTAGGTGCCACGTTGTAAGCAGGCAAACCAGCAGCCTCACTTGTTTGTAGAGCGTGGCGCAGGGCGTCATCTTCGGGTGATAAACGGCCACCAAAGTAGGCATCAACAGCGGACCAAGTGGGTTGAAGGGTGTGTTGAGCGTCGGCAAGTGTCATAAATGGTTTTGTCCTAAAGATGATTGAGAGGGCTCGAGCCTTCACGCCATGACAGCATCAAGTCCTACGCCCTTCAAGATTATAGCCTCACCCCAGCTTGTAAGTTTTCGTTAGAGGTTAGCGTTTCCACGAGTAACTGCCACAGGCAGTTGCGCGTGCGACCTAGGGGAGTAGAAATCGACCCACTCAGTGTGTGGGAACCAATTCTGGAACTGCTAAGGTATATCAAGGTTTGCTGTACATCAACAAGCACACGCAAAATCATCATCATTTGAGGGTGTTGCATGTGCTTGTCACCTCAATTTATACCTGATGGTTACGGCACATCATGAGCTGTAGCGCGCAGCCAATGCCGTAATCTCACGTTTGTAGCGGTCGTACTCGAGGCTTTCTGGTGCACTGTAGTTGAGGTTTTGATAGAGCGAGGTTAGCTCGGTAAAGTAGGTCCTAGCGCTGTCTTTATCAGCAAACGTGTAGGTGCGCTTCATAAGCTCCAAGAGGTCGTTAAAACTCTCCTGCTGGCGGCTAAGTGGGGTAGATACATCCACGTCGTCAAAGGCATCTTGTTGTAAATAAACCCGGTCAAGTAAACTGGCTTTTTGCCAGTCCACGTAGTCTTCCAGGGTGATACCTTCTTCGCCCGTAACCTGCATCATCTGGTAGATGGTGTCGCCGCGCTCGAGCATCTCACGGACACTGCTCACGCCGTTAACCCACCCGCCACCTAATTGTTTGCCGTACCAGTCAGCGAGTTGCGTTAAGTAGCGCGACCACGACAAAAGTGGGTCAATGGCTGGGTAATAGCGCTTGTAAGCTCGGTCGTAGGAAAGCCCCCAAAAGGTTTTGACGGTGCCTAGTGTAGCTTGCGTGACGGGTTCGTCAAAGTTACCGCCTGCTGGCGAAACGGTGCCAATCATGGTGAGGCTGCCAAGTCCTTGCGGTGTGGTGAGTACGCCCGCGCGTTCATAAACGTTTTTAATCGCGGAATCTAAATAAGCGGGATAAGCTTCTTCGCCAGGAATTTCTTCCATGCGCCCAGAGGTTTCGCGCAACGCTTGGGCCCAACGTGAGGTTGAGTCGGCAATGACCAGCACGTCGTAGCCCATTTGGCGGTAGTACTCGCCGATGGTCATGCCGGTATAAACTGACGATTCACGGGCTGCCACCGGCATCGACGAGGTATTACAAATAAGCACTGTGCGCTCCATAAGCGAACCGCCGGTGCGTGGGTCACGGTATTCTGGAAACTCGGTGATGGTTTCCACCACTTCACCAGCGCGCTCGCCGCAGGCCACAATTACGACCACATCTACATCTGCATAGCGGGCAATAAGGCTTTGTAAGACGGTTTTACCTGCCCCAAACGGCCCAGGGATGCAAGCTGTGCCGCCTTTCGCTACGGGGAATAGCGTGTCAATAATGCGCACGGTAGTGGTTAAGGGCGTATCCGGATAATGACGTTCGCAGATGCGGCGGTGCAGCATGGCTTCGGGTAAAGGGCGGCGGACAGGCCAGCTTTGCTGTAAGTTGACCTCGAGCTCACTGCCATCAGCCCGCACAAGCCGTGCAACTATAGTGTGAACGGTCACCTGCCCTGGTGTGTTGGCGGGGCGTAGCCACTGCACGGTTAAGGGCTCAGCTTCGTCAAAGGGCACCATAATGCGGTGCTCGAGCCGCTTTTCCGTTACTGTCCCCAGCGTGTCGCCGGCGCGCACCACATCACCTAAGGCCACGCTCGTCCGAAAGTGCCAATGTGCGTGGGCATCCAACGGATCAGGATACTGCCCGCGTGGTAAAAAAAACCCGTGCTCATCGGCAAGTTGCTGCAAAGGATTTTGTAAGCCGTCAAAAATAGTACCCAAGAGGCCGGGGCCAAGTTGTACGCTGAGCATCTCGCCAGTTAACTCAACCTCATCACCAACGCGTACGTCTTGGGTATCTTCAAACACTTGTAAGTCTGCTCGCCCAGCTTGAATGCGCAAAACCTCAGCTTTAAGGCGCTGCTCACCCAAACAGACATAGGCCACTTCGTGCTGGCGGATGGGGGTGCTACGAACATCCACGCTAATAAGGCTTTCTTGAGCCGCCACAATTTTCACGCGCGGCTTGTCGGTTGTGTCAGGACTAAGCACGGTCATGGTGTGCCTCCTCATAACTGACTTCTGGAGTGATGGAACGGCTGCCTTCTGTGAGGTAGTCAGCGAGGTAGTGCTGGGCTGGCAACTTAGCAAGGCTTTCAGTGAGGAGGGACTCGAGCCTCACCTGAGCGGCCGCTGCGTCATAACTTAAAGCCCGTTGCACCATGTCCCACTTAAAACGGTAGGCAAGTAGCGCCCCAAAACTAAACGGATCAGGTTGGGCAAAGGTATCTAAAAACCGCCAAGTGAGGTTCATTTGTTGTTTTTCTAGTTGCACGCTATCGCCGTCCTCGAGCAACTCCCGCGCCTCACTAAGCCACGCAAACCGCCCGCCAAGGTTAAAGTCGGGCTGTTGCCAATTGCGGCGAATGTGCTCGAGCCAAGGACTAACGCCCCAAGCCTCACCTGCTGCTGGTGCGTTTTGCCCCAAGTGCCGCCGCCGCAGGGCAGCTAGCAAGGTGCGTTGGTTGAGGCGAAAGCTGATAATGGGTTCCAAACGGGCATAATCTTCTGGTTGATAGTCTTTGGGTTGATAGTAGCCTTGTTGTGAGCTTACAGGCGCGTGTAACCAAGGTTCAGGACTGTAATAAGACGCTTGTTGAGAGGTTTGTAGACGGCTGTAAAACGCAATAAACTCGGCGTCACTACGGCTCACCGGGTGGTTTTGCCACTGGATGAGGTCTTCGGCAAGGTGCATCACTCGAGCGTCCTCAGCAGTAAGCATGGTTAAGCGCTCGGCAAACCGTAAGGCGCTAATCGGTAAACGGGTTGCGCGTTCAGGATGGGGAAGGGCAGGCAAACTAGCGATAAGTGTGTAGTAGTGCATGGTTAACCGTCCTCGAGCAATTTTCGAAAACGCGGTAGCAAGTGCTGGGCGAGTAAGTTGGTGACGGCTTCATCGCTAAAGTCCAGCTCGAGGTTGTCCCCCACCAGTTGTACACGCAGTCCAGTATGTTTGCGGCTAGGATCAGCCGCAAGTTGCACGCCATCTTGTAAAAGGTCACTAGCTAGACTGCCTACCAGGGTGTCGAGGGATGCTCGAGCAGCTTCTTCATCAAACGTTTTTTCAGCGAGGCTTACTAAGATGTTCATGTCTTGGCTACTCGCTTGTGCGTCTAACGTGGTACGTGCCTCACCTGCCAGCTCGAGGATGAGTTGCTTTAACAAATCTGTGTCAGCAAGTTGGGTGCGTACAAGTTGCTGTAATTGACTGCGAAACTGGGCAAGGAGTTGTGCTTTTAGGTTGAGGGCAGTGTCTCTGGCCGCCAGTTGCAAGGCCTCATTAGCGGCTTGCTGTTCACTTTCCGTGTGCCGTCTGGCGTGGGTAAGCAAACGTGAACTTTCAGCTTTGGCTTTGGCAAGAATCGCCTCCGCTTCCGCTTTGGCGGTTTCGACAATCTCAGCAGCTTCGCGCTTGCCAGCAGATCCCCCTTCGTAACGCAATTTGTCGATGAGGGCTTGCACACCGGACTCGGTGGCACCCGTTGGCAAAGGTTCAGTAACGGTTGAGGGTGTTTCGTGGGGGTCTAAACTAGTATCTACCTGAGTATCCACATTGACCTCCTTTAGGCTCTAGGTAGCGAGCCGCTTAGGACCAACGCAAACACAAAGACAAATACGGCAAAGCCCTCCACCACGGCTGCTGGCGCAACGGATAAGCCAAAGACTTCGGGTTTGCTCTTAAAGACGTTGATGGCAGACGCACAGGTGTTGCCTTGATACATGCCGCTGAGCATGAGCGCCACGCCGGTGAGCACACCCACGCTAAATAGCCCGCCTGCGTTGGCGTCGGTGACGCCAATGTTTAGACTCAGCATGACCACAATGCCGTAAATCGTCTGGGAGGAAGGGAGTGCCGACACGCCCACGTAGCGCCCGTGACCGCGTTCGGTCTCGAGCATGGCCCCAATAGCCGCTTGCCCGGCCCGCGCGCAGCCAATGATACTGCCCAGTGAGCCTAGTGCCACCGGCGCAAACACGCCAAACCAGCCTAGTGCAATCATCAGTGTGTCCATGTAGTTCTCCTTTGTGTTGAGAGAGTGTGTGTTGAGAGAGTGTGTGTTGAGGGTGTGCTCGAGCGTCTCGAGTGGGCTTAGACGAGCGTGATGGTTTGAGTAGCAGGTGCGCAAGATGACGGGTGTTGAATAGCATGTTTAGGAAAGGGAGAAGGGGGGGACGGGGGAACGGGAGATTCCATCAGAGAAGATGTAGGTGTCACTCAGTGGTTTCATTGGTGTCAGAAGGTTGAGATGCTAATGTGCTCATAATACTAAAGTGATGTTTTGATGTCGCTTTGCGGCATCAAAATCGCTCGTG
>CAZMCW010000162.1:0-846 GCA_964564405.1 uncultured bacterium
ATATGTTTCTTTCTAAAGGTGCGCCTACAAGTAGTGGCGAAATTTGGCTTAATTGGGCAATCAAGCTCAAATCTCAAAATATTTATATTGGCACGCTTCAATCCACAATTTACGAAAATAAACATGCCGAGATTGCCTACGTGATTTCTCCAGAGTTTTGGCGAAAAGGATACGCTTCTGAAGCCGTCAGAGAATTGTGTGTGTTGCTGTTCCAAGAGTTTCAGGTTGTGGAGATTGTGATTTCAGTCGACGTCAACAATGAGGCTTCAATCAGACTGGCAGAAAAACTAGGTTTTCATCGTTTTGAAACCGTTGATTGTAGTCTGAAAGGAAAACCTGCGCGTGAGCATCATTATTGTCTGGAACACAACTAAATGCTGCAAAGTACATAACTTGTGTCCAAGAATTTACAAGTGAACTTAGGTATGTGTTCGTTTTTGTTAGGATTCCACCTTTGAGTTCAAGCTGGTCATTCACCCTCAAACGTATACAAATTGAATAGCCATAATTATGACGCTCGAGGCAAGCTGTTCTTTAACCTCGAGCGTTTTTACTGATTGATGCTCACATCTGTTTGAGTACCACCAAAGTAATGTCATCGTAAATTTCAGCGCCTGCAATGTGGCTGTAGACATCGTCAACAATGTGTTGTTTGAGCACGTCGGTTGAGCTTTGCCAATGGTGGGTCACAACTTCAACCAGCCGGTCAAGCCCGTACAAGTTTCCGCTTGGGCTTGCAGCTTCAGTAATGCCGTCACTGTACAGCACCACGCCGTCGCCGGGGGCCAGGTTGACCTCGAGCTTACCTACAAATGCATCTATATCTTCTTCTAGTCCTAAGGGAAA
>CAZMCW010000162.1:856-1108 GCA_964564405.1 uncultured bacterium
ATTTCTTCGACCACGCCACCTGCACGCACGAGTAGCAAGGTTTCGTGTTGTCCACTCACGCGCAAGCAGCCCCGTTGCTCACAACTGTGATCATAATCTAGCAACAACAGCGTCATATCTTTGTTGCTGCGCATGCGGGCAATGTTTTTGTAGAGGGCTCGGTTCAGGGTGCTCAAAAAAGCACTGCTGTCGCGTTCATTGTGCTCGAGCAAAGTGCGCACCCCCATCTGGGTCATAAGCATCACCAAACCG
>CAZMCW010000162.1:1118-7650 GCA_964564405.1 uncultured bacterium
CACCAATGGCAATTTTGACGTGATCATCTTGTACCAACACATCGTAATAATCGCCACCGACTTCGTTAGCAGGTTCCATAAATACGGCAATGTCCAAATTGGCAACCTCAGCAAGTTCGGCTGGGGCAGGCAAGAGTTTGTGTTGTATTTGCCGAACTACCTCAACTTCATCGGCAAGGCGCACGTTTTCTGACCGTAGTGAGGTTTCACGGGCGTGGATCTGGGTGGCCATGTCGTTGAGGCTTTCTGTCAACTGCCCTAGCTCATCGTTACCTGGTACAGGAATTGTTGTAAGGTTGCCCTGAGCGAGTTGGCTTGCTGCCTGACGTAAGCGTCTAATCCGCCGTGTCAAATTTGATGAAAAAGCGTAGCCAACTGTAACAATAAGCAGACCGCTAAGGGGTACATTGATGCTGGCAGAGCGCACTTGTTGTGCTACGTCATCTGTAACGATACTATGCGGGAAGCTAATGGCTAAACTCCAATTCGCTGCTGTAATGGGGGCAAATGCTATCCACTCGAGCTCACCCTCACTATTCTCTAACTGCATAACCCCTGTCTCGCCTGTCAACATCTGCGTGCCTAGTTGGCGCAGGTCAGCACTGCCAAGCTGTTCAGCTTCTTCTAAGATGCTCTGGTTGAGGATTTTACTACGGTCGTCATTGTAGACATATAACCCCGCTGAGGACAGCGCAATGAATTGAAGGTCTATCGTCTCGCGTAAGCCAAGCACTAAGGGCAGATCATCTAATGGAATATCAACCGCACTTACACCCCAAAACTCACGTCCGTTTGGACCAACGCGAAAAAAAGGTACACTATAAGTACTCATAACAATATTGCCGGCACCTTCGTCAAAATAGGGTTCTGTCCACACAGCTTGTTGTAAACTATACGGCGCACTCCACCATTGATGATTGCCATCGTAATAGTCGTAAGCAGTAGTAATGTCAAGTTGACTGGTAGCAACCCGGGCATTCACGCCAAAGGTTGATGGGCGGTTGCTTGTGTACACATAGGGCGAAAAAGGTTGCCCATCTGAGCGTTGCACTGGGTCAAATGCAATGGTGCTCCCGAAGATGAGCGGTGAGGTTAGAACATTACCTTGCAAAAGTGTGTAGAGGTCGTCATCTTGCCAAGTATCTGAGGTACTAAGAGCTCGAGCCGTTGTTTCAGCAATTCCTGCCGCACCTTGTAAGGCAGCATTTATACTATCTGCATAGCGAATAACTTGCTCCGTCAAGAAAAATTGGATGTCTTCAGTGACTTGCCGACGAATATTAATTAAATTGACAATCAAAAATATGGCGTTAATGAGTACAAAAGGGACAATTAAAAAGATGATGCCTTTTTGGCGCAGGCTTAACCGCACAAATGACTCCTTAGTCTAGTTAGGTGTAATGCGTTTCGAGTTGATGATTAAGAATTCAAAAGACGTAACGTATTAAGTGATGTGTCCAGTGTTGACACTGCAAATGAGTAGTTTGTGAATGAGTGACGTGAATCGACATAAGGTTTAGCAAGTTAGCGACGGGTAGCATGTTGAACTTGATATGCACAGAGATTTGTTAGTGTGCATGCCGGTTCAGTACCAACACGCTTAATCTAGCAATCATGAATGAAGCAAATGCGGATGTTTGGTGTAATATCTTGGTAGATTCTGGATGATTTATTAAAATAGTATGCGACTACATCTTGTTGACAAGATGACACCCTGTTGATAAGATGGCACCCTCAAAAATAATAGAGCAGATGTAAGCTGGGTATCCTTAGCCCATCCCACCATCACCTGAGCTCAGTGTTTTCATGGCGAGTTAATGATGGTTGACATTAGCGCCAAAATAACGAATCTATGTGCTCCAGAGGCGTGTTTCAACAACCTCTAAAGCATGTGTACGGCGTTTTTGCAATTCAAAAGAGGCTATGTTATGGTAATTGAGGTTGTAAAACCACAGCATTTTTTTGAGTCAAAAGTAATCATCGCAACACTATAGCTATCAAAATAGCATAGTTGGCGAGAATGTATGGCCAATAACACGTGGCCACCAAGGGGCTTTGACTATTGTCAATATGTAGGCACTAAATGGACAGCTGCTCACTAACATTTAGGCTACTGGGCTGGTCCGTACAGCTAGCACGATGCATCTGCGTATTCTGCATCTAATAAACTTGCTAGCTATCTCACCAATGCAGTTTTTGTATTGTTCACATACGTTGTAGGAGTTCATAACGTATGAGTTCATAACGTGTAAGTTCATAACCAACGTGTGTTGTGTTTTTTGTCGTACCCGCTGTTGTGCTACCCCGTTGTATTTCAAGCCACATGGCATGCGTTGAATTATGTTCAATGGCATTTATATAACTGTGTTGATGTATAACTGTGTTGATGTATAACTGTGCCGTATACATAACTGTGTTGCACCATATTGCATTGTGATGATCTTTGATTGCTCAAACAAAAGTGTAAAAGACCGAGTGATACTGCGTGCAAACTTTGTAGTTTTAGCCTGTACGCTTTAGCTTGATTGTAAATCTGGTTAGATATTGTCAATCTGATAAACGTCAATATCTTAGTATTACCGTGTCACGAAGGAGGAAACAACTTATGCGTAAGTTTGTCATCGCGCTTGTCGTTGCAAGTATGGCCATGGGTCTTGGTATGAATGCATTTGGCCAAGAGCCTATTCGCATTGGCTCAAAGTAGTTTACAGAAAACATCCTCTTGGGCAAAATTATCTACTACGCCCTTGAAGATGCCGGCTATCCAGTAGAAGACCGTACAAACTTAGGTAGCACGCAGGTTAACCGGGCTGCGCTCGAGAGTGGCGAAATTGACGTCTACCCCGAGTACACAGGTACAGCTATCAGTAACTACTTCCGTGAAGAAGCTGCTGCAGGCGAAGTGGACATTCCCGAAGATGCATCCAAAAACGCTGACCAGTCTTATGCGGTTGTTAGTGAGCTTGACGCGCAGCTTAATAACCTCATCTGGCTTCAAGTTGCCCCAGCCAACAATACCTATGCGTTTGCGGTGACCCGCCAGTGGTCAGAAGAAAACGGCATCAGCAGTATGCCTGAATTTGCTGAGTACGTACGTGCTGGCAACTATATTAAAGTGGCCACGGGCGATGAGTTTGCCCAGCGTCCAGACGGCATTAGCTCGTTTGAAAGCACCTACGACTTTCAATTTGCGGACGACCAACTGCTCATTATCGCAGGCGGCACGCCCGCCCAAACCGAGCAAGCTTTAGCAGAAGGCGCTAACGACGTGAACGTAGCCATGGCCTACGGTACTGACGGCGCACTTATGGCCTACGACTTCATTGTGCTCGCTGACCCTGAAGGCGCGCAACCTGTGTTCCAACCTGGGCCTGTCTTTAGAGCTGAGGTTATCGACGCGTTTGCAGATACTGACCCCAGCATTGCCGATGTACTTGATCCTATCTTTATGACGTTAGATGAAGTCACGCTACAGACCATTAATGCTCGAGTAGAAGTTGACGGCGAAAGCCCTGACGACGTGGCACTGTCTTACCTACAAGAAAACGGGTTTATTCAGTAGTAGGTTAAGGATTGATCGTGTTTACATTGCGAGCCGACCGTGATGGTTTGGCTCGCTTTTTGTTGACTACATGTTCACTTAGGTTGCTTGGGGGAGGTTGTTTGTGTCCAAAGCGGTGAATCGCATTGGCATTTTGGGAAGTCTCATCACTACGTTTGGGTTTTTCTTTTTGCCCTTAGTTGAACTTAAACCCAACCGACTAGCGTCAGGTATTCCGTTTCAACTTTTACAGTTAGAAGGCGACCTGCGCTACATTATGCTTTTTTTGTTAGCGCTTGCTCCACTTTTGGTGGCATTGCGCGACGCAGATGAAGCTCGAGGCTGGTTGCTGGTTGGCATCGGCAACGCACTTCTATTTTTAACGCTTTATTTGGGTGCTTACGCTGGGCGCGACCTCATTGACAATGCCAGCACACTACTAGGTGAAAGTGCTAATTTGCGTAACCCTCGCTTACTGCCGTCAGCCGCCATTGCGCTGGGTGTGTTCGGTGGCTACGTGGTGCTGTTTGCAGGCTTGCGCGATTTAACCCTAGCTGGGGTGGGTCGGTTTAGCAAGTTACTAGCAACTTGGGTTGGCATTAGCTTAGTGATCTTACTTCTCATCAACGGTTATTTTGATATTTATTCTGTTTTGGTCGAGTTTGAGGCTAGGGGCGGCACCCTCGGGCAACGCACCATTGAACACCTCATGTTTGTGGCCATTTCTTTGTTGGTAGGCTTTGTATTAGGCGTTGGCTTAGGACTGTGGGCTTACCGCGACACCCGCACGGCACCTGTCATCCTCTACACCGTGGGCATTATTCAAACTGTGCCTAGTTTGGCGTTATTTGGGGTGTTGCTGGTCCCGTTATCGCGGCTTGGTGACCAACGCGCAGGGCAAGTGTTGGTGGTTTGGGTACTACTTATGGTACTGGCCGGCGCAGCTATCTTTAGCTATCAACGTTTTGCAGACAGCCTGAAAGGTAATGTTAAACAGCTTTTTTTAATTGGTACAGCTATCCTCAGTGCTCTACCCTTAGTGTTATTTGTTGTGGTATTGGTAAGTTTCTTATTTCGCGCACTATTTATTGTATTTACATCTGCTGATGCTGTCTTTACCAACTACCGTACCTTGTTGATCAGTATCCTTGTGGTGTCGTTGGGGTTGTGGATGCTCACCCGCGTATTTAAAGCTGGGCACTGGCGTAGCTCGAGCCATTACGGCAGCTTGGGTGGGCTCGCTGTATTTGCGGTGGTCCTAATTTTAGCTACAGTTGCGGGCGCGCAGCAATTTTTGCAGCGTGTTGATTTGGCAGAGGGGCTCACCATTCGCAACTTGGGTGTGTCTGGCATTGGTACTGCACCGGCGGTAATTGCCTTGACGCTTTACTCGCTACTACCTATGGTGCGCAATACCTACGCGGGGCTAAACAACGTTGATGCAGCTATCATTGATTCAGGTCGGGGTATGGGTATGACGCCCAGCCAACGCTTTTTTCAAATTGAGCTACCTATTGCCATTCCTATCATTATGGCTGGGGTACGCAACGCAGCAGTGTCGCTAGTGGGGATTGGAGCCGTGGCGTCCGTTATTGGAGCGGGCGGCCTAGGTGATTTTATTTTGCAAGGCATCATCAACACGTCGATTGATCAAATTTTGTTGGGTGCTATTCCAGCTGTTTTGCTAGCAGCCTTTCTTGACGCTGGGTTGAGAGGGCTCGAGCGCCTATTGACCTCACCCGGCATTCGCCATTTGTAAACACATGGCATCTGAGGCTAACCGTGACGCGCGTCATCTGCTGCTTTTGAAATGTGTTGAGCTATTGCTTGAGGTTAAGCGCCCTCAACGTTGAACGTTTTCGTTGTCGGGGGTTGTCTACTGGGTTGATTGACCAGAATATTTTTCCAGAACATTTTTGCTGCTTAAAGCTGTCACAGACATGCCAGACGTTACTCATCAAGAGTCTCAACTAACCTCAATCAACAGTGTCATAAGCAATGTACAGCAAGGAGATTGCATGATTAAATTTGAAAAAGTTGTCAAACAATATGCAAATGGATTTCGAGCGGTAGATGGGCTTGATGTTGAAGTTGCGCCGGGCGAAATTTGTGTGTTTATTGGCCCTTCTGGCTGCGGTAAAACAACCTCGATGCGCATGGTCAATCGGTTGATTGGTATTTCAAGTGGGCGCATTTTGGTAGACGGGCGTGATAATCGCGATATTCCTGCCGAAGAATTGCGGCGCAAAATTGGTTACGCTATTCAGCAAATAGGGTTGTTTCCGCACATGACTATCTATGACAATGTGGCGATTGTGCCCAAACTTTTAAATTGGGATGAAAGCCGTATTCGCAAACGGGTTGACCGCTTGCTCGAGCTCGTTGGGCTTGACCCAGACACCAACCGCGACAAATATCCCCGGCAACTTTCAGGGGGGCAACAGCAGCGTGTTGGCGTAGCTAGGGCGCTTGGAGCTGACCCGCCGATTATGCTCATGGACGAACCCTTTGGGGCTATTGATCCAATTACTCGCGACGTGCTGCAAGACGAGTTTTTGCAAATTCAACAAGAGATCAGTAAAACGATTATCTTTGTGACCCACGACATCGACGAAGCCATCAAAATGGGCGACCGCGTTGCTATTTTGCGTGCAGGTAAGTTGGTACAGTACGACACGCCAGACACCTTACTCGCGCACCCCAAAAACAATTTTGTACGCGACTTTGTCGGGGCCGATAGGCAACTTAAACGGCTTGGTCTGGTGCGCGTTCATGAGATTATGGAACCCGATCCACCTACGGTGCACTTTGAGGCTAAAATTGACGAGGCTAGGGCCATCCTTCATGATCACAAGGTTCGCAACGCGTTTGTGATTGATAAACAAGGCCGTCTTAAAGGCTGGGTTGACCGCGATGCGGCTGAACATGAAAACTCGCTGCTCGAGGCCATGAACGAAGCACCCTACGCAGACATTGCCGTGCGCCAAGGGG
>CAZMCW010000162.1:7671-7991 GCA_964564405.1 uncultured bacterium
AAGCCGTGGCTTTAGGATGACCCCCGTTGTGGACGAACAGGGGCACTTGGTGGGGAGCATTCGGCTTAAAGCGTTACAAGAATACATTGACCGCGACCCTCAAGAGGCAGCTGCATGACAGATTTACCCAGCGATAACACTGCCACGTCTAACAACTCTGCACCTAACGCGTCTGCATCTAAAAAGACAACGTCCAAGGCAGCCTCGCCTCAGACAACCTCATCCAACAATGCGTCTACAGCAGATGCTAACACAGCAACAAACACCTCACCATTTGCCGCCATCACCAGTACAGTACTTATTTGGCTTGGCGTAAGCGC
>CAZMCW010000162.1:8001-10380 GCA_964564405.1 uncultured bacterium
GTACTATTTGTATTACAATTTATTCAGGTGGCCCTGCGAGATGAACGCTTTGAAGCGGGGAGCACAGCCTCTTTAAGTCCTAATTTATGGCTACCTACCTTAAGGTTTGACGCTGGCACTTTACTTAATATTGGTGCGCTAGACAGTCAGATTGCTTTTTGGCTAGTAGCACTTGTGTTTGCTGCTGGCGATATAGCACTGGCCTATCATCAGCGTAGAACAGAACAGCCTAATCAGCTTAACCGCGACGATAAGTTATTGCGCCCACTTTACCGGGCAGCTACCACGTTTTTAGCGTTCTGGTCGTTTTTTGGGCACTTACCGTTGTGGGACGCGCTGCTCAGAACCATCTTCCCGCGTAGCCCGCAACTACTGTATCCACGTACCACGGTCATTACGTTAACAGCGCAACACCTCGAGCTCATCGTCGTGTCGTCAATTATTACTGTGGGTATTGGACTTGCCCTAGGGATTTTGGTGACACGCGAGCAGTTTCAAGAGTTTTTACCGCTTGTATCAGACATTGTGAGCTCGGGGCAAACGGTGCCCACCCTTGCCATCGTAGCTATTATGGTGCCTGTTCTGGGGTTTGGTTTTTGGCCAGCAATTGTGGCGCTTATCTTGTACGGCATGTTGCCAGTGGTACGCAATACTATCGCCGGCATTGAAGCGGTGGACTCATTTATTATCGACTCAGCTAAGGGCATGGGCCTAACGCGCGCGCAAATTTTGTGGCAAATCGAGTTGCCTATTGCCAGTACCATCATTTTGGCAGGTATCCGCACAAGCGTGGTCATCAATGTAGGTACAGCTGCTTTAGGGGCGTTTGCAGGCTCCGGTGGTTTAGGGGTGCCTATTGCTGGCGGGCTTTCCCAGCAAATTTATCCGTTTGTATTACTGGGGGCGCTACCGGCAGCGTTACTTGCTATTTTGATTGATTACGTACTTGCCCGTGTTGAATTTGTGCTTACCCCCAAAGGACTGCAGATTCCCTAACGCCAGCTTGTAAAAGCACGCGTTAGAATTACCTTTATGCCTATTCGTTTGCTGTCAACGGTGATTATCTTAAGCACTGTGGTACTTGTGCTTATTATTGGCCCTTTGGTCGTACCTATTGCTGAGCTTGACACTGTTCCAGCAGCAGACCTTGCTACCTCCACAAGCCAATTTATAGATCTAGCCGGTTACACGCTTCACTATGACCAGCGCCACCGGTTAAGTGAAGCTGAGGTAGTTGTAAGTGAGACGCCCACAAGTGAGACGCCCACAAGTGAAACGCCAATAACCTACGTCTTACTACATGGATTTATTGGCAATACGTTTGCTTGGCGGCAAGTTCTAGACACTCTTACAAAACCTATTGATACTGATACTACACGGGCTAGTGGTGGCGTTAGTAGCATTGATGTTAGTGGTGTCGATGAACCTGCTGAACCTGCTGAACCTGCTGAACCTGCTAGTACTACTGTGGCTAATGACGTTGCCAGCACTGACGGTACTACTGTAGCTGATGTTCAGACAGGTGATGTACACGCGCTTGCCTATGACCGCCTTGGCTTTGGACTAAGTGCAAGGCCCTTGCGAGGCAGCTGGCCACAAGGTGAAAATCCGTATGCGTTTGACGCTCAGCAAACGCGCTTGCTCGAGCTTACTACTGCGCTCGAGCTTGAAGGCAAGCTCATTTTAGTAGGTCATGACACGGGCGCAGCTTTGGCACTCGCTTTAGCTGAACGCAACCCTGAACAGTTTGCCGGTGTCATCTTGATTGCACCTGTGCCAGAGGTCACCAGCAACGTACGAGGCTTGTGGCAACTTCTCTACCGCACGCCTCAGATTGACCGACTCGGTCCGCTGTTTATGCGCCAACTTGCTAGCGGTCCCGGACAAGAGATGTTGCGCTCGAGCTTACCCGATCCAGAAAGCATAACTGCCGAGGTAATTGCGGGGTACCGCCAAAACACCCAAGTGGACAACTGGGACAAGTCGCTCTGGGAGTTAAGCAGGGCAAGTGCAACTACGCTGTCTCCCGCGCGTACACCCAAAGACATGCCGGTAATGATTATTGCTAGTCGCGACGACCAACTTGTGCCATTTGCGAGCAGTCAAGCGCTTGCCCGCGACCTTGCCGCCCCATTGGTGACGCTCGAGGGCTGTGGTCACCTACCCCAAGAAGCTTGCCCCCAAGCGCTAACCCAAGCCATGACCACCTGGGTAGCTGAGGCTGTTGATGTACCATGATGGTCGCTACCGAGGTGCTCGAGCTTGTCGCCAAATGTTTTGAGACGCCATCAGCACGCCCGTTAGGTCACACTATAGCGTTAGCCGTAAGTAGGGAGCTAGCTCCCTACTTACCGAGCTAGGCGAGTACCAATAGACCCG
>CAZMCW010000163.1:0-4896 GCA_964564405.1 uncultured bacterium
TAAACACGAGCGATTTTGATGCCGCTTTGCGACATCAAAACATCACTTTAGTATAACTTTACGACACGAACGTAAATGAATCACGTTCCTCAACCGCTAACCGCTATCTGTATCTTGCAGATACAGATTAAAAGATACTTAGACAGTAAAACTTAGTGGTGAATTTGGGTTAGGGTGATCACGGCAAACGTCACCTGTAAATTGCCACACGGGTATGACCCAACACAACCCTAGTCTGATACAACCCTAGTCTGAGATAACCCTAGTCTGAGATAACCCTAGTCTGAGATAACCGTGATCCAATCCAAACGTGATGTCAACGCGTATGACATTTGCCAACAAACGCCGTATGATAAAGAGATATATGGCGAATTCTGTTTTTGCACGCGCGTTGGACGGCCTTACCACGATGGTGTCGGCACGGGCTGCGCGCCGTGTGCTAGAAGCAGGGGTGCGTTCGGTTGCTGAAACACCAGACACAATTCCTGCCGATGTCATGCAGACGTTGCTAGTGGGCTACGTCCACCGCGAATTTGAGCAAATGCTCCCTAGAGAAGGGCTTAAACGCAACCTCGAGCAACTTGCAAGACAAGTTGGCAGGTTGTCCGTAACAAGTCCCAAAGTGGGTTTGCCTAATCCCTACGACAGCAGTGAAGTTGATGCCGTCACAGCTGCGCTCAGCTATTTTACCCGCGTCAATATTGACAATACCAGTCTTACTACCAATCTTGATAGTGGTCCTGACAGCAACGCTAGCAGTGAATTTATAGATGTTTCTGCAGATGTACCTCAGGTTGAGGATTCACAGGTTGAGGATTTACAGGTTGAGGATTTACAGGTTCAGGATTTACAGGTTCAGGATCGTCAGCAGCTAGCATTTGCTGAACGTGCCACCTCAACAATTAGCACCGAGAATAGTGTCAACCGTAGTACAATTGATAGTCCTATGAATAAGGGTAATCAAGGGGCCGCTAAAAATCACGCTCGAGCCCCTGATAAACAAGTTTCAGCACCCCAAGCTCACAAGTCGCAAGCTCGCCAGTCAACTTCACCCTCAGTTCAGCCAGCAGCACCTAAAATGTGGCAAGACCAATTCGACGTAAGTGCCAAAGCTGATAAACTCAAACACATAACACCTAAAGGTGCACCCATGGCCGACTCTACAGAAACCAAATTAATCTTAAGTGAAGCCCAACTTGAAAACATCGTTATGCGCTTTGCTCAAGTTGAACACGCCCGACTTGTAGCAGCCGTGCGTGAAAATGGCACTATTGTGACGTCTCGAGGTGCCGGGGTTGACCTTAACTCGTTGTCTCGTTTTGGCTTAATGGGGCTCAGGCTCTTAGAGCGCAGTGGGCACTTGCGCTCGTATTATTTGTCCCATACACAAGGGCAGCTGTTTTTGTTTTGCTTTGGGAGAGACACCGTTATTATGTTGGGTAGCAGCGACATTAATGTTGGAACGGTATTTGCAACGCTCACCAGCTTAAAGGATAATCCGTGAACCCAGCGAGGTTGAAACGGTGCTACAAACTTCACTCCGAGTACAGTTCAACAGGTAACCGTGAAAATTGTTATGGCGGTAGGCAGCTGCCATCACAAACAGTAAGAAGTATGTTGCCTCGAGCTAGCCTTATAAAAATTGTACTGCTAACGGTTACAGTTAGTCTCACAGTTAGCCTCAGCGTCACAGTGAATACGCCACTTGGTAGAGCACCTTTTGGTAGAGCACCTTTTTTGCTCACAGCTGCATACGCACAAGAAACACCCCCTGCCGATGAAATTGTCAGCAGCTATCAAAACGCTAGAGAGGCTTTGCAAACCAGTGTGCGCATTTTGCCAGAAGACGCTGTAGGCGCGCAAGAAAACCTCGAGCGTGCAGCTAATGCGCTGCGGACACTTACCAATGAATCAACTAGTATCAGTTTAATCAGTGGGCTCGAGAGCACATTTGCACAAGCGCGCACGGCTATCAATGAGCGCAGCCAAACCAACTTAGCCGTGCAGATATCTGTCTTAGAGGGTGGCTTTCAACGTCTACTCTACGAAGCAGCCTTGCTCAATTTAGCTAACAATCCGAGCCAAGCTAGTAGGCGTTTGGTGCAGCTTGCCGTTGACCTCAATTTTGGTCTCGAACGTCAGCAAGCAATTAGCGACTTAGGCAGCGATCAAGCTCGCCAACGGGCCAATGTAGAACTTGCTATTTTAGGGCTCATTCAAGCTCGCTTAGACGGTGCACGCAGCCAAGCTAGCAGCGACACAGCAGCAGCGTATCGTCAATTTGCTAACGCATATGGGGCGTCTATTATTATTCAAGACTCACCCCGTTTGCCAGATATCAACAGTCAGTTTGAAAGCGGTTTTGACGCCTTACTCAATCAACAACCAGATCAGTTAAACGCGCAACTTGATCAACTTGGACAAATCTTTGGACAAGCTCGCCAAGACGCGCTTGCTATACTAGATGCCGCACCAGCCGCGGCCGTCCAAGCTCCGGCAACTGTGCCTGAAACGCCTGAAGTTGTAACTCCTGAAGTTGTAACTCCTGAAGCAGTAGCACCGGCACCTGAGCCAGCCGCACCCGTAGCTGCTGAAGCAACCGTTACGCCAGCAGAACCAACGGCTGAGCCTGTGGTCATTCCACTACCTGCCCTAGAATCACCTGAAACGCCTACGCCAGTTGTTGCAGTCACTCCTGTAGTTGCAAGTCAAGATATCTCGACGATGCTTGCTAGTTACAACGTACGCGGTGATACCCTCAGTCAACTGACAGAACGCTACGTGGGGGCTGGTTTAACAACCGTAGATGCTGCTATCAACATCCTTTACGGTCTTACGGCACGCGCACTTGTTGCGCTCGAGCAAGGCAGACAAGAAGACACCAAAGACGTACTAGCCGAATCACAAGTGCATTACAACCGGTTTTTATCCGACCTTGTTGCCGCGCAAGATATAAGTGTAGATACCGACACAAACGCTCTACTTAGTAATTTGCTGGCATCGCCTGCGTTGCGCGTTCAAGATACAGTTTTACTGGCAGCCCACATCGACACACTCAACGGCGTACTAGACGGTGTTCCTGTGCCTCTTGCTCACGATGTCGCGGTAACAACTCAAATGTTTTGGGGCGGCAGTGTGAGACTAGCAATTATGATTGTGCTGGCCTTTTTAGCTTTTGTGCCGCTAGCCTTACTCAACTTAGCGTTTGGCGGCAGTAATCGCAATTGGCAACTGGTTGGGGTGGCCCTATTTTTCTTATTTTTGCCTGTTATCTACGAGGGTTTAAGCTATTTGGGTACTTTTCTAGCAGATGTTACTGGTGTGGATGTGCTTGATAGTTTAGCTCGCTTTTCGATCTTTCAAAACACTATTTCGCAAGTTGTCTGGACACTGCTCATGGCCTTAGCCATTTTGTTTGCAATTATCGGGTTGCGCGGCATTTGCGTTCAGTTTGGTCTTATTGGCAAACGCAAACAAGATGACGTCGTACCTGCTGAAGCACCTGTCACAACCATACCTGCCAATGCAACAGGCTCAGAAACTGTTGTTGATTGGGACGAAGAGTTTTAGGGTTTAGTCTTAAGGTCAGTAGAGGCTGTTGGTAAAGCTCCCGCCGCGTGTACTGTCCATGCGTTTGATACCGTTCGAGCGAGCAGGTTCATTATCCTGAAACTGCTAATTGTCTAAAACCTACACGAGACTAGTGTGAATAGATACTGTGAATAGACGCTTCAAGGTGTCGTTTTTAAAGTACGTTTTGAGGCAACGTCTTGGTACAGCTAGTCAGCGTACAGCTAATCAGCGTACAGCTAGTCAGCGTACAGCTAGTCAGCGTACAGCTAGTCAGCTAAGGATGCTTGAAGCAACTTAGCAAACCTCTTATCTTCAACTGTTAGATATGCGGTGAATCAACTACATCCAGCTACTAATCTTGGCTTTTGCACATCACAATAATTTGTTGATACGCTGTCAGGCACTAGCTCTGCTAACACCACACAGACTTGATTTTGACGACATATAGCATTTCCACAAGTAACTACTACAGGCAGTTGCACGTACGACCTAGGGGAGTAGACATCGACCTACTTAGTATGGGGGAGCTAATCCTGGAACTGCTCATATATTTCTAAAATGCACATTCAAATTGCACATCTAAAACGAAGTGTGCGTATACTTGTGAGTGGCTGTGATTCGCAAACACGCAGTTGTTGTGAAGTATACTGTTGTCACACAGAATAGCTACATGTGACAAACTCAACGACACTAGCTATTCTAAGCTTACAGGTATGCTATTTGAGTTATGTTAAGGCTTAGCGGAGGCAGGGTGTGAACCAACTTTATCAGATGACAGTCGGCGAGCTCGAGACAGTATTACCGCCTCGAGTTGTCTCGCAGTCATTACAGCAAGGGCTGCAGCAAGTTGGTGCCAATTCTAACGATGTGGATTTACGAGGACTTGAAAAAGTCTTAAAGTCCCAGATTTACCGGCAATTACAAGCCAAAATGCCTAAAGAGCAAGCCAAAGACAAGATCAAAGACATCTTGGACTTGCTGGCGTCGGGCGCAATCGTTAAAGCACCGGCCACACCTCAAGTAGACCCACTAGAAGCTCAGGGTAAAACCATTAGCGAACTCAAAGAAGCTATGCGCCCTTACAACTTGTACTTTGAATGGGCTGAAACTCAAAAATTACGCGCTCAGTTGCAGCTTTTAGAAGAAGCTCAAGAAGCAGGCAATGAAGCAACTTCTCTCCTCAATGACGCGCGTACTCAGTTGCGTACGGTTGAGCAAAAACTTGAAGACCAACTTGTTGAGCAAAACCGCCAACTCAACGAGTTGGTTGACGCCCTCGAGCAAGTGCGCGACGTTGGCGGCTCCAAAGTTCGCCGTCTTGAC
>CAZMCW010000163.1:4906-10376 GCA_964564405.1 uncultured bacterium
CAACCTTGTCAATCAAATTCAAGGGGCTCAAGCGTCACGTCAGTTAGCAAGTGCTGAAATTGAACGCGCCCGCAAACTCACCACTGACTTGCGCAATAAGTTGGCTGAAGCAAGCGCTGCTGAACCTGCGGAAGAAGACCTGCTCGACATAGACCTTGATGATGGGTTTGAAGACGTTGCTAGTGCGGATGGTGCCAGTGCGGATGGTGCCAGTGCGGATGGCGCTAGTGTAACTGGTGACGTAGACACAAGTATAGAGATAGTAAATACAGACCTTGAGATTGCACCCACATCGGCAGAAGATGAACTAGGTGATTTGCTCGAGGTTGTTGACGACGAACCTGATGTAGCTCCGGCGGTACCTGCAGATATCGACCTCGAGCTCGATATGTCTGTTGATGGACCAGTGGTAGCTAGCAGTCAAGTTGACCTTGAAGCTGAAGGTTACGAACTTGACGGCCTCAGCCGCGAATATGCCAATTTGCTCGCCTACGACAGTGAGTTAACTGAGCAGGTAAGTAACTACCGCAACCAGCTTGAAGCGGGTACGTCTATAGGTGATGCAATGAGCGACTTGCGTCGCACGTTTGCAAGCGCCAGAGACCGCTGGCGCGAACAACTCCAAGCTGAACTTGCTGACATGCAACCCCACCTTGCTAATTTTGCAGGTGAAGATGAACTGATGGAGCTCGAGCTCTCCCTTAAAGTTACCCTTGAAGTGCTCGAAACCACCTTGCCACCTGCTAGCGACGTTAACCAAGCACGGCAACTGTTTAGGCTTTTACAAGAACGTACAGCTGGCCGTTCCGAACAAGAAGCCCAAGCGCGTGCTGCTGAAGAAGCTAAACTTGCCCGCCAAGCTGAAGCCATCGCCCAACTTAAACGTGGGTACGATGCTGCTAAAAACAGTGGTGATGACACAGCTGAAGCTCAAAGACAAGCACTTTATGAAAAGCTTACTGCTCTTGAGCTTGCCCAAGCTCAACGTACTGTTGCTAATGAAATCTTAGAAGACGCGCGCCAAGCTGCCCAAGCCCTAGATGACGCACTCGCAGCAAGCGCCCAAGGCGAAGGTGAGCGTCAACAAGCAGCACTTCGCAAACTGCTAAGCCAAGTACAAGCGCTACCTCATTTAGCAGATACCTCGGGTCAGCAAGATGCGGTGGCAAGTGAACTTGCGAGGCAACTTGACGCGCTACCTCAAGACGCTCTCGACAGCACCCAGTGGCAAGCAACCGAAGCTATGGTGGACCAGCTCCAAGGTGACGTGCGGGCAAGCTATCAAACACGTGTACAGGATCTTATTGATCAAGCTGCGCTACTTGCCGACAAAGCCACGCTCACTGCTCTAAGCGAGGCTAACAATGCCCTCGAGCGCGGCAGTTTTGCTGACCTTGACGACCTCGAGCAAGCTCTGAAGCGCGCCAGTGAAACGCGCCGCAGCGAGCAAATTAACGATTTACATCAACTTGAAAACGAAGTGCGCCAATACGAACGGCTCGACAGCGACACCGTGCGCGAACTTCAAGCGCTTATTCGTGACGCTAACGCGCGCATTGAACAAGGACAACTTGCTGACAACCTCGAGCGGGGCTGGCTTTTACTCGATAACCTCAATCAGCAAGTGTCCCAGCAAGCTGCCAGTTTTGGCCCGCGCTTAGACATGGCGCTCGCTGCTTTTGAACCGCTTGCCAAATTACAAACAGACGATACTGCCAGGGTGCGGCGCACTTTGCGTCACCTCGATGCCCAACGCGACGCTTACGAGCGGGTGTCAACGGCGATGAAAGAACAGCTCGAGGCCTCCCTCAATAACGCCGAAGAAATTATCAACACCCTCAAAGAAGAATACGAAGCAACCCGCGCTGTAGCTCAGCAATTGGTCAGTGGTAACTTTTTAGACGACATGCTAGGTGTACTAGGTGGAGATAATGTTGCGGCTGCGCCTGTTGACTCAGCCCCTGCTAGCAGCAATGTCATTGAGATCAGCAGTGACAGCCAACCCCTTAATGCATGGTTAGAAGACTACCTGAGCGAAAGTGATATTAGCAGTGCAGCGGTGTTTGCAGGTAGCGGCGAACTGTTGAGTGGGCGTATTAACCTCAACCCAATCACCACAACTAGCTCACTAGACGCGTTGCAAAGTCATTTGGGGAGTCTTGGTGATGAGCTGAGCTTAGGTGCTATGCGCTACGTCACCGTTGAAACACCCCAAGGCATTATGGTGGCTGCTTGGCCTGATTCCGAGCATGTATTTACAGTCGTACTCGACACACCTACCAACCTCAGTTTGGTGCTCAACAAGCTGCGGCGTGGGCTTGATTCGCTGACCGATATTTTGGGTGGCGCAGCACTTGCGTCCTAGTAGCACTTGCACCGTCATGGTTTTAGGTGACCTAATTCAAATGGTCTTAGGTAACCTCATTAGATGGGTTTAGCGCGGTGACAAAGGTGCTCGAGCTACCGTCTCTTGCAACTACCAAACATCTTGCTCAAACGCTTATCACGGGCTTACCGGCAGGTGCGCTAGTGCTACTCGTTGGCGACCTTGGCGCAGGCAAAACCACCTTAACGCAGTACTTGGCTGCAGCTATGGGGAGTCAAGCGCATGTAAGCAGTCCCACCTACACGCTTATTCATGAATATCCTACTGATTTAGGATTGCTTGTACATATTGATGCTTACCGTTTTACAGACACCCCTACAAGTGTTGTGAGCAGCCTCGAGCACCTTGGGCTAGACGATTATCTTGACCGAGCTCGGCTAGTGGTTGTGGAATGGGGTGAAGCACTCTTAGAGAATTATCCTGATGCGTTTACCCTGTACTTGAAACGCCACAACGGTGTTCGTCAAGCGTCTCTAAAGCATCACAACGTAATTTTAGAGCTTACAGATATGACGTCCATGACGACAATATCATCAAAGGCAAGTTGAGTGTATTTAGGACTTGATACAGCCACGCCATTTTTAAGTTTGGCGCTGTGGTCACCTGCTGAGGGTACGCTAGCACAGTGTCAGCTCGGGCTAGGGCGCGATCACGGTGCACGCATTATGCACGAACTTGATACACTTTTTACAAATACCAAACAAAATTCTCAAGCGTTAGCGGGTATTGCCGTGGGGTTGGGTCCTGGGTCTTATACCGGACTTCGTGTGGGTATGGCGACAGCCAAAGGACTAGCTCGCAGTTTGGGGTGTCCCCTTGTGGGCAAGTCCAGTCTAGAGGCTATGGCTGCTCACTATTTGGATACTTGCGCGCAACCCGAACAGCAGTTTGCAACAGCACTCGACGCCCGGCGGGGTAATATTTATGTGTGTCGGTTTAGCACTCAAACAACCATGGGTGTGAGTACGCCGCAGCCTCACAGTGATGTTAACAAGTTAAACCGAGATACGTTTGTGAGTACCTACCCGGACTGGCCGCTTGTCGAGCATGTAGCTCCTTCAGCAGCTTACTTGGCAGCTTACGCACACCACATAGAGAAAAACGAGGTTGGTGATGTATCTTGGACGCGGCTCGAGCCTTATTATCTGTAGTCCTCAACGTTGAATTGAGATAGTGCGCGCATGCAATAAAAAGGTAAAAACGCTCGTGTTAATGCAAGGTATGTCCAAGCAGCGTCACGCGAAGGCGTTATACTACGTCGTTATGCTGTAGCTTAGCCTTATTGTAAGTGGCTTCTTCAACAGCATATGGGTTGTCTGAGATGCTACTGAGCACCGTATTGAATATGCACTGAATTAACAACTTGTTTTTTATTAAACATCGGCACAGTAGTGTCGTAGAGAAAAAATATGGCTAAGGCTTACATCCTGCTGGGGTCAGCTTACTAAGTCATCAGGGTATCACCTGAGAGACGTAAAATGATTTCAGAAGGGTGTTTATAGTAATGTACTTAACACTAAGAAAACATACATGCCCCTGATGATGCCATCTACTGATTGTAAATATTGAGTCAATCTACTTACGCTGTATTGAGCTGTACTGACTTAACGTACACTATCCCTTATGAGAGTGTGCTCGTGGTATGACACAACTATAATTTGACACTACAATCCTTGTCATTTGAGGGTTTGGAATACTGGAGAATAGCGTGTTTGGACTTTGGAGACTATTTCGTGGTTGGCAGGGCGTTGGTATTGACCTTGGCACAGCTACAGTGCTGATTTACGTCAAAGGCAAAGATATTGTACTGCGTGAACCCTCCGTGATCGCGGTTGGGCGCGATACGCAAGAGGTGCGCGCTGTTGGCGAAGAAGCTTACCGCATGTTGGGGCGTACCCCACACAGTATTATTGCAGCGCGACCCATGCGTGACGGTGTTATTGCGGATTACAACCTCACCGAAAAAATGCTTAAAGCGTTTGTACGTAAGGTGAACGCCGGTTTTAGTCCTAACATTATGGTCTGTGTGCCATCAGGCGTAACTGAGGTTGAAAAGCGAGCCGTGTTGCAAGCGACTCGCGAGGTGCGTGCCCGCAAAGCTTACTTAATTGAAGAACCGCTAGCTGCAGCAATTGGCGCAGGGATAGACGTTGCTGAGCCTACCGGGTCGATGATTGTCGATATTGGCGGTGGTACAGCAGATATTGCGGTGATTAGTCTCGGCGGCATTGTGGTAGCAGAATCCATTCGCATTGCAGGTAACGCGTTTGACGAAGCTATTATTCGCCACATTCGCCAAAAAGAAAATCATTTAATTGGTGAACGCACGGCCGAAGAGATTAAGATTCAGGTAGGCGCAGCAATCATCAACCACCCAAACGACGTGCGCGAGATTGAAGTGCGCGGACGTGATCTTATTAACGGACTTCCCAAAACTATTGTCGTCAACACCAACGACGTGGTGCAAGCACTTGCCGAACCACTCGAGAAAATTGGCGAAGGCGTGCGCAGAGTGCTCGAGAAAGCTCCCCCTGAACTCGTCTCAGACGTGATTGACCGAGGTATCATCATGACTGGAAGCGGCTCCCTGTTACGCAACTTTGACGTGCTTTTGCGCGAACTTACAGGTATTCCAGTAGTAGTAGCTGAAAATCCTAGCGACTGTGTTGTACTGGGTACAGGTAAAGCTCTCGAGATGTTGCGGGTTCTTAAAGACGCCCTGACCACCGACAACGGCTTGCGGCGTTAAGAAGATACCGTACTTTTAGCTCGAGTTAAGGATTAGTGTGCTTAAGCCCAAACTCTTGTACCTATAAGGGGCAATCAACTTACGGATAGCATTTCCACGAGTAACATCCACAGGCGTTGCGCGTGCGACCTAGGGGAGTAGAAATCGACCCACTCAGTATGGGGGAACTAATCCTGGAACTGCTAGGATAAGCACTGTAATGACAGTAAATCAAGCTGTGTCCTAGACGAAGTTCATACCAAGTCCGACAAAACACACCATAAACTCCTGCGGAGTTCATTGCGTTCTAGTTGGACTTGGGATCTGTTTCTGCTCGCGAGTTGTCTCGCGAAACG
>CAZMCW010000164.1:0-10301 GCA_964564405.1 uncultured bacterium
CAAAGGCAGTAGTACCAGCAGTGAAGTTCACATGGAACGCACCAATGTTCATGACGATAATCCGTTAAAAGATGAGCTCGAGCACTTCCTCGACCGCATCCGCTACGGGGTTATTCCCATTGGCACGCTCGAGGACGACCTGCGCTCCCTACGGCTAGCTACCCGCTTACTTGATGAACTTCATCGAAACTTGCAAACCCGCCCTGAGCACGTTCAAGCGAGCTTTTCACATCTGCCGTAAGGGTTGATACCACAAGGCATGTTGGTCCTTACGCGTTAAGATAATGCTATGGCACCATCTGAATCATCAACTGCTAATCCTGAGGTGGACATCCTCGCTATTTTGCCGCACCGCTACCCGTTTTTATTGGTAGATAAGTTCATCTCGCAAGACGGCGACGACTTTGAGTGCGTCAAAAATGTCACTCGTAACGAACCTTTTTTCCAAGGCCACTTCCCCCAAGAACCCGTCATGCCCGGCGTGCTCATTATTGAAGCACTTGCCCAAGCCTCTGCCGTAGGCCTCGCCGTGCGCGACTCACTCACGCCAGGGCAAATTGGCTACTTTGCCAGCATCGACAAAGCCAAGTTCAAACGCAAAGTTGTGCCCGGCGACGTGCTTCGACTCACCGGCACCATCACCTTGTTTCGGCGCGGGCTTTGTAAGGTAGATGCTAAAGCCTTCGTTGAGGATGAGATAGCTGCCGAAGCTAGCTTGTCGTTTGTCTTTGGGCGTTAATGTCTTTGGACGTTAATATTGCCTATTGGAGAGGTTTATGGAGATTATTGCAGGTGTTATTGAACTGAAACCCAATAGCATGGACAACGTGGAACAATGGGCTGAAACGATTAATGCACGTATTGACGAAGCTATTGCCACGCTTCAAGATGAAGGTGTTCAGCTCGAGTCCTGGTTTCATTTACCCCTAGATGGCAAAGACTACCTGCTTTCCTATATGCGTGCTGAGTCTTTGCAAAAAGCGCAGAAGGTCGTGACACAATCAGAACATGCCATCGACGCGTATCACCAAACCTTCAAACAAGAAACATGGCTGAGGGGTACTCGAGCAAGGCTACTTGTTGATCTCGTCAATGACACAGCTTCTTAGCTCGTAACCAGAGATTGATGCGTATGAACATGTGGCACATTCAAACACCATCAGGTATTTCATGATGATTCATCCATCCGCTGTAATTCATCCAGACGCACAACTCGCAGACAATGTTTGCGTGCATCCTTTTGTCGTTATTAGTGCGGATGTCAGCGTCGGCGCAGGTACGGTCTTACTTCCTGGAACGGTGCTGGAAGATGGCGCACGCATCGGTTCTAACTGCCGCGTCGGCCCCTATGCCACCGTGGGCGGTGTGCCCATGGACACGGCCTTCCAGGGTGAACGTAGTTTTGCCATTTTGGATGAAGGGGTTACCGTAAGAGAGTTTGCCAGTATTCACCGGGCAACGGGCGAAGATACTTGTACGCACGTAGGATCGGGCACGCTGGTGATGTCTTACGTTCATGTCTCACACAATGTCACCGTAGGGCAACACTGCACGCTCACGTCCACAACGCAACTTGCCGGTCACTGCACAATTGGTGACTATGCGTTTTTAGGTGCCGGAGCCATGTTGCATCAGTACTGCCGCGTGGGTGCCTATGCCATGTTTGGGGCGACTAGTGGCGCGGGGCAAGACATTTTGCCGTTTACGCTCGCGCGGGGCGCACCTGCTAAACACGCTTCCCTTAACCGGGTCGGGCTTAAACGGCGGGGCATTGACGGTGAGCGTTACCGTTGTATTGAACAGGCATTTAGGGCGTTTCGTAAACGGGATAAAGCACGCGTAGCGGAACTTGCCGAGGTGAGTGAGGATGTGAAAATGATGCTCGAGTTTGCAGATACCTCAACACGCGGCATTTGCAAGTTTTACAAACCTTAGGAGATAACCTTGTCATTGACTGTTCGTTCTGTCCGAGACACTGATTATCCAACACTCGCTAAAATTCACAACAGTCAAAACGAACCTGACTGGCATGTAACACCTGAGCGTATGCAACAGCGTGATGAACGTTTTACAGCCAAGATTCCCGAGTATAAACGTGTTGTTACTGAACATGCTACTCGCATTGTCGGTACGGCGTCCATCACCTCGCACTGGGGTGGGTTGTACGAGCCTCATCATTATTGGGTAGATAGCGCAACACATGAAAAACACCGCCATAAAGGTGTGGATAATGCGATGATTGAGGCGCTGCTCGAGCATGTCCAAGCAGGCCAGCCTGAGCAATTGTGGACTTGCATGCGCGAAGATTTTGTACCTATGGTGGAATTTCTTGATGCGTTTAGTTTTACTGAAGAATTTCGCAGTTGGGGGTCACATTTAGACGTACAAGCGTTTAACATGGGTGCGTACCTTCCCCAAAAGCAGCAACTCGAAGCCAAAGGCATCCGCTTTTGCGGTTATTTAGAGCTGGACGAAGCCAGCCGCGAGCGAGATTTAGTCAGCTTTCACAAACAAATTGAAGAAGATGTGCCATTTTACGAACCCATCATTCCTCAAGAACGCGATGATATTCGCGAAGATAACATTCCTGACGAAAGCTGTTTTGTTGCATTGGATGGTACTTCTATTGTTGGTATGGCCAGCCTCGATACAGCTGTAGAGGGTTTGTTGCAAAACGGCTTAACAGGTGTACACCGCGACTATCGTAACCGGGGCATTGCAACCGTCCTCAAAGCACTTGTTGCCAATTATGCCAAAGCTCAAGGCGAGGTTGACATCAATGCAGCAGGGTCAGGTGAAAATCAGGCCATGCGGCACGTCAACGAAAAACTTGGCTATGTGATTGAACCTGTTTGGATTACCTTCAAAGCTATCTTGCAAGTTGTTACTGATGGTACAAATTAACGCTGCGCCGTTTGTTCGACGTCGGTAGCAACATCTGCCACTTCAAATGCACCAATATCAAAGGCTTCACCTTGGAAACGGCTAAAGCCTTCACCGCGTTGGTCAAAGTCGGGTGCAGCTTGGCTGTTACTAGCGCCTGCATCTACTGCTGGGCTTTGGGTGAGTAGCGCATGGCTGCGCGTGGGGCCGCCATTATCAGCTAACGTGGTAAGAACTTGGCTAAATAATGCTCGAGCAGGTAGCAATATGTCACCGCCGAGACTATCACAACCACCGTTATTCCCCAACAAGTTGTAGCCCAACGAAACAACGCGCGTTGTGGCGTCGTCGGTGTGAACACAGTCACCGGTGAGGGTCTCGGAGATATTACCTAACACGAGGCTGTGCTCCAAGGTTGTCTTACCTTGCCCGTGCAAAATGCCTGCACCGCCACCAGAAGCACGGTTATCAACAATGGTGCTGTAGGCCACCTGCGTACGGATTGCGTTGTTACCACTTAAAAGGGCGCCGCCAAAGGTCGCGCGATTGCCTGATAACGTTGTATTGACAAGTTGTACATCACCAAAGTTGGCAATACCCCCTGCAAATTCATCTGCTTGATTGTCCACAAACAAACTACCGTCAATGACTGCAACGCCACCACGACCGTTCGATAAAGCAGCAGCCCGCAAAGCAAGGTTGCCCTCAAAGGTGGTAGCTCGTACTTGCAACTGCCCAAAGTTTTCGAGCCCACCTGCAAACTGAGCTGCTCGATTGGCGCTAAAAGTACTGGTATCAATGTCAACATAAACACCTTCGTCAATAAACAACGCGCCACCATTTTCTGCTTCACTGATGTTAGCTTGCCAGTGGCTAGCACGTATATTGCTCCTGGCAGCACCCGTCAAATACACACCGCCACCACGTCCAGCTGACACACGGTTAGCTTGTAAACGACTCCCGGTCATGGTCATGCGGCCAACACGTTGGTAGATGGCACCACCAGCAGTTACAGCGTTATTGTCTTCAAGCAAGCTAGCTGTCAGCTCGAGGTGGCCACTACTCCAGACAGCGCCACCCACACCTAAACTACTGTTGGCAGTTAGCTGCACATCTGCGAGCGTGGCAGTACCCGCTTGAAATAATGCGCCACCTGAGCGCGTTGCTGAGTTTGCTATGAAGGTGCTCGAGTTAAGCTCAATACTACCCTCTGACGCGCCATAAATGGCCCCACCATGCGCGGCCACATTACCTTGAAATACACAGTTGTGCACGCTGAGCCTTCCAAAACTTGCCACCGCACCACCTTCAGCAAGGGCGTTATTACTTTCAAATAAACACGTGTCTAGCGTTACTTCCGCACCTTGGTGGATGAACAGCCCACCGCCACGCTGCACGTTCACGCCCGCTTGACCGCCGCGCACCCGCAAACCGCGCAGTTCAAACTGCACCTCACTAGCAACCTCAAAGAGTCGCATGTCATTACGCGTTGCCACCACACTCACCGTGAGGGCATCTGCTAACGAGTCTAGCGTCGTTATATGCTCAGTAGCACTTATGGCATCATCTTCAGGTATCACACTGACAGAAATTACGTTGCTAGGTCTAGCTGCCCACTCGAGCCGCAGATTATCTGTGATGATGGGGAGTGGACTGGTCAGGTTAATGTCACCCTCGGTTAAGTTGACTGTCACAACATCAGTACCAGGGCGAGCGTTGGCTGCCATCACTGCATGCCGCAATGACCCGCGTCCACTGTCAGCGAGGGTGGTGACTGCAAAGTCGTCAAATACGGTTACGGTAAGGCTTTCTTGAATGTCACCTTCGCCGTCACTAAGGTGCAGACTAAGCTCATATGTGCCAGCAACATCTGGCACCAGCTCGAGCGTCACGTCATCTCCAGCTTGCACGTTGATATCTTCTATGGGTAGCTCAACTGTACTGCCGGTGGGCACCTGCTCAAATCTCCAGCGAGCAGTAAGCGCGTCGCCATCAGGGTCACTAACAGCCGCACTGAACGACAACGCTTCACCTAAACTCAGCTCAGGCGCTGCAACAAGTGAAACTGACGGTACACGGTTGTTGATTACCTCAACAGTTACGCTAGCTAAAGTGACCCGCTGTCCGTCTGATACCAGCACTTCAACGTCATAGCTCCCCGCTACGTCCGGCGTGAGGGCAAGTTGTGGCGCACTGACATCCCCTAAGCTCATACTGCTGCCTTCAGGACGACTTAACACCCGCCACGAGTAAGTTAAACTTTCACCTTCAGGGTCAAACGAAGTACTTGCGTCTAGCACAACTTGACGACCTCGTTTAAGCGTTGTTTCAGGGCCAGTAAGTTGCACCACTGGACGCTGATTGTTAGCCCTACCAGTTGTCCGGCTACTAGCACCTACTTGCGATGTTCCAACCGGCTCAGGCGGTAGCGGTTCAGACGGCACGTCTGTTCCAGATGCTGGTGTCCCTGTTGATGTTGTTGCTGTTGTTGACGCTTCAGAAGCAGGTTGCACGTGAGACTGTAAGCTATAGCCCTCAGCAAGGTAGTCCGTTAAGGTCAACGTTTGGCGTTTGTGAGCTGGCGTGCTGGCATCATCTTCAGTAAATTGCAAAGGTAGAGATTGACCGCTGGTACCTAGTCGAGCATCTGCTAATAGGTGTGTGCTCGAGCGGTAAGGCGCGTCCGCCAGCGGCACAAAATAGGCATAGTCACCCGCGTCATCACTGCGAGCCAAGCTAAGGTTGAGGGTGTGAGCGTCGCTGCTCGTTGTGAGCACCAACACATCAGTAGCGGCATTGCCAGCTATATCTTGAACGCGCCCTGCACGGCGCACGAGGGTTAGTTCAAGCGTTCCCAAGTCAGTATCGCCACGTAGATCAATGAGATCGCCCAATTGCCACATGGGTAACATGTCTAAGTCGCCAGTCAAATCACGGGTTACATCAGGTGATGTGAGGTTAGGAACAAGGTCAAGAACATAGCTTGCCACTAAGCGAATAGGGCTACCTGCGGGTAGCTCGAGCACTACCTCAGCTTGCTGACCAGTTCCATCAAAGTTGAGCGGACTGGCGGCAACCACACTTATCTCACCGGTGGCTGTTTCGGTTAACCCATAAACAACATTCACAACATCTGCTAAGTTGACGTTCGCGTCATCCTCATCTGCAATATAATTGAGGTTAATAGCAGCACTTAAAGTATGTTTTGAACACGCTTCTGATGTTGTCGATATGCGCTGGAGTGCGGCTGTAGTTACATCTTGCAGTGCCTCAAGAGGTGTATCGAGGTTAGCAAGTGATGTCTGTGTCACCAGCGCAGATGATCTACCTAGCTTAAACACACCCAAATCCACTACATCTGGGGTGTCGGTTTGCACAGCGGTTAGCCAGCGTGTTCCGGTACTGTCAGCTAGTTCAAAACCGCAGTATCCTGGGGCTGGTGTTAGGCTGGCAGGGTCATCTTTTGGAGCTACAACGTGTAAGCGTACTGGCAAACTGTGAGGTAGCTCGAGGCTAAAAAAGCCGTCAACCGCAACTGAACTTGTGGCAACCACACGCCCTTCGCGGTCAAGTGCGATCACCTGCAGTCCCTCAGTGACACTAAGTTCAGATGTTCGTAACTTGTCTATGAGGCTATACGTGGGATTGTTGAGAGGTGCTTGGGAGGCATCTTCAAGCGCTTGGTTATAACTTGCTGTGTCGGGTAACGCTAGTGTCAACACGTCAGCTGCAAAGGCTGTTCCCGTTGGCGCAAGCGCTCTGGCGAGGTTGATGTTCAGGCTGCCCTCGAGCGTCACCATATCTGTGGCAAAGACCTGTGCTGTAACCTGCTGCTGTGCCCGCCCACCACCGCCATCATCAACGTGTAAGGTGGCGTCGTAATTACCCGGAATCGTGTAAATATGAGGTTGCGTGGTGGTACTTAAGCAGTCCTCGAGCAGGTATGGGGTGCTACCATCAGCAGGATCAAGTTGACAGCTGAGCACATCTCCTTCAGCGTCAAACACAAGCCAGGTAAAGGTCGTCACCAACGGCACATCACCTTCGTTGGGAATGGCGCTAAAGTCGTCTATTTCAGGTGCACTATTGCCGGGTAGTAAGGCGTCCAAACTCAACGACTGTTGGCGCATCCCACTTTCACCTTTGCCGTCATCAACAAGTAAGGTAATTTCGTACTGCCCTGGTGCTTCATAGCTGTGCAGTTGGCTGGTTATTAGCGCACAGTCACGGATGGTGTAGTCCATCAACCCGTCGCCATCCACATCTAACTGGCAGGTGAGGCGGTCACCGTCTGGCTCAATTAGTTGCCAACTGAAGGTAACGTCTAGCGCGTCATGCTCAACATCAAATTGGGTAATAAGGGGAGGTGTGTTAGTGTTGGGGTCGCCACAAGCTGCTAACAATACTAAGGCAGCTAGCACAAAGGCGGGTTTGAGGTAGTTCTTGAGGCGGTAGTTCATCGTCATTCACCTGCCTATACCCGCGTCCAATCAGGCCAAGTATCACTCAACTCGTCGCGGCACGGCTGCACCTGCACGAACAAGTTGGTGTTTAAATCCCGATTAAGTAAGCTAGCATACTGCCCAACAAACCACACATGTGCATTTTAGCACGCAGCCTATGAGTCTGGTGATAAGGTGCTGACGCAGGATATAAGCGTGAAGATGGCGCTGCACGTGGGTGGATAGCAGTACCAGTTTTGTTGTCAAGATTTGCTTTGTTAAAACATGGGCTATAGCATGAGCTCGAGCAAGCTGCAAGCGCATCCTTGTACACAAAAACGGGACGCATTACCCTAATTGCAGCACATTTTCAAACGAGGTAGAGAACTTTCAAAGTCTGATGGCAAAAATTAGGGACACATGGTCAAGTTGACTCGAGGCAGGTTGCGCATCCCTTGCGTTTACCTCATATCCATGACGCACATGACGAATATTTCACATTTACTTTATGTTGTAGTGGCTCGAGCCCATATAGTTGATGTCACTACTTTACTTGATGCTATCACTCTGCCGTTGCTAACGCCCCCATCGGATCCCACGGCGGTAACACAACCGGCGCTTGCGTGAGGGCGCTGAGGTACTGCTGAGGCACATAACGTTTATCCACCAGGACTTCATACATATACTCGTCGAACCAAGCATCGGTCATGACAAAAAAGCCTTTGTCACCAATTTGCTCACCCCAACTATTTTCGACCCGCCACTTGCGCGGCTGACCGCTATCTGGAACATCCACCCCAGTAAAAACCATCGCGTGGGTCATCACACTATCACCGTGGTTGAGCCGTTCTGCTTTGCTAAGGTTGAAGGGCTCACCATAAACAAGGTCGTAGTCGTAAAGCGCAGTATCCAAAATACCCTTATCCCGCTCGCGGTACTTGCCCACATCACAGCCAAACCAGACGGGTTGACCCTCAACAAGCATGTCCTTAGCCGCCTGCTTAAATACATCCAGAGGCACATTGAGGTAGCGAATTGGCTGACCTTCTACTACGTTGCCCAAATACTCAATGGTATAGCTTTGCCCGTATGGGCGTGTCTTCAAGGGACAGTGAATTAAGCAAACAAGGTCGTCCAGATCCATACCCACAAATTCTTCAAAAAACGCTTGTGGAGTTAGTGTGCCGCTACGGGTAAAGGTATTATCTTTATCCTGCCATTGCCAGTCAAAACTCTTGGGCGGCTCACCCAAATGCACCGCTAACATGTGGTAGATGCGCCCTAACATAGTTGTCTTCACTTCTTGCAGGGCGTCTTCACTGGCTCCCTCAGCAGCTTGCTGACGCAAGCGCGCTGCAAACTCACGCAATTTTGAGGTGATAAGTCGGTTCATCACTGGCGTGGCGCTGCTGCTGTGAGTTTCTGGCATGACCGATTTTGGCACCACGCCGTACTTGCGCACCAAATTAACAAACATATCCCACTGACCACCATCTTGAATGGGGCGCTGCAGTAAAAACGACACCAACCGCCCATCCACAGGTTCCTGAGCGGTTTGGATAATATTTTCTAAAAAGTAGTTTGACTTTTCCAGCTTGTCCCAAAACATCAAATAATTTTGCGAAAACTCAAAGTCCTCGAGGTTAAGGCGTGCTTTGGCTTCACTACGAAACAAGTTAAGGCCGGCAAACATCCAACAGCGGCCACTCCGTTTTTGGGAGGTCGTGCGGTTGCTAGGTAGCACGTGTGAAAATGTGTGGTCAACATCAGTTACAGTTGGTCGGTTGAGGGCCACACTGTGAACCGATTGATTGGCAACCGCGTTAGCAGCAAGGCGAGAACGCGGGTCACGTGCAAAAGCATCTTGAAAACTTGCTAATGCCTCCGGCGTCAGGTGATGGGTAACTTTATCGGCAATCATGTTGCTTGCATACACTGCCATAATTTACGTGTTTCTTTATCAGCTAGTGCATCCTATGTGCGCCGCCCTTATCAAGCATATAGGTATTCATACAGAAGAGCGAACCAGAGGTCACCCTTTGGAGCTTTGTGCTACAAAATTTGATTTTGTGAGATAGCAAAAATATCCCTAAGATGAGAGTTAGGGAGTAGCATCTTCTTCGCCTGTTTCACGCCCCGGCAAACGCAAACCACTATTAAATTGCTGTTGCACATTGGGGTCACCACCGGGTGCAGCAATAGCCAGGCTAATTTCGCCGCTAGCAGTATTCCAAGACCCGTACAACGCCCAACAACAACGGTCCCAAACCACGCGAATTTCGGGCTGCAAGTTAAAGGGGCTTTCATCGACGCTACCTTCACCGTCTATCACGGCAAAATCCCAAACGTCATTGAAGATAGTGGAGATGTAAAGTTCCTCAGTGGCACGCACGGTGATGCCGACATCGTCTAGGGTGAGCGCGGCTCGAGTAATCTCATCATCGGCAATGTTGTAGCGCGCGTTGTAGGTGATGTCCCCTTGAAAGCCCACAGTTGAATAAAAGTCAGAAAAAAACTCTGCCCGAATTTGGCTTAGGTAGGTTCTAGGCAAGCGGTCATCTGCCAGTTGCAGCTCGCCAAAAAAGTCTACGCTAAAGCGTATGTCGTCAATTAAAGCGTCTTCAGCGTTAATAAAGCCTTGCAACCTGCTGTCTCTAAATCCACCTTCTTCATCAAAGCGGTTCAAAAAGGTGGGATCTTTAGTGGTTCTGTACGTAAGCCGCCAGAGCGCTTGAGATTGAGTCTCATCACGTAAGGTGAAATTCCATGTTTCGGTAGCTTCTTCGTCTACGGTAAGGCCAAAAAAACTGGGTGGAATCACCGCAAAGCCAGATGCCTCAAAGGCGACGGCATCTCGCCAAATGACGCTGTATTGACTCGTTCCTAGACGGTCACGTTCAAAGTTAAAGTTTTGCTCTAAGCTCAGTTCAATGCGGCTAAGCCCTAAAAAGCCGAGGGTGGTCGTGGCTTGAATCC
>CAZMCW010000165.1:0-10276 GCA_964564405.1 uncultured bacterium
AACGTAATGAACTCCGTAGGAGTTTATGATGTGTTTTGTCGGACTTGGTATTAGTTGTTGCTGCAAATTGAGCTAGCGCAATGGCAAAAACGTCACGGTTGAGTCGCGGCATGATAAACCACTGACTGGCACCGGTAGCAGGCTGGACGAAGGCGTAAAGATAAAGCCACTCGTAACGTGGGTAGATGGTGATATGGAGACGTTGACCGCGGGGTGCCCACAGGCGTTTGAGAATGGGTTTAAGCCTAGACGATGCTCATCGGTGGTCCACACCTCAACTTCACCGTGAAGCTGTTGCGCGTGCTGTAAGGCTTCAGGCAGTGTTTTTTTTAAATCTCTCTTGGGCTGCTAAGTCTGCTTTGCAATGCCTTGGACGAGGGCGCTGCAAGCTCATCCCTATGGCTTTGAGGTATTCGTAGGCACGTTGTTCATGCACCTCGTAACCTAATTCCTCACGAATCCAACGCACTACTTTCTGACCATTCCAATAGATGCCTACAGCGTAATCTTTACGAATACACTGTGCCATTTGCAGCATCTCCCCATCACTCAGCAGTGGTTTTCTACCTGAGCGTCCCAACCGTCGATCAACCAAGCCCGCTAGTCCTGCGGCGTTGTAGCGTTTGATGATCTCCACTAACGGTCCGTTATGAAAGCCTGTTATCTCACGCACCTCAGCACGATGCTTCCCTTGTCGCAACAGCCATATTGCCTGTATACGTCTACTTTCCACCGCCGACGTACAGCTTACATATGCCTTTTTCAAAGCTTCGACACTATCCCGCTCGGTCACTTCAATACTTGGTCGTCCCATTCGTCCCATTGCGTGACTTTATCATGCCTTTTGTCGGGGTTGGTATAAGGGGGTAAGGCGAGTTCACAGATATTTTCAGGTCGTTGAATCTGGCTATTGAGATGTGCTGGCGCATTGTCACGAATAAAAATGATGAAATCATCAGGATAGGCGTTGCTAAGCTGTTGCAAAAACGCTTCATAACAAACACCATCAAGATGGGAGAAGTAGAGATTAAACATCTCACCAGTCATAGGTTCAATGGCGGTGTATAACCACGTCCACTCATATTCGTATTGCTTGAGCTAGTTAGGACGCTGTCCCTTATGGCAATAGCGACGCTTATGCCAAGTGATCAAGCCAAAACGTGCTTCGTCTTGGGTCATGATGCGAATGCGTTTGTAGTTAGTGCTATCTAGGGGTAAGCAAGCCTCTAGGGTAGCTGTAAAGTTTTTTTAAATGCGTCTTGCGTTTCAACATCTGCCTTCTCATGTCTAGCGCGTCCTGTCTTAGCTTTGATCTGATGGCGTTTGAACAGTCGATGGATACTGCTGTCATCTTTGTAAACAACACCATGCTGCGCCAGTAAATGTCGTGCTTGTTTATAGCTGCCAATCTCACTGTTCGCTAAGGCTTTATCTAAAGCTTCCCATGCTTCCGCTGTCATTCGCTCAGGCACACCGCCAGTGGCTGCTTTAAGGGGCGCAAGTAAACCTGGTAGCCCGCTTAGCTGATACATCTTCAGCCATCTTTGGGTCTGGCGCAGGCTGTAATGTAGTTGCTTAGCTACTTGCTGCAGGCTTGTTGCCTGTCCAGTTTTAAGTAGCTTCAGCATCCGCATTCTTGTCCCAATCACGCTATTGCGATGTTTGGCTTCAAGTTTCTCTAGCTCGTAGGCGCTTTCTTTGATAACTTCACCATAATTTCGTCTCATGGTCGTTATTATGTCATGAGTGGATCACTTTAGTATTACTCAACCCTACTATGGACTCAACGTGCTCGCTTGAAGCCAAGGCTAGTCCCAGTTGCAGCTAACTATCACGCCGTTTCAATATGCTTGCGTATACTTTTTCTAGGAAGTGTTCTAGTTTGTTCAGGCTTTGTTGCATGAATCAAGCATAAGGCAATAAGGAGGCTAAGGATTGAGAGCTTGCATCAGGTGATGAGATAAGAATCTGGTTTAGCGACTTGGATCATCTTGTTGAGAGCTTTGCACTTGAGTTTGAGTTCAGCGGTTTGGTTGTTGCAAAGACGCGAAAATGCTTTGGGTGAGAAGATTGCTTTGAAGCGAAACATAGTTGTTTCTGCTAGCGAGCGACGGTGGTAGTTGACGAGGCGTTGCCACTTTTTGCGCCCGTGCTTGCCGATGGCACGGAGGTTCTGATCTCTGGGATGGGGTTGCGCGTTGCAATTGCCATGCTGCCAAATCTTGGCATCTTTGCGTGGTGGGATAGCGGCTTTGGCGTTACACCCCTGGATGGTTTCATAACAGTCACGCGTGTCATAAGCACCGTCCGCGCTGACTTGCGCTAGGTCAGCCTCAATGCTGTTGAGTAAGGGGGCGAGAAGCTGCGCGTCTTTCTTATCATTCAAGCTGACCTCAGCCGCTGAGATTTCACCTATGTGGTCATCCACAGCTAAGTGCAACTTGCGCCAAGTACGGCGTTTACTTATGCCATGCTGACGGGTCTTCCATTCGCCCTCACCATATAAGTACCTCCAAGTTGAAAAGTGGTAGTTATCAAACGCAGCAGCGCCCATCCTTAACCGCTAAACGCTATCTGAAAACTGCGGTTTCCAGATAGGAGGTACTTATCTTGACACCTGTCGCGTCGACAACCACATGTCTTGCCTCCGTTTTGGGTAGCACCTCTAAGGCAACATCCAATTTTCTCAAGCGCCATGACAGCGTGCTGTGATCAGGTACAGCTAAGTCGACTTGCATCAGTTCAAAAATAGATGTCACCAACCCTACCGCTTGACGACCTGCTAGACCATAGATACTTTTCATCGTCACTACTGTCTCAATCGCTAAGTCGCTGTAAACATCGCTAGCGCTACGTTTGCCTGTCTTCTCTTTAGTTAGCCACCGCTCAACAACCTCTTCATCCAGCCAGAGGGTGATGCTGCCTCGTTGTCGCAGTCCTGCGTTATACTCAGACCAGTTGCGGATTCAGTACTTGCTCGGTTTCTTCTTCACACATTTAACTTAGCATTTAACCCCGCAACTCTTCTCTGTCTATTCATGCAACAACGCCGTTTGTTCACACACTACTTTGACACTTCCTATCCCTTCTTGACTACTTTTAGGGAGAGCGAATTCTAGACTCGAGTTATTGTCAACTTGAGATTTTGGAATGAGACACCAGGTTATACACCACTAACGATAGCTGTTTATCTCACGCAGCATAAAATAACTTGCACGGTGTTGATAGCATTGTGCAAGTTAGCTATATTGCAAGCGTGTCTAAGCTGGTGTGCGTACTTGGGTTGATGCCTTGCTCGAGCGTGTTTTCAAATGCACAAGTAACGCGGTAACATCACTATCACGCACCCCCCGCAGACGGCTTGCCGCACCTAGGCTCGCAGGTTGATATTTCTCAAGTGCGTTGCGCCCTTCGTTAGATAAGCTGGCGACGTCGCTGTAAATCACACGTTGCAAGCTCATCTGCTCGTAGTCGCGGCGGGCAGCGAGTTCTTTTTGCGCCCTCGCAATATAAGCTTCATACTTAATAATCGTCTCAACACGTTTGCGCTCACCTGCAGTGAGTGGCTCCGCTGCAAGGCCAATTTTTTCTTCCACACTTGCATAGGTTGACTCAGGTTGACATAACACCTTACTGGCAAGCTTCCCCTCAATACGGCTTTGTTTGAGGCGGTCAGCTTCAGCTAGAACACGTGCTTCACTGGCTTGCATAGCGGCTAAGCTAACATCATCAACTAACCCCCAAGCATGTCCCAACGCCATTAAACGGGCGTTGGCATTATCTTGGCGGTGCAGCAAACGGTACTCGTTGCGGGAGGTAAGCATCCGATAAGGTTCATCAATCCCCCAACGAACAATGTCATCTAACAACACACCGATGTAACCTTGATCCCGGCGAATGCTGACAGCTTCTTGTCCAGCAGCTAAGCGAGCTGCGTTAACGCCAGCAATAAATCCCTGTGCGGCAGCTTCTTCGTAGCCACTTGTGCCGTTAATTTGCCCAGCACTAAATAATCCATGCAATTTTTTGGACATGAGCGTAATGTCGAGCTGTGTTGGGTCAAGCGCGTCGTATTCTACGGCATAGGCATAACGCTGAATGACCGCGCGCTCAAAGCCAGGTAAGGTGCGCACCATGTCATCTTGCAAAATGGGCGGCATGGAGCTTGAAAAACCTTGTAAATAAACTTCGCTCGTTTCAATGCCATCTGGCTCAACAAACAGTAGGTGGCGGTCTTTGTCAGCAAAGCGCACCACTTTATCTTCAATAGACGGGCAGTAGCGTGGCCCTTGCCCTTCAATGTCGCCACCGTACATCGCAGAGTGCTCGAGGTTCCCCTCAATAAGTGCGTGGGTGGCTGGTGTGGTATGAGTAAGCCACGTAGGGGAGCTATTCATTTTAGGACCCGGCTGCCCCGTGAATGAACTCACCGGATTATCGGCTGGCACCATATCCAAGACTGAAAAATCTACCGAATCTGAGCGAATGCGCGGCGGCGTGCCCGTTTTGAAGCGGCGCAACTCGTGCCCTGTCTCCCGCAAGCTGTGTGATAAATGGCGAGCTGGCGCTTCACCTTGACGGCCTGCTTCACGTTGCTGTTTGCCATACCAGACAACCCCCGCTAAAAAGGTGCCGGTACAAAGCACAACGCTTGGCGCATATAACTCGCGGCCGTCACTCAGAATCACACCCTCTACCTGTGAGTTAGGAGCATCACTAGTTATTAATGAGGCAACCTCAGCCCGCACAATGGTAATACCGGGAGTTTGCTCAATCAAGTCTCTGGCTGCGCTAGCGTAACCATCTCGCTCGTTTTGAACCCGCAAAGATTGCACAGCAGGCCCTTTACTAGCGTTGAGCGTACGCGCGTGAATAGCAGTTTGATCAGCTAGTGTGCCCATAACGCCACCGAGTGCCACCAGTTCAAAGACCAGTTGTGACTTACCTGGTCCACCAATGGCTGGGTTACAAGGCATAAGCCCAATTTTGTCTGGGTTGGGTAGGGTGAGTGCTACGCTCGCCCCTAGTTTGGCAGCAGCATGAGCTGCTTCAATACCTGCATGGCCGCCGCCAACAACAATAACGTCAAACTGTGATGGTGCTGAATTCATAACTTAGATAAACTTTCTTGTGATGTGTTTTTGTGTGCTGCTAACTTATCAAAATTGTTGAGTTTATGGTTAGCTAGATGCTTTTCGAGCTTTACACTGACTTCTTTGCTGGCAAGCTAATCGCGGATGACAATAGCCTCACGTGACAAGCACTGAAGCCGCTTCAAAAGCTAACTTCAATAGTAGGATACAAGCACCTACTATAGGCAGCGCCTACATCACATTAAGCAATCTCATTGGAACAATCTTTCTTGAAGACGGTTAACCTCTTCTAGGACGACCATCTGAGCATGTCTGCGCCTTTTAACCACTAACAGCAGCCAATCATTCTGCGTTAATCCACGATGTAAGCCATCAAACTAATGTAATATAGCGTCTGCACAGGTTGCGACTGAACTGAGTTGTAACCTTACCGAATGAAGTGTAAACCTAGTCCCTCACAGGATTTATTAGTTCAACGCGAGTGTGTTGGAGACACTGACTTAGCTGCTAAACTTGATGTACTGTTGATTAGTATATTACATTTAGTCATACAACTTTAAAATGGCACTTGTGGGGATTTACTAGAGACTTCTCAACCTATTAATTTTCCTGCAGCAGGTTATGATGTTGGCGCTTATTGACCCAACACATATGTAGATCACTTCAAGATGGCTCGTAGAGCCAATGCAGGTAGTGAAGGATGAATCATGACGCAACGTGACGACGCAATTTGGGAAGATTTGATGGAGTTTGTCAAAGACAAAATTCCCGAATTTGAGTTTCAAACATGGTTCAAGCAGGTGCGCCCGCTAGGTATTCAAAACGGTTGTTTTATGATTGGTGTACCTCATTCATTTGCCCGCGACTGGCTTAAAAACAATTATAGTGAGGTGCTCGAGCAAGCTCTACGCGACCTCGGCGCGCCCTCACCGCAAGTTGGCTTCCAAGTTGCCCCTCAGCAAGCGGCTGAACAACAAGACATCTTCAGCCAACCCGTACCCGTAGCAAGTTCACCCTCTTCAGCTAACCCAGCTACGACCACTACATCCCAAACGGCAGAACGCAAACCTGTTTTAAACCCCAAATATGTTTTTACTAATTTTGTGGTGGGTACCAATAACAACCTCGCGCACGCAGCTGCTTTAGCTATTGGTGAAGCACCTGGACGCGCTTACAACCCGCTGTTTATCTATGGGGATTCGGGCTTGGGTAAAACCCACCTTATGCACGCGGTAGGTCATGCTGTGTCTGAACGGTTTCCAAATTTGCTGATTGATTACGTAACCACCGAAACGTTCACCAACGATTTGATTAATGCCATTCGTGAAGACAAGATGATGGCGTTTCGGGACAGATACCGCAGCGTTGATTTACTGCTTATTGATGATGTGCAATTTATTGCGGGTAAAGAGCGCACCCAAGAAGAGTTTTTTCATACGTTTAACGCGCTTTACGAATCGAACAAGCAAATTATTTTGTCGTCAGACCGTCCGCCCAAAGATATTCCGACGCTCGAGAACCGCCTCAGAAGCCGTTTTGAATGGGGTCTAATCACCGACATTCAAGCACCCGAGTTTGAAACGCGCTTAGCCATTTTGCGCATGAACGCTGAATACCGGGGCGTGGAAATTCCACCGGATGTCATTGAGTACATCGCCATGCAAGTAACGTCTAATATTCGTGAGTTGGAAGGTGCATTGGTAAGACTTATTATTTACGCCAGCATGAATCAAATCAGTATCACTCGGCAGACTGCTGCCAAGGCTTTATCAGATGTGTTTGCACCCAGCGATCTCGAACTCAGCATGGACGATATTTTGCAAGCAACCGCCCGTCATTTTGAGGTTGACACAGCTGACCTCCTCGGCAAAGGTAGACGGCAAGAACTAGTTGTACCCCGCCAAGTGGCTATGTACCTCATCCGCGATTTAACTGAACACTCGTTTCCAGAAATTGGACAGTTTTTTTCCGGACGTGATCACTCAACAGTGATGTACGCTGTTCAAAAGGTAGGTGAACAACTCGACAAAAACGTTGAATTGCTCGCTAACTTGCGCAGTATTAAAGAAAGCCTTTTTTAGCGGTTGGTCTTTGGTTGTGTGGGGCATAATACTAAAGTGCTTTTGCATGGCACGTTGTGCCATGCAAAAAACGCGTGAGCGTGTACCCTTAGACGATTCAGATTATGACATTAACAGCCAATTTAGTATAAGTTACTGCGTAGTTTGTCTTGTCTGTTCCAAAGCTTATAAGCAAGCTTGATCTATGCCTCAACTGTACTTATATGTTTTTGAAGCACCAAGATATGTTTTTGAAGCACCAAAACGATTGGGAAGGGTATTGTGCAGAATCAACCAAATGGGACGAAAGCTAGCACAATTCATCTTTATCACAGATTGTTGTCATAGGTTTTCAAGTATGCTGTGCTTTACACTCAATTAAGTTGACATAGTAAGGACATGTGTTGACAAAGCGTAGATTGTTAAATTTTACACGTAAGGGTTCTCAATGGACGTAATAATGCATAAGAGAAAATACCGCCTGAGAAGCATTTGGTGTGACCATAGTCACGTTAAATACTCATCAGCTACTCATGGCAAGATGTGTAAATGACTGAATACACGCTTACGAAACGTTGGTCGAGCTATGCTATGCGACAGTACTAGCGAAGATACTTGGGATAAATCAACCTGCTCGAGGTAGCTACATTTCGCTAGCTACCTCGATGAGAACTTTCTAGATTAACCTGTAAGCACCTGATTTATAGCTACAAAGTCTGTATAGTATGTTGTTCTTAAGCTATTTGACGACTGAATCACACTAACTACGACTATGCCAACACTACCTACCAGTACTACGGCATACTAAATTACGAGGAGTCCACACGCGTGAATGCTAAAGCTATTGTCGTCACGTCGGGTAAAGGCGGCGTCGGCAAGACTACCACTACTGCAAACGTTGGGGCTGCTGTTGCCCAACTTGGTGACAAAGTTGCTGTTATTGATACCGACGTCGGCTTGCGTAACCTAGATGTTGTTATGGGACTTGAAGGTCGGGTGGTTTTTGACCTTATTGATGTGTTTGAGGGTAAATGCCGCCTTAAACAGGCACTTATTCGAGATAAACGTGTAGATAACCTCTACTTGCTAGCTGCCTCACAAACACGAGATAAAAGCTCACTTAATGACGAACAAATGCAGGATATTGTGCGGCAACTTTTAGAAGAAGAAGGTTTTGACCGAGTATTTATTGATAGCCCAGCAGGGATTGAGACGGGGTTTCAAACGGCTGCAAGTGCAGCTACCGGCGCGCTAGTTGTCGTGAACCCAGAAGTCTCGAGCGTGCGCGATGCAGACCGGATTATCGGCTTACTGGAAGCGCGCGGGATCGAAGAAGTGAAGCTGATCGTCAACCGCTTGCGCCCAGAGATGGTCAAACGCGGCGACATGCTCGAGGTTGATGACATCTTAGAAATTCTAGGGGTTAAGCTCATTGGCATTGTGCCAGAAGACGAAAAAATCTTGGTCTCAACCAACATTGGTAGCCCAGCAAGTTTGAGCGACACACAAAAACAAGGTGCCGGCTCAGCCTTCCGGGATATAGCCCGGCGTATGCGCGGCGAAGATGTGCCGTTTCCTTCACTCGAAGGCTCTGGCACACTGTTTTCAGGGATACGCAAACTTTTTGGGGGTAGTTGATGTTTAGCTTTCTTAAGCGGGATAACAGTCGAGACAAGGTCAAAAAACGCTTGCAACTTATGCTTGCTTATGACCGCGCCGAATTTGCACCTGGCAAAATGGACGCCCTGCAAGAAGAACTTATCGAGGTTATCCGCAAATATTTTCCGCAAGACGGTGATGGCAGTGATTTTGATGTAACGCTCGAGCGCCATGAAGATCACCTTGTCTTCATTGCTAACGTGCCCGTGCAGTAGTAACTAAAACACCCTTAGCTTTAGCAGCAATCTTTTGAAATAGTTTAATTGGCAAGTTTTACATGTTTTGACACAGCTTGACGTGTGTTTGTCTTGTTCTGTGTACTGTGCAGTCATTTCCCTAACAATCTAATATTTACATGTCAGCCTCGTGAAATATCTTGGGCTGTTCGTTGTGTTTGTGCGTGTTACCATGTAGCTAAGCAGACAGTTAGCTTACGTGCCTCATGTGCTGCATGTGTGTTTGTAGATAAAGATGCGTTGGTCCTACAAAAGCCCCTTGCAGTACGCGTGCAAAGTCGACACAATAAGGTATCAACGTTGACGTATATCATTCAGATATTCACTTTAGTGAGCTAATCTTCTGGCAGTAGGGTTAGCTTACACAGTTGATGGTCTTGTCGTGATCACTACGTCATCGGAATGTCAGTAAATGGTCAGCAACGTGTCACATCAACGTCTATATCTAGTTGTCATTAGTGCTGTACAAGCTTAGCGTTATACAAGATGGTAGCTAGCACACTATGCATACCGCTTACTTGAAAGGAGACACAATGCACATTTATAAATTCATTGGTCGTAATGTTGAAATTACCGATGCCATGCGCAGTTATGCTGAGGATAAACTCACGAAGCTCGAGCGTTTTTCAGAGCATATTGTCGACGCACGGGTTGTGATGTCCTATGCAGGTAACGCCAACAGTGCAGCACCCGCCAAGGTGGAAGTGCAAATTAACGTACCTAACGGCATTGTTCGGGCTGAGGAAAGCGGCGCAGATACCTACTCGGCGACGGATTTGGTGGTTGATAAGCTCGAGCGTCAACTCAAGCGTTACAAAGAACGCGACCTAGCTAAGCGTAACGAAAGCGCCCCCGAACCCGAAGCTGAAGAAGAAACTTACGACACCCCAGAGATTGTGCGCGTTAAAAAACACGTGCTCCGTCCTATGACACCAGAAGACGCCGCCATGCAAATGGAAGACCTTGGGCACACTTTTTTTGTGTTTAGAGATGCCACTACCGAAAATATCAACGTTATTTACATTCGCAATGATGGTGATTACGGTTTGATTGAACCGTCTTAAGTCTTTGGGCCAACAAACCTAGTTTTACATCATCAAACGGACGTTCTGAGCTTGCTTGGGACGTCTTTTTCGTATTGGGTGTTAAGTTTCAATTCAGAGGAAGCTCTTAATCTTTGTAAGTTGTAGCGTTTCCACGAGTAATTGCCACAGGCAATTGCGCGTGC
>CAZMCW010000166.1:0-8766 GCA_964564405.1 uncultured bacterium
ACAGAGGCGGCTAATAGCTCATCTTGGCTAGGCGGCAAATGTGAGGCTGACGCTTCAAACACAGGCGGCGCACCTAGCGGTTCGGGTTGATACTCTGGCAGAGTCGCAGGCGGCGCAATGACATCCTCGTAGCGGGCATACCCTTTAGTGATGAGCGCACGCACGGCACTGGCAGGTACATTCACAGCTCGAGATAGCGCTGCTGCTGAGTCCATTGCCCCCGCATCTAACAAATAGTCTAGCGCCCGCCGCTGATTCGCTTTACTTTTTCCAGTTAAGGCGTCATCTGCTGGTTTATGAGGGACAAGCTGTTGAATGGTATCTGGGATGATGTGAGCACGCTCGAGCAACACCCCCTGCCGCCGCAAAAAATCCAGCTCACTTGGGTTGATGATCTCACTAGGTTGCCAGTCTGTGGTTAGCTTTTCATGGCCCTTCACACCTAACATGACTCCCTCAACCAAACGCACGTCGTGCTGCAAATTTACGCTTAATCCCACAGGTAACAAATCCCGCAGGACCAAGCCTGCTGGGGTGAGGCTGTGGTCGGCGAGTGCGTCAATAAGTTGGACGGCGATAGGCGTTATGAACGGTCCGTCATCTAAAAAGCTAATGCTCTCACGCAGCTCGAGCGCCCCACTTGCTTTTAGCTCACGCGCGCCCACTACAATACCCACCCGCACACCCTGCTGCCACGGCACGACCAGTCGGTAGCCGAGGTAGGTTTCGGGGCTACTACTTACGTATTCGCGGAGGTCAAACGGGGGTAAAAAGTCAAACGCAGGAAGGGGTAAGGGCAAAAGCACACGCAAACAGACTGGCACGTGTCTAGTTTACCGCGCAGTTGCTTGTTGGCTTTTATTATGAGAGAAGGGTAAGCTTGAAATTTTCAGCAAAAGGAAGTGTGACGTTGAAACATTGGAAACTCTGGATGCATATTTCAATAATGGTTGTGTTAGCTTCGCTGGCGTACTATTACTTACGAGAAGGTGACATAAGCAACCAACTTATTTTTACTTCTCTATTTTATCTTTACTTTATCTTTTTCACTTCCTTAAATTCCAGAATTAGCATTTTTGATGTACTTTACAAGTACAGATTCTCCGTTTCCAATATTACTGTGAAGGATATTTTTAGCTTGCTCGGACAAATGCTTATCTTAGTTTTGTACTTTTTTAGATTAGCAGTACTTATATCTAGAATTTAATGACCGACGGAAATCTGACACTTAAATCATAGGAGTACTTAGAATGTCTTGGCAAAATGTGACCCCAAAAAGTTGGAAGCCTTGGGTACATATATTTATTATTATAAGCCTTGGCTCTGTTATGAATCATTTTAATGTTCAGGAAAGGGATAATATTTACTACGTATTGAGCATGATTTTTTCTTTTAACTTTTCTTTTTTAATGATTTTTAACTACTCACCAGAATTTTTGAAGTTCTTTTTTAGAATTGATGCTTCACCTCAAAGTGAAATGAATTCTAATGAGGCATATCTTATGCTACCCTCTATCCTCATTACCATAATTACAGTATATCTTCACATATCTCGGTTGACCCTCTACATGTCGAGAGTTGAACGCTCCATGCTTTTAGAGCAAATGCGGTAACGACAATTAGATTATTTATGCTGTAAGAAAGGCTCGAGCAACTTGTACTCGAGCCTCCCATTCATATATTGAGTCTACTAACTTACGGTGTTTCTCCCGCTGTCATACCACGCACATCTAGCAAAAAGTTACCTTCAGACGGCAACATAATCGTTTGAATCGACGGTGCTAAACGTTGAGCAACCTCGAGCTGAATAATCTCAGGGTTTTCACGAATGGACTCACCGCGTAAACGCAAAGCCTCCGCTTGACCTTGGGCGCGGGCAATTTCGGCGTCCCGTTCACCTTCAGCTTGAATCACAACTCGCTCGGCGGCAATCCGCGACTGCTCACGGCGGTTAATCTCAACTTCAATTTGCTGCTCGGCTGCTTGCCGCTCTTCAATCGCCTGCGTGATCGACTCAGGAATGCGAATATCCCGCAAGAGCACATCCAGCAAAATGACGTTGTTAGCTGCAAGTTCATCGGTGAGTACCGCTTCAATCTCGGCTTGTAGTTCTGAACGCCGCGTGCTGATGACCTCGGCTGCGTTGTAGGTGGCAACAGCATTACGAATGACCGAGCGCACCTGCGGACGAATCAAGGTGTTATCGACATCTTCGCCGATGGTTTCAAAAATAACCGACGCTTCGCGCGCGTCAATGCGGTAACGCACGGTCGCATCACTAACGATCTGCAAGCCTTCTTGCGACAGCGCTGGAATCTCGTCGTTGTTTTCGCTAGCAAAGTTAATGGACTGCTCACGGGTATTGAGCAAGATAAGCTGCTGCAACCCCGGCATCACAAATTGCACACCAGGACCGCGTTCGCGCTGGCTTATCCCACCCAGCACGTTAAAGATGACGCCCACATTACCCGCTGGCACCACCACAAACGACCCTGCTAGCAGGGCAAACACCACGCCAGCTAGGAGCGCCACGCCACCAATGGTACGTTGTAACGGATTTGTACCTTGAATACCTTGAATAACCAAAAAAACACCGCCCGCTGCGACGGCTAAGCCAATAAGTACAAAAAATCCCACGATTACTGCCTCCTTTAGAGTAGTGACGTTCTACTTTACATCTCCACCAGCTAGAATAGTGATTGCTATTGACCAGTGTGCGATGCTTGTGTAGAGCAAGAGTGGTTATGCCGCAGTTGGCTCACACAATGTTGGCTTACACAATGTTGGCTTACACAATGACAAACGACGACACGATGAACACCCTGCGACACCAAATGCATACCTAAGCTTAACAAAGTGCCGTCAACAGCAGGTCAATCGTGTATGAATTGTGTGGATAATAATGCTACTTAATGCGTTAAGCACTTACCAGCACGGGCATATCTTCTTCAACCTCGAGCCCCGGTATATAAATGGTAAAGACGGTTCCCTCACCTGCATGAGATTCCACCAGCACGTTGCCTTCGTGTTGGTCAACCACCCACTTAACAATGGCAAGTCCGAGGCCGCTACCGTTACCACGCGTTGAACGGGCTTCATCTACCCGGTAAAAGCGTTCAAATAAGTGGGGGATGGCTTCATTGGGAATTCCGGGACCGTTGTCGGCAATTTCCACAACTACGCGCCCACGTTCTTCAAACAACGCAAGTGTGACTGCCGTTGACCCGGCGTTGAGCGCGTTTTGAATCAGGTTGAGCATGACCTGTTTGAGACGGTCAAAGTCACCCCTGACCATCAACACTGACTGCGCAGGTGACACCGTGATAGTCGCTTGGCCAGCAACTGGGGCAATTTCCATGTGGACAGCTTCAGCAACTTCGACAATGTTCATGTTGCGTCGGTCGACTCTAAAGCCGGCATCTGCCCTAGCTAGCTCGAGCAGGTCAGCAACCAACTTACCCATGCGTTCTGCTTCACGTTTAATGACAATAAGCGAGTCGTTTTGCTCGGGGCTGGTTTTGGTACGCCGCAGCAAGTAGTTTACGTGTCCAGCAATAGCAGTTACCGGCGTGCGCAGTTCGTGGCTAGCGTCTGCTGTAAAACGGCGCTGGGTGTCAAAGGACTCTTGCAAGCGCCCCAACATGTGGTTGAGCGTTTCGGAGAGTTCACGCAGTTCGTCTCTGGTTTGCGCTACAGGTACACGTTGTGAAAGGTCCGCACTGCTCACCCTCGAGGCCGCTTGGGTCATTCGTTTAAGTGGTAAGAGCATCTGCTTAGACGCAAACCAAACTAGCAACCCAAAACCCAAAAAGCTAACTAACACCGTACGTACAAGGTTATCTCTCAACTGACTCAAAATGTCCCTAGCGATAGGAAACCCCAGTATCACCACACCAGGAAATTGGGAGATTTCGTTGCGAGGGATTCTAAACGCCCGCACGCGTAAAAAGCGGCCGTCCTCGAGCCTTAGTGTTGTCGAGGCATTACCCGCATCAAAAAGTAGCTCGTAGGTATCATCTTCTAGCGAGTTAAAAATATATTCTGGATCGGTTGTGGGTCCGTTGCGCTGCAAATCAGCATAGAGGCGACCATCAAAAATAGTCCCATTGCGTAAATCAGCAGGTTCTAGTAAGGGGTTCACATACAAACTGACGAGATAATGTGCGTCCCCCGGTAAGCCATTTGCACCTATCTGGTAGCCTTCATTTTCAAAGTCTGCTAGTGCTTGGTCAATACGCCGCTCTACGGATTCTGTTAGCGAGCGCTGGGTCAGCACATAGACCACCGACCCTGCCACCACTAACGCCACGGCCAAGAAGCCCGTGAAATATAACGTAAGGCGTAAGCGTAGTGACATAGTTAGTAGTTTAGCCGACAACCGCAAGGTTGTACGAGAAAGGTCTTACGATTATATAAATGCATAGCTGTTAAAGTCATTTTATGAGAATTATGAGATTTTTATAGCTTACTCACATGCGCGTATGGAATGCTTCAATCATAAACTTGGCAGAAGCATCAACATATTTTGTAGAACCCAGATCTATAAGACCTAGATGCTGACAAACATACTCCACTGTCTTCCACTGTCTTCCACTGTCTTCCAACGTCTTCCAAACTGTCTTCCAAACTGTCTTCCAATGTCAAAGCTAGCAAGATAGTAGTAAACATTCATTGAGTAAGCGTCTCATATTTTAAGTGTCCAATTTTAAGTGTCCAAGAGTTAGACGGTGAGGATGATAGCATCACGCTCAGCAAGCTTATCAACCACGTAAGTTACCGCCTACTACTCTTCGCGGAGGACGTAACCCACGCCGCGAACTGTGTGAATAAGGCGGCGCTCGCCTTCGCCCTCGAGCTTCCGGCGCAAATACCCTACATACACATCGACAACATTACTACCGCCGGTGTACTCTGGCCAGATTTTTTCTTCAATTTCAAAACGATTAAAGACCTTACCAGGGTTTCTAGCAAACAGTTCTAAAAGTTCAAACTCTTTGGCAGATAGTTCAATGCGCCGGCCATCACGAAAGACTTCCCGCCCGTCTAAGTTCATCACCAAATCTGCCACCCTTACCTCACCGGTAACAGCAGGGTTCACGCGGCGGAGGTGGGCACGCACGCGGGCAAGCAGTTCTTCGATTGAGAATGGCTTGACGAGGTAGTCATCTGCGCCAGAGTCTAGCCCGGTGACTTTATCGTCTACGCTGTCTTTCGCCGTCAGGATGATGATGGGGGTATTGCTTGTTTTGCGAATCCGCCGGGCAACCTCGAGCCCATCCAACACCGGCAGCATAAGGTCAAGCACCACTAGGTCGGGCGTAAGCTCGCGAAACTTCGACAGCCCGGTTACACCATCGTAGGTAACTACCGTGTCGTAGTTTTCAGCTTGTAGCTCGAGGTCAATAAACTTGGCAATTTCTTTTTCGTCTTCAACAATGAGAATGAGTGGGTTCCGATCCATGAGAGCATTATAGCGAGCCTTTTATGAGAGACTTAATGAGAGCGTGACACTCTCATGAGTATTTTTATCATTGTTCTCATAAAATATCGTTGAAAGCCTTCATATTTCCCTTAAGAATCGCGCTTTAGCGTGATGGTGGGCTGGACGATTATCTCATGAGAAAGAATCTCGCTAGCCAGCTTTTTGGCATCTGCTAAGGAGTGATCGCGGTAATTGCCACACTCGAGCTCACTCACACCGGGCACTTCAGCGTCGTAGTTAGCAATGTTGGTAAGCACATATTTAAAGGCATCCTGTACGTCCTGCTCAGCAGTTTCCCCCATCGTAATAAGGTAAAACCCGGTGCGGCAGCCCATCGGACTGGCATCAATTACCGTGTCTTCACCAAGGGCTTCGCGGATGTAACTAGCTAGCAAGTGTTCAATGGTGTGCATGGCATCGGTTGGCATAGCCGCTTCGTTAGGTTGTACAAAACGCAAGTCAAACTTGCTAACGACATCCCCTTGTGGGCCGCGGTGACGCCCTGCCAGACGCACATACGGCGCATTAACTTTAGTGTGGTCGAGGTTAAATGATTCAACGGGTTTGGGCATTTTGGTGGTCATGGAATTTATTATAATAGCGTTTCCACGAGTAACTGCCACAGGCAGTTGCGCGGGCGACCTAGGGGAGTAGAAATTAACCCACTCAGTGCGTGGGAACCAATCCTGGAACTGCTATAAGGTGCGCTTTTGGTGTCGTCAGCTTTTCATTGATGTACATAGAACTTGACTGGCAACACAAGTGAATGTGAAATTTTCCGCTCGAGCCTCAGTTACCTCAGCTAGAACCACACATATCCCTCGCACACGGTAAACTAACAAGGGTGTGCTACTTTCCTAGAGTTCTTCCATCTACACGTGCAACAGCATCATGTCACTAGCTATTACGGCAGATTCCATAATTGAGATGGCTTCCCGCTAGGTTTAGATCACGCTAGTTAGCTCTCTCCAAAGTACATCCAGAACAGCATTATCGCAGGTTTTCCCAACTTAACTTCAAGCACGAGCACAACACAATGCCCCCTAACGGGTTTTGTGAAGGAGACGTTTGTGGACAGACGCATGGCCGTCTTTATTGATGGCAGCAACTTATACAACGGAATGCGCGATAACCTCTCGAGCACGCGTTTTCACCTCAATGAACTCACCGAGCAACTCATTGGTGGGCGGCCGCTGTTGCGTGTTTACTACTACAATGCGCCGCTGACCAACGACTATGAAGATGACCTGCGCGAAGGTCAGCAGCGTTTTTTTGAGTCGCTCAGCAAAATCCCTTACGTCACTGTACGACTCGGGCGCTTGCACCGCCGCCAAGACGGATCTTTGGTCGAAAAAGGCACCGACGTGGCGCTTGCTGTTGAGGCGTTGTCACTTGCTGTAGCAGATGCCTACGATACCGCTTTAATTGTCAGTGGCGATGGTGATTACATCGAACTGGTTGAGGCTATCAAGCGACGCGGCAAACACGTAGAGAGCGCCATGTTCCGCAATCAATCTGCGGGGGTTTTAATTGAATATGTAGATGTGTTTAGGCCGCTTGACGACCTCGATTGGTCAAAGATCATCTTTTAGCCCACGCTTGATGATTTGATTAAAGTCATGAAATGCTCATGAGGCGGCTTCGTTAACGGAGTCGCCTCGCACATTATTGCGCATCTGACAGCTTAGCCCGTCATAGCAGCCTAGCTTAAGATGCCATCATCATCGCACTAGCAACCGCGCTTAAGCTGACTTTGTGAGCGTTAGCAAGCTAAAATACCAGCGGGTTTGCCATGCTTCTCAGTCAAACGCTACAAATTACCCAGATTTGTCACACATTAGCTTCAGTTTCACTTCAAATGATGCTCACATCTTAAAAACTTGTCATGTTTGGTCTCAAAATGTGTCGTTGAGTGTTAGGGCTAAACAGTTCTCAATTGACAGCTACTCAGGTAACCCTTAGAGTAGATTCAATACGCTTTGTAGAAGGAGGTGCATCATGCTCAAAACCAAAGATATGCGGGCAGTCGATAACACCACGGTGGATAATTCAGAAGATGCCAACGCGCCCAGTGTATGCGGTGCGCCCACCCCTGAGCTAGCACAGCATATTCCCAACGAGGAAACCTTGCAAGCTATTCAAGATGTTGTAGAAGGGCGCGATCTTGATCGTATTAGCTTGGAGGACTTTAAAAAGGAATTGCTTGGTAAATAACTTTGCGTGAAGTTGTTCATACTAAGGCGTTTCGCAAAGAAGAAAAACGCGCTAAAAGACGCGGACGCAATATGGCTAAGCTGGCAGAAGTTGTCGAGCTATTAGCAGAAGGTCAACCCCTAGACCCTAAATATAACGCACACCCCCTCAAGGGCATGTGGATACCATCATGGGAATTGCACATAGCTCCTGACTGGCTGCTTGTATACTATTAGCAGTTCCAGAATTGGTTCCCCCACACTGAGCGGGTCAATTTCTACTCCCCTAGGTCGCACGCGCAACTGCCTGTGGCAGTTACTCGTGGAAACGCTATATCTAACCGATGAGGAAGTGTATCTTATACGCATGGGAACGCACGCGGATTTATTTAAGGGTAACTACCGCTCGTATTTAAGGCAATCATCAGAAAATATCTAGTTTTGTTGCACATTAGCCTCAAATTGTCTTCAAACGATACCCACACCTCAAAAATTAATTACGATTGAACTCAAAATATGCCGTTTAGGGTTGCTGTCAAATAAGCTTCAATATCCGCTTGCGCATTTGCTAGTACATGCTGAATCCAAGCGTCTTTTTCAAAGCTTTGAATCTGCATTTTCCAAACACAACCCACTCAAACCCACGGTGTAGATGTTGTCCATGTTGCCTCGGCACTTGTAACCAATGCCAAAGCGATGATGGCGACGGACGCGCAGGTGCGGGAGGTGGCGGGGTTGATGGGGTTGAAGGTGTTGCCGGAGGATGGTTAGAAGTTAGCAATTTTCTTTTGATGGAACGCATCTTTATTTGGCACATGAGTTTTACCTACATATTCAAAAATATATTTTGACAACATAGATTATCCTAAGTAAAGGTAGTAAGTGTTAATGAGTATGTAAGATAAGTTGAGCTAACGTCTCATGATATTGCCTTGGCAGCAGCGGCATTAGCGGGAGATAGCTTTGCTAAAACGACGGGTGCGCAGATGCCGCTGGATGGTGGGAATAACTGCTTGATTTAATTAGGCATCGCCAACCTAGTTCGTGACAGTGAGAACATCACAAGGATGAATGAAATTAGACGCCATAGTT
>CAZMCW010000166.1:8776-9123 GCA_964564405.1 uncultured bacterium
ATATCAGATGTTAAAATGGAATCATGAAACCTCAAATATTAGCAATTATAGCGATGTTCACCATTGCTGGAACCTCAACTATGGTAGATCGAGGCTGGATACACGAAGGATTTTGGGTCTTGGGTATGGTTGTAGCTTTTACACTACTGTTTATTGCATTCCGTACTGGTCACACTAAAAGGATTGGGTCAAAAGATAATGATAATACGACTTAGTAACATTATCTATTTTTTATACTCTGATCTACTTATCGTTGCTAATACACATCTAGCGTAAACAACAAGTTGTTTCGTTGTCGCAAGTAAGATTGATGCACAGGACTAAGTGCTTTATCCTGTGCATCAATC
>CAZMCW010000166.1:9133-9528 GCA_964564405.1 uncultured bacterium
TCGAACAAAAAGAGACCACTGCATGGTTCAACCGCGTAGTAGGAAGCGACTTCATAGCATCCCTCAGCGGTAAGAGTTTCGAGGACGATTTTGTTCTAGTTCTTGGTGTTTTAGCAAGCTTAGTTAACATCGTCATCAAAGTCTGATGGGTCACCACAGCGATAGATAGTCAATCTAACAACTTCACCACTAGGATCAATGTCTAGCTCATTAAGAGTGAATAGATACTCCGGCGGGACTACTGCTACAGCAAGAGGAGCTGCGCGCTCTAGCGAATCAAAATTACCAGTTATACTATCATCCACTCTTGCCGTACCAAGCGTTGTGCCAAAAAAACCGTCTTTGATGATCCTTTGATTACTTAAGGGTAGGGGGGCTTGCATAGTTGCAATGAC
>CAZMCW010000166.1:9538-10261 GCA_964564405.1 uncultured bacterium
ATACTGGCTTGATTGAGATAGGTTAAAGTTTCTGACTGACAATCTCTCAGCTCTCTCTCTAGTCGATTTACTTCTCGCCATTGCATTCCGAGACCTATTGCTGCATCAACAAGAAATATTGATGCGCCTGTTATACATGCTTTAAATACTAACCCTCCTCCTGGTAATGCTACAATTTTCCCTGACTCTATGAAACAAGCAGCAGCTACTACGGCGTAGCCAGCAAAATTTAAGTGGCTTCTTGCAAGTGCCCATTGCGCTGTTCTTAGTTCTCGCTGTTGGTCAGAGCAAATAGTCGTTGCAACAAGACTACTTCCATTTGCATATTCACAGCTTCCAGATTGAGTTGAAATTGATGTGGTTTGTAAATCCAGATCCACTCCTAAGAAGATTTTTACCAAAGAGTGCGTCTTCTTGAAGGTCAAAGACATAATGCTCTGCAGCAAGAAGAACACCATTCTCAACTAGTACTGCCGAAAAGCTAGCATCTTCCTGACTAGGGATGTACATATGCACAAGATCATGAACAACAACTGCCTGTAAAGCATCGGGGGCAAATGTTTTATTGAGCGCTACGACTTCAGGAGCTGCAGAAAAAACAGCAAACGCCGCTTGTACTTGTGGATTTGAAAAGTCTGCTTCAAACCCTGCTTCTAACGCCTCAATAGTCACAGACTGACTAACTGTAGACGTACCGTCACTTACTGTTAAGCTTACGTTGTA
>CAZMCW010000167.1:0-5092 GCA_964564405.1 uncultured bacterium
ATTCGCAACGGCACCGATATTTTGATTGCGTTGTCTTACGGGCTTCACGCGGTAGGCATAGGACGGGTCACCGCAGCCGGCATAGGTGCGGGCGGCTACGCCGGTCTAAGCAAAGCGTTTGAGATTCTGAAAAGTGACCTCGAGCGGGCGATGAGCTTAGTAGGTGTGCAGAGCGTGCAAGAGATTCGCGACTGCGGGGCACGTTTACGGCGCGACAGTTTATGACAGCCATTTGCCGCCGGTGGTGTTTTGAGCTTAGCTTGGAAGTCAACATTAAAGCCGTACCTGACATGTGATAGCCATTTACCGCCGGTGGTGTTTTGAACTTAGGGTATAGACAGTACATGTTTGAACACGCATCATAATGTGTATACTAGGGATATACATTATGATTGTATGGTTTGGAGGTATGAGCTCATGAGTAAAATTCAACGCTGGGGTAACAGTCAGGGGTTGCGGCTTAGTAAAGAACTCCTCAAAACTGCAGATATTGCAGTTGGTGATGAGGTCAAAATCTGTGCAGATAAAGGCAAAATTGTCATTAAAAAAAGTAGACGCTATGACCTTGCCAAGTTGATTGCCCAACTACCTGAGGACTACCAGGTTATAGAGGAAGACCTAGGTGAACCGGTGGGTCAAGAAGCTTGGTAAATGGCAGCTTATCTACCTCAAAAAGGTGATTTTATTTACTTGAACTTTAGCCCGCAAGCAGGGCACGAACAAAAAGGACGTCGCCCAGCTCTTGTCGTCAGCAATGACTTATTTAATCAAGGCACAGGCCTAACTATCGTTTGCCCAGTCACCCATACGGATAGAAACAACCCGTTTCATCTTCCAGTGCCGTCCACAAGCAAACTCACAGGGTTTGTCATGGTGGAGCAAGTCAAGTCTTATGATTACCGAGCAAGACACGCTGACTTTGTTGAACAAGCACCAGATGACTTGTTGGCAGATGCATTGGCAATGCTAGACGCTTGCTTAAACTAGCCTTTGTTAGTAGATTATACTAAATTGACTCGAGGATGTCATAATCTGAACTTCTAAGGGTGCACGCTCACGCTTTTTTTGCAGGGCACGTTGTGCCCTGCAAAAACACTTTACGTATTAGTCACACAAAAATATGAGCCTGAAATGAGACTCCAAACTCAGAAGCATTGGAGTTATGTTGCCAGCTTAAGGCCTCCAGAAGTCTAGACAACAATTGTTATTTCAATGATCGAACGCTACCTCGAGCAATTTATACAAAAGCAGATGATTGCCACCCGCATGCCCGGATTGAGCTTGGTGCTCATTCGAGGTGACGAGGTTGCTCAGCGGCATTTTGGCTTTCGAGAGCTTACAACGCGGCAACTACCAACAGGGCGTACTCGCTACGGCCTTGGCTCGGTTACCAAGGTATTTACGGCGCTGGCGATCATGCAGCTTGTGCAAGAAGGTGCGCTCGAGCTTGATCGCACGTTAACGCATTACCTTCCTGTAGAAGCTCGCGCGTTGGGCGACGCAACCATTCAGCATGTTCTGGCGCATAGCTCCGGACTACCTGCGCTTGGTTGGTCTGAGACGAAGATGTCAGCGCAGTGGTTTATGGACGGCCTCCCCATTGGCAGCTACGACGACCTAGCAACCTTCCTGCACGGTGCAGATACCTGGCGTACTGCTGAGCCAGGTGAGCGTTGGCAATACTCAAATGAAGGTTATATTTTGCTCGGCCGCCTTATAGAGTCTTTGGACGGTCGTCCTTATACAGAGGCGCTTACAGCAAGGCTGCTCGAGCCCCTTGGCATGACACGAAGCACCTTTTCACAAGCAGTTGTCACCTCAGACGATGATCGCATTCAGCCATATATGGCGCGCGATGACGGAACCCTGATGCCTGGATCCAATCTTTACGGCGCTATGCCCGCTGCGGGCGGCCTCGTGAGCACAGCTGACGACATGACGGCACTTGCCAAACTACTCTTATGTAAGGGAACATTGCCTAGCGGACAATCACTGGTTAGTGCTGGCCTCCTCGAGGCAATGGCACAGCCTGATATTAGGATTGATCCTGCTACACCCTTTGACGACATGTCGCTTTGGTCAGATGCCACCCGGTTTAATGGTGCAGGGCTTCAGCAGCATCCTGGAGCCCTTTTCGGTCACGATGTGTGGGGGCATGGTGGTGGCGTCATGGGGGGCACATCCTACGTGATGGTTGCACCTGAGGTTGACGTCGGCGTTGTAGTCCTAGCCAATGCACACGGCTATCCACTGGTGCAATTGTCGCTGGTGGCACTCGCATCACTCCTTGGACGCACGCCAGACTCCATGCCGTTTGTACAACGGCAACAACTCATTGAACAAAGTGCTGGTTCGTATGCAAGCTGGTCAAACACCATTCGTGCCGATCTTGTGCCCCGTGCTTGGGGCGTTGAGTTACGTATGGCGTTTAAACCCAAAGCGCGTACGCTACCCCTCGTGCTTTTATCGCATGATACCGATGCTGATGTTACTCGCTTTCTTGCCTTAGGCTCAGGGCGGCCAGGCATTGCTAAACTCATCAAGCAGGATGACGGAATACTTGAACTTCGATACGAGCGCTATGTGCTACGACGTCAGGGGAAAACACACTCATAACAGCAACGTATAGCAGTTCCAGGATTGGTTCCCCACACTGAGTAGGTCGATTTCCGCTTCCCTAGGTCGCACGTGCAACTGCCTGTGACAGTTACTCGTGGAAACGCTATACCCTAACAAATGTCCATGTCCAAGCTGCCAATGAGGCGCTATCATTATGCCAATCGCTTCAACAAACAAATCACAATTGGAGGTAAGAAGATGGCAACGATCGGATTATTTTACGGCTCAACAACAGGAGCTACTGAAAGCGATGCTCAAATGATCCAGGACACGTTCAACGCTAAAATGCCAGACCTAGTTGAAGCACTTGAGATAGGTTCAACAGAGGTTGGCACAATGGCAGAATACGACTATCTTATTGTCGGCTCGTCGACATGGGACGAAGGTGCGTTGCAGGAAGACTGGGATGCCAAATTTGAAGAATTGGATAGTCTAGATATGAGTGGTAAGTCGGTGGCTGTGTTTGGTCTTGGCGATCAGGTTGGCTACCCCGATAACTACTGCGATGCCATTGGGATTCTTGGTAATAAGCTTGAGGAACTAGGCGCTAAATTAGTTGGCTTTACCGACGTCTCAGAAGATTACGATTTCGACGAATCACTGGGCATTAAAGACGGTAAGTTTATGGGCTTGGCTTTAGATGAAGATAACCAAAACGATTTAACCGAAGAACGAGTCACCAACTGGGTTGAGCAACTTATCGAAGAATTTGATCTAGCGTCAACAACGGCAGGTTAAGGGAAACTACACAAGCAAGTCATGAAGCACGTTGGCGTCATCATTACTCAGTAAGATTGGCACTAGATAAAGATTGGCGTCATGCCACAACCACGCTACATTCATGTGCATGTGCCGTGCTGACAGCTTAGTAGGTTGATCGACCACGTGCTTCACCTTGCATGACCTTCTTTTCCAAAGGCTGACAACATAGGGGCTCGAGTATATCGGTCACTACGATGTGGCCTAAATGCTGTGGATTATCGCAACCAGAGACTTGGGGACAAGAGGATTAGTGACCAAAAATTTATAGACCAGAGACCTGTAGACCAGAGACTTAGGGATTCGTCAATCTGGTGTTTGGTCGGCTCGAGGTAGCTATAGCCCTCCATGAGAACCCAGTAACTACCACTGAAACTACCACTGACCAAAATAAAACTCGGACAACCTCTGAGGCAATCCGAGAACTTACATCTATAGCACATTTTTGGTTGGTGGGCGATGACGGATTTGAACCGCCGACCCTCCGCTTGTAAGGCGGACGCTCTCCCGCTGAGCTAATCGCCCTCATAAACTCAAAAAATCTAAAACCTTTAGAAAAGGCGAGGAGGATCATTACATCCTCCTTTGTTCGTGCCTTTAATTGCTGTTGGTGACCCCTACGGGATTCGAACCCGTGTTACCACCTTGAAAGGGTGGTGACCTAACCGCTAGTCGAAGGGGCCTTATGTGCCACGCTTGAAGCTCTATAAGTATAACAGAGTTTAGGTAAGTCGTGGTGGGTCGTATAGGGCTCGAACCTATGACCCGCTGATTAAAAGTCAGCTGCTCTACCAACTGAGCTAACGACCCAAACAGCATTGTTGAGTATAGTGGGCAGCCCCTAGGCTGTCAAGTAGACTAAGCACATAAAGTGTACGGGTTCATCCTCATCAGTCTTGTTCAAAGGCTGTGGTCACCCTCAAAACGTTATCCTTCACGGTGGTACGGATGACCCGCGCGAATCGTCTCAGCACGGTAAAGTTGCTCGAGCAACACCAGCCTAGCTAGTTCATGCGGCAGAGTTAACTCAGATAGCCGCCACATGGCATTGCACGCACCGCGAAGTTTATCACTGTGACCGTCTGCACCCCCAATAAACAAACACACATGGCTAATGGCACGGTTCTCGAGCTTAGTGACCGCGTTGGCAAGCTGCCTAGAAGTAAGCGTCTTGCCACGTTCATCTAACGCAATTTGATAGTCCGCCGAGCTAGCAGCTAGGAGCGCCTGACTTTCGTCTTGCTGGCGCGTTTGAGCTTGCTTACCCACCGCAACCTCGACAACCCGGGTCGTGCCATAAGGGTTAAGCCGTTCGAGGTAGTGCGCGCAAGCCTCTTGGTAGAACCGGCGTTTGAGTTTGCCAACTGCGGCAATTGTATATTTCATTTGTTAAAACTGCAAATACTAGAAGCTATAATGCTCGAACTACGAAACAGGCTCGAGGTCATAAAGTCCAAGTTTGCTGAGGAGTTCGCGTTGCCTCGAGGGACGCAAATTACTTTTTTCTAACAGGCTTGTGAGCTTCGTTGTATCGATGCACTCACGCAGGAGCTCGAGCTCCCCACCAGATATATTGCGTGCGTTAAGGCGGTGGTCTTCAAACGCTTTATAAGCTAACGGCGCAACGGCTTTGGCAATGTCTGCAAGTACCTCTGCATAGACGCGAATTTCGTATTGTGCGTGGTCATCTAGGCGCAAGCGCAAAAAGTGAAAC
>CAZMCW010000167.1:5121-10215 GCA_964564405.1 uncultured bacterium
GTACATTTCAGTGTAAAGACTCAATGGCAAGTTCACACGGGCAAGTTCGCGGGCGATACTACCCTCGAGCAATTCACTGTATTCACCATACGCACGCGTTTGAGCCGCCGCCAAACCAGCGACAATTTGCTGCTGCACGTCAGCAGGCACATTATCATTGCTACTTCCCTGCTTGTTACGTTGCGATTGATAGCGCACGTTGTGTTCATCTGGCAAGTAAAACTCGTCTTGCATCACGCTGTAACGGCCAGAAATTTCGTTGAGGCGGGCGGTGCGGTGGCGCAACCACTGGCGGGCAACAAACACCGGCATTTTGAGGTGAAAGGTGAGTACTACCTGCTCAAATGGACTGGTGTGCCAATTGCGCATCAGGTAGTCGATAAGCCCAGCGTCTTCGCGCACAGTTTTGGTGCCATCACCATAAGATACCCGCGCGGCTTGCACAATGCGTGCGTCTCCACCAAGGTAATCCACCAAACGCACAAAACCTTTATCAAGAACGTGAACAGGTTGATCTAAAACCGCTTCTGCGGCGTCTACAGTTAGTCGTGCCATGATGACCATCGTAGCAAGCGTAGATTAGGAGTTACCAATCTGACGTCAAACGTACGTTGGTGACGTAAATGTTAAAGCTCTACACATATCAAGTAAATACCTGCCTCGTACAGGTTGAGATGTTGATTGCGTAGTTGTGTAAACACAAAACAAGCTCGAGGAAGTAGTACTAAGATTTGCATCTACTATCGCGATATGCATAACCATTAGGCTGTAAACGGAGCGGGTCTATTGCTACTCGCCTAGCTCGGTAAGTCTGGAGCTAGCTCCAGACTTGCGGCTAACGCTATATTTTGAAGATACTTTACATTTTTGAATGCGTTTTGCATTGACTCTAAATACCTGCTTAATCTCATCTGATACCTACAAAACATACTAACTTTTCAACAATTTTTTCCAAATAAAGTATAATTTTGATTAAAGTGATACTTAAGCTAAGTTAATCTAGCTTGTGGTCATCGCAACTTAAGTAACACATTCATGAAGAGGTTACGCACACCTATAAATCTTCATACGAATTTGATGAGAAAAGTGAAAAGCTTTTAGATAAACCCACTAGGACGCGCCTTTTGACAACTTGTAGAATATCCCCCAAGTGGGGGGCTTGTCATGTGCAAAATTTCCTTTGCAAATGCCTTGCATAACGATAGCCAAGGCATTTGACAGCACCCGCTAGCTGTGAAATACTCATATTGGATTTGTATGTCGCCACAGTCGCCCGAAAGGAGGTGTTACGTCTTGAAACGGCTTTGGTAGAACGCAGATCCCTCAGTAATGACTGCTGTGTTTGTTGCTTGTGTTTGGTAGTCAGCTCTATTTGTGTTAGTTGATAGGCTCGAGCAACGCATATCGTTGACAAAGAGGAAACTCGGACACTCACGTCAATCACAACGCACACCGTCTTACTGCGAGAGTAAATTTTTAACTTTCAAGGGGTAAGATATGAAAAAGTTTGTTCTTTCTCTACTGATCGCAGGAGTGGTCAGCACAGGTGTCGCCCAAGCACCAGCCTTCCCGGACATTCCAGCCGGGCACTGGGCTAGCGACGCTGTCACGCGCCTCACCGATCTAGGGATCATTATTGGCTTCCCGGACAACACGTTCCGTGGAAATGAATCATTCACTCGCTATCAAGCTGCGCTGGTAATTAGCCGCTTGCTCGACGTTATCGCTGCAGATATGAATGCAGCTATGGCGCTCACTCAAGCTGACATCGAAGCGCTTAGAAATGCCCTCCAAGAACTTGCCGCAGATGTTGCTGCCCAAGGTGCTCAAATTCAAGGCATCTCGGCAGATGTTATGTCCAACGCTGAGCGCATTGCCGCTCTAGAAGCTGCTATGGAAGCTGCTATGGGCATGGACCCAACACTCATGGCAAGTTTGCAAAACCAACTTGACCAACTACTAGATGCTGTTGCTAGCGCCCAAGCTACGGCAGACGAAGCTGCTGCGCTTGCTGCTGGCAACTTAGCACTTATTGAAGCACTGTCAGCACGCGTTGATCAAAACAGCGCTGAAATTGACGCCCTTAACGAACTCGTTGGGCTTCTTAACGATGACGTGCTCGCCCTTACCGACAGCGTGTCTGGTTTTGACGGTGCTATCGAGCGCAACGCCAACGACATCGCTAACATTCGCGAATTTGTCATTCTTCTCCGCCGCAACCAAGTTGCCCTCGACGGCCGCGTAACTGCACTTGAAGACAGCGACGCTGAGCAAGATGCTGCTATTGCGGCACTTGAAGAGCGTCTTACTGCTGTTGAAGAAGAACTCATTACAGTAAGTGGTGAGATTTCCCTCGAGTACACCATGGGCCGCTATGCTGACGCACAAATGCGCAGTTTTGACGTTGACCGTGTGTATGGCTTTGGCGAAGACAACAGCCGCGTTATGATCGATGATTCTGTCTATGGCGAAGGCCAAGGTAGTACTTTCTCATCTGATTCAGACGATTTGAACGAAGATGACGACGAAGGCGACGACGGTGAAGAACCTGAAGACCGCGAAGACTTCGACGGTTACGCTGAAGGTGAACTCACCACCGAGATTAGCCTTAACTTGGGTTTTGGCATTGCTTCTGGCGATCCTAACGAACTCAACACCTTCGACGTGGTACTTAACCTCGAAGTAGATGGTGACATCGTAGATGGTGGCGACGCAGGCAACCTCGACGGCGGCGACGACGCAGAGTTAAGCATCGATAGCGTTGTTACAACCTTCGATCCTATCGGCGCAGCACCGCTAACCTTCTCATTTGGTGAGTTTGGTGACGGCGCTGATGAGTCACCTAACGTTGAATTTACACCTTACGTATTTGAAATCTTCTACGATGATACGTTTACCGACGGCAGTATCTTTGAAGATGTATCTGCAGACGGTATCGTGGCAACAGCTGGTTCACCTGATTTCTTAAGCTTCCTCAACCCCACCTTGACCTTTGCGCATGGTGAAATTGACGTTGGTTACAGTGATGATTTTGGTGGCTCTGACCAAGATGGCGACTTCCGTGAACGCGTTCGCGGCGACGAAGGTCCTGTTGATCCAATCTTGGGTGTTGCTGAGCGTCTAGGCCGCATTGGTGCAGGTAGCTCAACCTCGTTTGAAAATACCTACTACACTGCTATTCGCGGTACCATGAGCCCATTTGATGGTATTTCTGGTGGCGTTTCATTTGCGCAACTTTACCGCAACGCTGGCGAAAATGCAGAAATCAACGACGACAACGTAACCACAACTGTTTTAGGTGTAGATGCGCAAGCACGTATTGCATTTATTGACCTAGAAACTGAATTTGCATTTAGCAGCACCGATACAAGCGGTATCCTTACCGAAGACGAAGAAGCTGAGTTCGAATCGACAGTTTTCTATGTTGTTGCTGACATTGACGGCGAAGGTCTTCCTTTCCTCAACAACCTCACTGTTAACTACCGTGACATTCCTGGCGAAAACGCCTTTGGTGTAAACGCTTGGCAAGGTCTCGAGTTTGATGATGACGACTATCCATTTGGTACTGACCAAGCTGGTTTCAAAGCCGAAGCTGACTTAAGCATCTTTATTCTTGATGTAGATGGCTACTTCGACTACTACGAAGCTGGTGATGACAGTGCTCAATTTAAGAATGATGGTACACCCGTCGAAGTTACTGCATTTGGTGTAGGCGCTGAAGCGAACATCTTCCTTGGTTTCTCTGCTTATGGTTTCTTTGAGCAAGCTTCTATCGAAGGCGATGCTGTCGATGCAACCGACGGTGGTCGTACCGAAGGTTCGCCTGATACTGATGGCTTTGTTGATTTTGACGACATTTACGAGCGCGATGATGTGTATGAAACCCGCGTTGGTGGCGGTCTTCGTCATGACGGTAGTGCTGACAACGCACTTATCGATAACCTCGATATTGAAGCTGAATTTGCACTTGTCAACGCTGGGCTTGATACCACTAACATTAGTGTTGAACTTGATTACAGCTTAGACGTATCGTTCATTAGCCTAACACCTTACTTTGAACTCGATTACACCTTTGACAATCCAGATGATGATGCGTTTGGTAGTGAGCTCGAGTACTTAGTTGGTACCGGTATTGAAACCGAACCGCTCGGTATTCCACTTAGCCCAAGCTTAGTTGGGGTAGTGAACTACCGCAGCTTTGAAGCGTCTGATCCCAACACAGCAGATGCTGGTGAAGCCTACACTGCAGACGAATTCCAAGTTTCAGCTGGTGTAAACTTCAACCGCTTCTTCTTCGACAACAGTGAGCTTACCGTACGCGGTGGTTTCTATACCTCAACCAACTTTGAGAATGAAACTAACCTCACTGGCAGTGGTGACAACGCTACCGATATTTCAGATGGTGATGCCAACAACGGCTTCGAGCAAGAAACCTATGGTTATGAAATCATCTGGAACTACTACGACTTAGAAATTGCTTGGGGCGCGTATGAAAACTACCGCACCCAAGACGGCAACAGCGTAGAAGAAAACTCTGTACAAGCTTTCCGTGTAGCTTATACAGTCACCTTCTAGGCTAAACTTCTCAGATGTATTTGCCCCCGCACATGTTGCGGGGGTTTTTTTGTTGGTTTAGGGTTTGGCTGTAAGTTCGAAAATGACTAATCCTGGGCGCTTATGAAGCGCTTGGTAAAGCTCAGGTGAAGCTTGCTCGAGCACATCTGTTGGCAGTGACTCAGCAATGTCAGTGACCATCAAGCCAGCCTGCTTAAACGCAGTGAGGTACGTTTGTAAACTGCGGTGATAACGTCTATGTGGTGCTTGGGGTCGGGTATCAACAACCTTAAAATAGCTATTCTCTGCTGTCATTGTCTCAAATGGATGTGACACGGAAATCAACACCTTACCTTTGACAGCTAGTGCTCGCTTAAACTCATTTAAACAGACCTCGAGCGACGGTAGTTGCTGAAGCACAAGCGCACAGACAACAACATCAAATACACCGTCGGCCAAGGGCAGCGGCTTAGTTAAATCAGCACAAATACATGTATGAGGAACCTCAACACTACACGGTTCTTTGTCTACAGCAGTAAC
>CAZMCW010000168.1:0-6106 GCA_964564405.1 uncultured bacterium
TCAGTGAACGGTTTTGCAGGTGCCTATCAACGAGATATTAATCCAGAAGACGGCCACGCGTTTTGGGATGTGCTGGTGGAACATAACGTGCTCGCCTATATGTGCAGTCACATTTTGGCGTTTGACGTGCAAGTTCATGAGGGTGTGCTGCAAATTCTTACAGCAGGTGCTGGTATCAAACGCCGTATGCCAGAGGGCATTGAATATCTGCACTGTATGCAACTTGCGCTCGACACACGTGGATTACGGTATCAAGTTTTGGATACAGATGGCCACATTCGTGAGTGGTTGCAATGGCCGTTAGAACTCCCATCTGTAGCAACGTGGCAAGCATGGAAATCTAACGATGTTGTACATGAGATTGTCAGCGCACTTGAATCAATTTCACCATCAGCGACCTTGGTTGCATGGCAGCTATCTGGAGTATGCGCGGTTTCAAATGGAAATAACAACGTGCAAACCTTGGTGTGTGGTCTCTCAGAAGATGCCTCAGCACTTGCGCCACTCTGGATTGGCTTACGAGGTCGTGAAAACCGCCTTTGTGTGCTGTTAAGTTCCGAAGTAGGTCGCAGTCCTCACCTGTGGACAGGCCCAACACTCGCACCCGGTGAGCCTTTTTCGTTGCAACTTGCTGTTCATACAGGTATGGGTCCCGGCGGGTTGTTGTGGCGTTGGGATGAAGCTAGCCTGTGGTCGTCGCTTGTTGGTGCAACGGCGTGGGGGGCTGAGCGGCTTACTTGGCCGAAGAAGTGGCAGCTTGGCTACGGGCAGTATGGGCCGCAGAGTAGTCCGTTTGTAGGGGAGAGGCTCGAGGTTAGAGGATGTGTTCAGATGCTCGAGCTAAAAACATAGCTATCCTCTACATCTAACAAGGAAAACCATCTACGCTGTTATTAATCCTGATACTACGTAGACCTTGTATCTAGCATATCCCGCAACCCGTCTCCTAAAAGGTTAAACCCCAACACGCACAACCCAATTACCACGCCCGGAATAATCATGAGTTGAGGAGCAGATTGCAAAAAGCGCCGCCCGTCGTTGATCATGGCACCCCATTCGGCAGTTGGAGGCTGTGCGCCTAGACCCAAAAAGCCAAGCCCGGCGAGTGCCAAAATAAGTTGCCCTATTTCTAAACTAAGCAGGACCAACACCGCTGGCATCACTTGCGGCAAAATATGTTTAATGACGATGCGAGCGTCACTTGCACCAAGGGCGCGCACACTTTCTATGTAGGGTTGCGGTTTCAGCGATAAGACGAGTCCACGCACCACTCGAGCATACGACACCCACCACACACTCAGTAAGCCAATCACCGCGTGCACCATGCCGGGCCCCAACATGCCAATAATCGCTAGCGAAATAATGAGGCTGGGAAACGCAAGGAGTGTGTCGACGACGCGCATGATGACGTTATCAACTAACCCGCCAAGATAGCCACTTACTAGCCCAACACTCACCCCAATAAGCATGATGAGTAGCGCGGTGACACTGGCAATGCCTAGCGACAGCCGCGCCCCGTGCAACATGCGACTGGCAATGTCTCTGCCTAAATTATCTGTCCCTAGTGGGTACGTCAAGCTAGGTGGCGCTAAGCGGTCGCGCGGGTGTAGCTCGGCGGGGTCGTAAGGTGCTAGGTTTGGGCCAAATAGAGCAGCAACTAGACATACGCCGATGATGAGCGCACCCAAGTAGATGTCCCAACTGCACTGTCTAAAAAACCTCTTACGTCTTGAAACTCTTTTATGTCTTGAGAATCTATCGCGACGTTCGAGTTGAGAGGTTACATCAACCTCGAGCCCGGTAGCGTCAATTCCGGTAGATTTAAGCTCTGTAGATTTAAGCTCTGTGGTTTTAAACATGCTGGGTGTGTTTCTGATCTAGGCTAATGCGTGGATCAAGCAAGGTATAGATAACGTCAATCAGCAAATTAATCACGACAAAAATAGTTCCTAAAAACAGCACATACGCTTGAATAACCGGGTAATCGCGGTTGCCGATGCTATCAATCAAAAATTTGCCTACACCAGGATAGGCAAAAACAATTTCAATAATGGCTGCCCCACCCAGCAACCGCCCCAAGCTCATCCCCGCAACCGTTATAACAGGAATAAACGCATTTCTGAGGGCGTGTTTCAAGATGATCCAGCGCTGCCGGAGGCCCTTAGCGTGAGCGGTTCGCAAATAGTCTTCTTGTAGGACGTCGAGTAGGCTCGAGCGCGACAAACGCATTAATGATGGCAGACTAATGAGGCTGAGGCTCACAGCTGGCAAAATAAGGTGTTTCCAACTACCTTGCCCAGAAACGGGCAACCACTTGAGGTTCACCGAAAATACAATGATCAGCATAAACGCGAGCCAAAAACTCGGTAGCGATGCACCGACAAGCGCAAGGAGCCTCGAGAATTGGTCAATTACAGAGCCTTTGTAAAGCGCCGCGAGCACACCTAGCGTGGGTGCCACCACAATGCTGATGACAAACGCGAGTGCCGCTAGTCTAAACGTCGCTGGAAAACGCCGAACTAACTCGGTGAGTACTGCATTTCCTGTCCGAAACGACGTCCCCCAATCCCCCTGCACAATATTCCCCAGCCAGTACACGTACTGAAGGGGGAGAGGTCTATCGAGCCCTAGCTCACCCCGAACGCGGGCAACAAGCTCGTTAGATGGTGGCCCGTCCGAAAGCTGAGCTGCTACTAAACGGGCTGGGTCACCCGGTGTTAAGTGACCCAACCCAAACGCAAGCAAGCTAATCGCTAGCCAGACGGGGATAAGTTGTACCAAGCGCGTGACAAACGCCATCAGCGGGCTTGATACAACCTGTACATTATGTTGACGTTAATCAGCGTACTTACCTTGATACCAAGTTCCAGCGTTGATTGACGGTAGACGGATGTGCTTCAAAACCAAGAATATCGTCGCGGTGGCCGTAGATGCGGAAAATACCTGCGATAGGAATCACCACGTTTTCATCGTCGATGATGAGCTTCATGGCGTTGGCGGCGGCTTCGGCAACCTCTGTAGTCGTGGTGGCTGCTAAGCACTGCTCAATGAACACATCAAAATTTTCGCCGGGTGCAAAGCGCAACGGGTACGCGCCCCAGGGACTTTGTGAGTAAAACAGGCCGTTGGGTAAAAAGCAGGGGTTGGCGTCGTTTTGGTTGCCCACTTCTGCCCATAAATCGCCAGAGCCTTCCTCGAGCCGTGCATCATAACTGGCGGTATCGGGCGTAATGTCAATGGTCATATTGATGCCAATGTCTGCTAGTAATGCTTGGACAATTTCGGGCATGGGACGGTGAATGTCGGGGTTGGGAAAGCCTACGACCATGGTGAGGTTAAGCTCGCGTCCGTCTTTATCGCGGGTGCCGTCGCCGTTGCTGTCTACCCAGCCAGCTTCATCTAGGATGCGCTCAGCAGCTTCTGGGTCATAAGCTTGACCTTGCACCATACTTGAAAACTCACCTAAAATCCGCTCGGGAATCATGCTCGAGTTCACAGTGGCGTTACCTAACCAAACGTCATCCACAATGAGCGACTTGTCGATAGCTCGAGCAACAGCTGCCCGCACAGCTGGGTCGCTGCCAAGTTCAAAACCCTCATTGCCAGACACATTCACATACAGCGCTGCATACGCACCCACTTGGGAGGTGGTAACGCTGAGGCCGGCACTGCCAGTGACATCCTCAGTTTGTTCTCTGGGCAGGTCGTAAGCAACATCAACCTCACCTGCTTGAAGCGCCAAAATGCGGGTATTGGGGTCAGGAATAAAGCGAAAGGTGATGCCGTCTAGCTCAGCAGTATCTCCCCAATACGCGTCGTTGCGCGCAACAGAAATGTATTCTTCAGGCGCATACTCAACATATCTAAACGGTCCCGTGCCGATAGGATTGGTGACAGGGTCAGCACCACTGGCCATAATGCTCCACGTTGGGTGGGTGAGTTGTTGCAATAATCTACGGTTGGGTGACTCTGGCGTAATATCTAACGTGTAGTCGTCCACAATGACCACCGAGTCTGCACCTAGGCCGCCGGATGGACGCGCAGCTACAACGCGGTCGATAGAGTACTTGACATCCTCAGCTGTAAACGTGGAACCGTCGTGAAACACAACATCTTCGCGTAAGAAAAAGCGGTAGGTGTTGGGCTCAATAAACTCCCACGATGTGGCCAGCATAGGCTCAACGCTGTAATCTGGCGACACATAAACGAGGGTGTCGTAGATGTTGGCATTGAGTGGGTACATGCCCACGTTGGCGCGTTCGTCGGTACGGTAACCGTCATTAGGTACCGCCATGATGAGTTCGTTGGCAAAGCTGCCAGTACTAAGTAGACATATTGCCATTGTTATAGCTACGAGCAAAGTGCGAAACGGTGTGTTCATAGTCCCCCTAGATAGCAAAATTCTATACACCAAAATTTAGGTGACAAAATTCTGCGTGGTGTTAACCTTTAAGTGCAAAAGCAACATTTAATCGTCATAACACAGGTTATTGATGGGTCACGTGCTAATGATTTGAATAGCGTTTATGACAGATTTAGTGCGCGTTGCTCGAGGCCAACTCTACCAAGGTATTACCTACACGGCTTAATCAATTAGGACAAACGTCACGAGGGTATGTCCATGCACATTTGCAACTTAGTTGGTGAGTGCGTCAAGTTGGGCAAACAAGGGGTTAGCTTCTGCGTAGGTTAAGCGGTTGTCTTGATCGCGCAAATAAGGGACAAGTTGCTCGAGGCTCAAACAGGTAATCTTCTTAGTCGTGGGTAACCCTGTTATTCCATCACCTGTTTTGACCCCATTGACGAACACCAACAGCGGCGAGATATAAACCTCACCCAAAACCTCTTTAAGTTTGTAGACTTGCCGCCAGACTTGTTTAGGCACATCAACATTAGGCTTTTTGCTGCCATGTGTGTAGAGTGCTTTGGGGAGCGCGAGGGACGTGCCTCGGTAGTTTTTGACTTCAACAATAAATACACCCTTAGCACTGGCAACAAGGTGGTCGATGTTTTCGCCGCCAATGTCGAGGTCGTGCCACACACGCCAGCCTTCTGGCAGTTGGCTAAGTGCTTTACCCAATAAGCGTTCACCTTTCATGCCCTTAGCTGATGATGCAAACGCTTTATCTGAGCCAAAAAAGAAGGTGCGTAGCGATTTTTTGATGAGGGTTTTGCCAGCAGTGCCTTTTGTTTTTGCCATGATTAAGAGTATAAAACATGTCTGACGACTAAGTATCTTTTAGATATATTCGAGTGTTTCTTGGTAATCGTTACAAAATCTAAGCAAAAACTTTTCTGAAGCTACTTAAGCCTTTTTGAAAAGCGAGACGAGGACAGTCTGAATAGCCTCGAGCTTACTTTCGTGCAAACGACCTACGGCATACAAAATAATGTTTTGGTTGAGCGTGAATAGCTTGTTGGGACGTACAAAGCTGTTGTGCTTGAGCTGCCCTGAGACAAAATCTTGAGGCTCGAGAGAGATGACATAAGCATCGCGCTTTGTCTGAGTGGTAATTTGACACAGGATAAGGTCATCACTTTGGGGTGTAGCAACAACGAGAGCAGGACGCCGTTTGGCCTGACTTAAGTCGGAAAAAGGAAAAGGAACTACTACAACGTCACCCGCTACAAATCTTGCCAAGCTTCGTCTTCTTCTTGCGTTGACCATTCTTTGGCTAAACTTGGTTCGCTCAAGCGTGTAGTTTCTATACTTTCAGCGTGCTTGTGTTTAATAAGCTGAACAAACGCCATGATTTCGTCTAGAAGTGGGTCAGGCATTTGCTCGAGTTCTTTAATGAGAGCAGCCGTTTTTGTCATAAGTTTAGTTTAACGTGTCTTTATCTTTAACATAAAGCGTCTTCAACAAAAAGTGTCGCAGATGCCTTGTGTCATATCCTTTCCGGTTAATTCCTTAAGGAATTAACCCACCTGGAAGGTGTAGAAACAGCCACCGGTTCCGATGAGAACGGAATCAAGCCCGCAGGGGGTTATGAAGTATTTAATCGGAATCGGTATCAAATGTGTCTATCACTCTTGTAAGATGACATCAACAAAAACCGCACAGCCTGAATTTATCAAAAGCTGTGCGGTCAATTTAAGGGTTGGT
>CAZMCW010000168.1:6116-10184 GCA_964564405.1 uncultured bacterium
GCGTTCAAAATGCTCTGTCTTTTGGTAGGCGCGGGCAGGATTGAACTGCCGACCTCTACAGTGTCAATGTAGCGCTCTCCCACTGAGCTACGCGCCTGCAAAATGAGTTGTAATGACATCACACCCTATGTATATCAAAACTATGAATACCAAAACTAGGTGTGATGTGGAGGCACGGGTCGGATTCGAACCGACGCATAAAGGATTTGCAGTCCTCTGCCTTACCACTTGGCTACCGTGCCAGACTACCTTATTGAGCGCACCATCAACGTGTGAGGTAAGTGCTCGCCTTGCGCCAAGCAACACGTAAGGTATCACGTGAGGGTGCCCCTGTCAATGCAACAAAGAGCACAACCTCAATGCTAGAAGATTATAGCGGACAAACGATACCGATGTCATCTGCGAGTTTACGTAGTTCCACCACCGTCTTTTGCGCCACCGGAATGCCATCCTTTTTACGGGTTTGTTCGCGTTGATATTCTAGCTCGCCGGGCAGAAGTACTGGCTTGGTTGGGTCAATAGGTTTAGCATCTTTAACTTCGCTGATAAGTTGCGCTAGCCGGGTATCAAACACATCTCTGTCCATAAATACCTCAGGTTGAATTGCCACCATCGTGTGGGAGACGTCGTAATGCTGCTCATCCCGAAACACGCTCAAGCCAAACTGAGCGCCGCTCATCACCCCCGTCAAAATATCGGTAATGAGGCTCATGCCATAACCTTTATACTCGCCGATGGGCAAAAGTGGTCCGTCCATGGCCTCAGCTGGGTTAGTGGTGGTGCGTCCGTCTTTAGTGAGCGCCCAGCTTTCCGGCATATCTTTGCCAAGTTGCTTGTACCAGCCCATCATGCCTTTGCCGCTCATGGTCAGGGCCATGTCGAGCATAATGGGGTGCTCGAGCGGTGTAGGCACGGCCATGCCCCACGGGTTGGTGGCTAGCACTGGCTCCGCTGAACCCCACGGGGCCATTTCAGACCGCGCGTTCGTCATCGACCAGCCAATTAAACCAGCCTTAGCCGCCTGGACTGCGTGATAGCCCGCGATGCCAAAGTGATTGCTGTTGCGTACGGTGACGATGGCAATGCCAACATCTTTCGCTAAAGTAACTGCTCGAGCCATCGCTTTATGTGCGGCTACATAGCCAAAGCCTTTAGCGGCGTCTAATAGCGCAAACGCGCCGCCTTCGCGTTCCCAAGTCATGGGTGCATCGGGGAGAATGCCACCACTGGAGACGCGTCGTTTGTAGCGAAACAGTTTCTCGAGCCCCTGACCTTGTCCGGGGTGATACCACAAACTCGCTGTGATAATGCCGTCGGTGACGATATCTACTTCTTCTTGACTGGCACCGAGGGCTTGCAAGACGGTGCTCGAGAAATCACGCAGAGTGGCTTCAGGATAGCGGGTGACGGGTTCGTTGGAAGTGATGTCGTAAGCCATGGACTATGATACATGTGCTGGTGGCACGGTTTAGCGCGCAGTCATGCTGCTGATAGCGCACGCACCTCAATATCACCTAGGTTTTGCTCTGTGATCCAAAGGTCATAGTGCATTTGCTGATTAAGCCAACTTTCTGCCGAGGTATCAAAGGCTTTTGACAAACGAATAGCCATTTCAGGACTAATACCTGAACGCCCATTAAGCAACGCAGATAGTGTTTTACGACTAACCCCAAGTGCCTCAGCAACTTCTGTCACAGTTAAGCCAAGGGGTTCAATGCAAAGTTCACGTAGAACTTGTCCAGGATGCGGAGGGCTAAACATCTTCATGTTTTACTTCCTTAATGGTAATCTTCATAATCAACAGCATTGACATCAATACCTTGAAATTGAAAGGTTGCACGCCAATTTCCACTAACAACGATAGCCCATGTACCTTTGCGCTTTCCCTTTAACTCGTGTAACCTCAAACCTGGCAAGTTCATATCTTTAGGTGCAGTTGAGGCATGCAAACGGGCCAAAATGATTTTTAGTCGGTTTTTGTGTTTGGTTTGAATACCAGCAGTTGAATCTGTAAGAAAAAATTTCTCTAAACCTTTGTGCTTAAAACCGACTATCATCTAAATAAAGTGTAACCTATCCCGTACCCAGTTACAAACTTAATAGAGTTGCACACTAGTTTGGGATGGGCTTTACAATTTCAGCTAACCCTGTACCTAACAACTCAAAAAATTATTGGGATTCGAAGTGTTCTAATGATTGCCTAAACCACAGCCTATCATCACACTGTTTGGCTAACTTGAACCCACATTTAGCCATCACACGTGCTGAAGCTAAGTTGGACGCTCGGCAAGATGCTGTGAGTTTAGTGAAGTTATACGTCTGAAACGCATTGTTAACGAGTAAACGCGCTGCCTCAGTTGCATACCCATTACCCTGATAACGACTGCGAATAAACCAGCCACAGTCGCCAACACCAGGTGCAACACGTGTAACACCAACGCTACCAAGAACCTCTTGTGTGTTATTCAAAACAACGGCAAAAAAGAATTTGCTGCGGCTCGCTAGAGATTGCTGGGCAATGGCCTCGAGCAAATTAGCTTTAGCTTCTGCAGGGCTTACGGGTAACCATGACACATGCTTAGCAACCAACTCACTCGTTTGCCAATCAACATGTGCCTCGAGGTTGCTCGTACAATGTTCTCTGAGATGTACTCGAGTTCTTTGCATTATTCAATTGGCTGGATTCATAACCGAAAGTTGATACAACCAAGGCAAGTCATAAGCTACGACCCAAGCCAGATAAATGAGGCTAATGCGCAGTGAAAGTTTATCTTTGGTTTTAACGTGTAAAGCTTGAGCAAGTACCAATACAGCAAATGCAAGTGTTACCCAAAAGGTGAGCGTGAGGTTTCTCGAGCCAAAAAACACCACGTTCCAAATCTCATTAGCAACAATAACTGCCGTTGCTAGGGTGACGGCGCTCAAGAATCTCTTAACAAAACTTCTGTAAATGATGACGCCATAGCCAATGTAAACAAATAGCGCTACGACAATAGACCCAGCTAACGGGAGCTTGTACCAAGGGTGGTTGAGGTTGTTGTACCAACTGAGGGCGGCTTCAGAAATAAAAGAATTACTAAGGATAGCTGTGACGAGTGGAATGCAGATGGCAACACCCAACACACGCTTGTCTATGTTGCTCATATTTAGGTTGTTCATAAGATTAAGTGCCTTAGCTCCTATAATTTCAGTTGCTCTAAACAAAAAGCTTAATCTGCTTACTGATACAAATTTAGCTTAAAACGTTGTTATTAAGAGCTCACACCTTACAAGTTTTGCTAACAACACTTTTGTGTCGAGTGACTAACACCGCCCCACTTTTATTGTCATGTCTTTAAACACACTCCTTACCTTTAATCTGAGATCAATCCACAGCAAAGGAGATACATTTAGCTTTGAGGTAAATAAAGCGCAAGCAAGAATATCGTGAAATATTTCTTTTACCAGTTGAGTGAATGTGAGGTAAGCTCAAACTATGACCCATCACGTAATGAAGACAGAAGTAGACAGCGGCGTTATACACGCACTCGAGCTTCTCACCAAAACCCGCCAAACCATGCTCAACACCATTGCAGGTCTAAGCGACGCACAACTTCATGAGATGCCAAGCGGCTTTGGCAACAACATCCTTTGGAACTTTGGGCATTTGGTTGTCAGCCAGCAGTTTTTAACTTATCGGCTTGCTGGCTTAGAAGTAAGTGTATCGGACGACTGGCAAGCGCGCTTTATTGAGGGCTCGAGCCCCAAAGACTGGCCCGACAACGACGTCGATTTAGACAGCTTACGCGAGCAAAGCCTCAGCTTAGTCACTCAAACCCAGCAGGACTGGGCAGCAGGCAAGTTTGATGACCTCCCTCAAACCCAGTTTCCCTACACCACCAGTTTTGGTGGGCAGTTAACGAGTGTGGGCGAGGCCATTCACTACAACAATTTTCATGAGGGTGTGCATTTTAGTGTCTTGAGGACGATTAAACGGCTCATTACTGCAAAATAATACTAAAGTGATTTTTGCGTGGCACAACGTGCCATGCAAAAAACGCGTGAGCGTGTACCCTTAGACGATTCAGA
>CAZMCW010000169.1:0-6980 GCA_964564405.1 uncultured bacterium
TGGTGGGCTTTCAAACTGGCCTCAAGTGGGGGGATCAAAAAGAAGTCCTGCAACTTATGCCGGGACTCGCCAATGCTGACGTGGTGCGTTACGGGGTCATGCACCGCAACACTTATCTGAACGCGCCATCTTTGCTGACGGAATATTTGGGGCTCGAGCAACACCCTCGTTTCTTCGTTGCAGGCGTGCTCGCAGGTACGGAAGGCTACTTGGAATCCTCTGCTACAGGCTGGCTCGCTGGCACCAACGCGGCCCGGCAAGTCTTAGGGCAGCCTCCGCTGTTACCTCCGGAGGAATCGATGCTGGGTGGACTGGTGCGCTTTTTAGCTACGGCAGAAACAGACAATTTTCAACCAATGAACGCTAACTGGGGGCTTGTCCCAACGCCACCCAAGCAGCGCGGGCAGGGTGGTAAAGCAGCACGGCGCAAAAAGATGTTTGCGGCCGGGTTAGCTGCGTTTAAGGCGTGGTATGAGGATGTTTATCCGACTTCAAGTGATAGCACCGACACTGAGATTGAGACTATCAGCAAGCTCGAGGCACACGTCGCTGACGTTGTTTAAGTTCGACGTCTAAGTTTGATGAATTTGCAGAGGTGATTGCATGATAGCCCAAGTGCGTGAGCAGCAAGATGCTATTAGTGCGCTATGTAAACGGTTTAAGGTGGTGCGGCTCGAGCTGTTTGGTTCAGCTGCACGCTGTGATGACATCAGCCAAGTGAATGACATTGACGTTTTGGCTAGCTTTGCAACAAATGCAGATTTAGGACCGTGGCTTGGACACCTCAATGATTTTCGTAACGAGCTAGCAGCCCTTTTGAATAAGCCGGTAGATGTTGTCATGAACAGTGATCAACTTAAACCTCGGTTTCGAGATGCTATTCGAGATGACAGATATGTGATTTATACCGATGAAAATAACATTCTGGCTTAACGACATTATTGAAGCAGTAACACACATTGAGCAGTTTGTAGATCAAAAAACCTTACAAGAGTATGTTTCAGATGAAATGTTACGTGCTGCAGTTGAACGCAAGCTAGAAATTATTGGTGAAGCAATTAACAGAATTGCGCATTATGATGCCATGCTTGTTCAGGGTATCTCCGACCACCGTCGTATTATTGATTTTCGTAATGTGTTGGCACATCAGTATGATGTCGTGAATTCTGAAGCAGTGTGGCGTGTTATCCAAGAAGATTTGCCTGTACTACGCCGTGATGTAGAAGCATTGTTGGGTGATGATGGATAGAAGCGCCTTTCTCAAAGAACTCAAAGCAACCTTCCCCAATTTACGTGAGGCTGTCAATGCGCAGCAGGGTTTGATTTGTTTTGAACTCGGCGAAGTACGCCGCTTTACCCAAGGAGCAATTAACCGTGGTGAGCGCGAGACAGTAGCCCAAGCCTTCGCGTTGGTTGCACGCTTTTACACTCAGGCTAAACCTAAACTACAGAACATGATTGACGCTTGCTTTGCTGAAGATTTGGAGTTTAGCAAGCGTCAAAGCTGGGCGTGGGAGCTTTTGCCAGACGTATTAAAATCTCTTTACATAGCCTTTCATGGGAAGATTGACTTACGTCACCATAAGCATTGAGATTTTTGCCTAAACAGCCTCACGATTTCACAAGGCGAAACTCGTTTGTATAAATAGCAGTTCCAGGATTAGTTCCCCCGCATTAAGTGGGTCGATGCCTACTCTCCTAGGTCGCACGCGCAACTGCCTGTGGCAGTTACTCGTGGAAACGCTATATATAACAACCAAGTTGACTTAGTCTGAAGTCAATATCATTCACCTCTAACTCGAATACCATCAGAACGAGAGTCAAACAACATACTTACTAAGCCAAACTGCCTTGGTGGGTATGCAATTGGGTCATCAACTTTTACACTAGATATTAATAGAATCGATTGTGATGGATAATTATTTCATGCTCGAGCGTTTAAACGCAAATAGAAAGTTGGCAGATGAGAGCTGTGACGTCACTATAACAACTTTACTTTACTGTAGAGTGTCAGCATTTAAATTGTCTCAATATGTGCTCGTAAATACCGCCGCTTCACAGCATTAAAAACACCGCGCACATGGCATCGTTTTTGTCTGATACTTCCATCTCGAACGACGTTCAGTGCACTTAGATTGAGATGAAACTTATGCGATAGATATTGTTTGAAACGAGTGAGTTTTGTCCTGCTACAGTTGCCCTTTTTAAGCCCCTTGCATCTTTATAGCGATATGCATAAATATTTGGGCTGTAAACGGAGTATGTTTAGTAGTACTCGCCTAGCTCGGTAAGTATGGAGCTAGCTCCATACTTACGCTAACGCTATAGATTATCCTTTTTGAATTATCGTTGGCATTGTCAAGTTAGACTCATGACCAATTGAAAGTTGGTTATTTTACTAAGGTTTCGTGATTGTGCAAGTAGTGCTAACGTTTTCGTATCCTCTTGCATTTTTATGGCTTTCTAGGTATAACAGTACATCGCAAAAGCACACTACAAAAATGTAATTTTGGTGCTCTTTGTCAGCATTTGTCAAGCAGATGCACATGCTGTCGGGAAATGGTAATTGCTAGGTGAACGTAAAAGATAACAGCAGTTTATGTTCACTAGCAAGCAATATCACATGTAAGCGTTACCGTCTACCAACAGTAGAAAGGATAATTTATGCAAAAAGCCGTTCGTAGCCTGAGGTATACACTAGCGACCTTGGCAGTTCTAACAGTTTTTGGGTCGTCAGTTGCGCTAGCTCAAGTATGTAACATTGAAGCTCCTGCGGAAGCAGCTGAGGTCAATGTTATCGCTTGGGCGTTTCCTATTATGGATTTCTACATCGACGAACTTGAAGCTTGTGACGAGGTAGACAACATCAACATCAACACACAGCTTTTAGACAACGCCGGTGTAAAAGAACAAGTGAGTTTATCTTTATCTGGTGGTGGTCAGTCTCCTTTTGCTATCTTGCACGGTGCTAATGTGGAAGTTGTTCAGTGGGCGTCTCAGGGTTGGGTTCAACCTATTACCGACCTTGTGGATAAGTACCGCGACGAATACAACTTAGATGATATTTCTGAGGTGGCTTGGCAAGGTGCTTCGTTTGAAGGTGAAATATACGGGGTGCCTATTATTGGTAATACCCAGCACCTCATGTACCGTATGGACCTTTTTGAAGAATACGGGTTGAGCGTTCCTACAACTTACGACGAAGTCATGGAAGCCTGCCAAGTACTTACAGATGAAGCTAGTATTGATCTCACCTTTACGGTCAACCTACATGCTGGTTGGGCTTGGGAGCAAGAATTTTTCCACTTCATCGAAGCTTTGGGTGGGACTTACATTAACGAAGACGGCACGCCTGCATTTAACAACGAGACGGGTGTTGAAGCACTTAACAGACTTGTTGAAGTTGCTGAGACATGCATGGGTGCTGAAGGACTTTCTTACAGCGTTGGTGACAGTGAGGTTGGCTTAGGCATTGGCACCTTAGGGTTTGCACAACTGTGGGCGAGTCGTGCAGCAAGCATGGACGATCCTGAGCGCTCGAGCTTTGTCGAAGGTATTGGGTTTGCACCTGCACCTGCGTTGGTGGAAGGTGGCAAACTTGCAGGTTCAGCTTGGAATGACTTTTTCATGATTCCAACAACTACAGACGTTGACAGAGAACTAGCGTTTTTAATCATCATGGAAGCTGCTGACCTAGAAAGCCAAACACGAGCTGCTAATTTTGGTATTGTTACTCGCAATGAAGTTGTTGAAGCTGGGGTAGGCGGGCGCTACTTAGAAGCTTCCATTCAAACCATAGATCAAGGCGTAGGTAATTACGTACCCAATCCAGCAATTGGCATTGTGCGCTCAGCTTTGAGTAACTACTTACCTTTGGTAGGAAGTGGCGATCTAACCGCCGAAGAAGCTTTGGCGCAAGCTGAATCAGATTACATTGCTGAAGCCACAGCACAAGGCTTTATTCAGTAATTTTTAAGTCTAGCTTGCCAAGCTTTGGTAGCTAAGTGGTGTCGTTGGGATATTGAGTTGCGAATGTACGTGTGATCGCAGCAAAAATATCCCAACTAATAGTTTGGGCAAACAGATGTATGGGATTAGCCTTTGACCAATTAATTGCATTCCGGTTGGTGTAGCAATTGAGTGACTCGAGCAGTTGCAAATAGCAAGTAAGCATAGACAATCAACTCTAGCTAGAACGTTACAAACCCTACTAAAACTGGCAGTCGGTGTGATGCGTCGTACTTAGTAAGTATTACTTGTCAGATGTCGCAGATGTGCTATTCCTTTGCATACTTTGGCAGTTCCAGGATTAGTTCCCTCATACTAAGTGGGTCGATTTCTACTCCTCTGGGTCGCACGCGCAACTGCCTGTGGCAGTTACTCGTAGAAACGCTACTTAAACCTCATACAACACACGTCACTCAAGATGTAAACCATGTGATGCTGTTATCTCAGACAAGCGTTAAGTAGCCTCGTTTGAACCGCTAGAGGATATCCGCTGCACGTCTACAAACACACGTGTTTTATAGGGCGCAGGGTAGTTTTTAAGCAAGTATTTTATCAAGTGTCTCCATAGTGACTTTGCGACACGGAACGTAAATAAATCACGTTTCTTAACCGCTAACCACTATCTGTATCTTGCAGATACAAATAGGAGATACTTATACCAAGTCCGACAAAACACATCATAAACTCCTACGGAGTTCATTACGTTCTAGTCGGACTTGGTATCTGTTTCTGCTCGCTCCGCTCGGGTTACTTTGTTACCAAAATAACCGGAAAGGGTATTAGAACAATTTGTTTCAATATTTCTGCTGAAAGTATTACATCCAAGTTGATCAAGATTTATCATAAGGGGGCATCATGAAGCTCAAGACTTTTTTTCAGTTTTCTTTACCGAGCCTATCAACAATGATCCTATTGATGGTTTTTCCGCTGGCTGTCGCTATCTGGTTGAGCTTCAACTTTGTTACTTTTCGTAATATTGACGCGCCCAACTTTGTAGGTTGGCGCAACTATCTTGATGTGTTGCAAGACGGTCAGTTTTGGCAAGCGTTTCGGTTTACCTTTTGGGTTGTAATTGTTACGGTGCCTTTGCAGATGTTTGTAGGATTAGTTGTTGCCCTGCTTTTAGACCAAGTTGCCCCTAGGATAAGAGGCGTTTACATCACGTTTGTACTGTTGCCGTTTATCGTTGTGCCTGTTGTTGGTACACTCATGTTTAAGCAATTATTTGAGCCTTCGGGGTTAGTTGCTTGGTTTTTTAGGAGCGTGCTAGATCAGCGTTTTATTTTGAATGAAACCTCAGTTAAAGCGCTTATTTTTACACACGCAGTTTGGTACGTCACCCCGTTTGCGCTAATCACCTTTTTTGCAGGGTTGCAAACCTTACCTCAATCCACCGTAGAAGCATCACTTATTGACGGTGCCAACCGCTTGCAGCAAATTCGCTATGTTGCTCTTCCCCATTTAGAGTCGTTGCTAGTGCTTGTAGCGCTTATCTCTACAATGGATATGTACCGCATTTTTGACAGCGTGTTTATCTTAAGTGAACAAAACTTAGCTTATAGGGCAGAAACGGTCATGGTTTACAACTTTCGTGTTGGACTTACCGTGCAAAGGTTGGGCAAAGCAAACGCCATGGCTATTTTGGCGGTGATCACTATTTTGATTGTTTTGATTCCGTTTTTGTACCGCACATATCGTGAACAGGTAGGTACCAAATAATGCAACCTATCAAAAACCCTGCTGCCAAGTTGGCTATTCATGCTGGGCTTATCTTGTTTTGTATTTACAGCGTATTACCTTTGTTTTGGACGCTCCTTCAGTCGCTAAAAAACGTTCGCCAAGCTAACTCGAGAACGCCCCTATTTATCTTTAACCCCACCTTTGACAACTATGCAGATTTATGGCTTGACGCGACCCCAGAAAATTTTGCCCGCTTGGGTACAATTATTGTCACCATTGCAGTTGCCCTCATCCTACTAGCTATTTCGGCTAGATTTTTGCCTGTCCCCAGCGCTTATATATATGTGGCAGTTATTTTGGGGTTTGTCATTATGCTAGCAACCATTCCTAGAATTATTGACACCGCTGAGTTTTACGAATACTTCCTCAACACCCTCATTGTCACGGTGGGAACTGTCATTATCTCCATTTCGATAGGGTGTTTTGCTGGTTACGCTTTGGCGCGTTACCGAGGTTTAACGGGGGTCATCATTCTCATTGCAGCGCTAGGATTTCGGGCACTGCCGCGCATGGCGTTTGTCTTACCATTTTTTTGGTTAGGGCGCGCTACGGGTTTACACGACACGCTGTTTTTGTTAACGATGACCCTCGTTGCTGTTAACCAACCCTTTTCTATTTGGATGCTCCGCAGTTTTTTTATGGATATTCCCAAAGAGCTCGAGGAATCTGCCATGGTAGACGGTGCCAACCGTTTTGTAGCGTTTCGCAAAGTCATTGTTCCTATTATGTGGCCGGGCATCGTTTCAACAGCGCTCTTCACATTGCTCCTTGCTTACAACGAGTTTTTGCTCGCGCGCGTTCTTACCCAATCCAATTGGACCTTGCCAGTAGCTATTGCTCAATTTACTGGCGGAGAAGACCCCAGGCACATCATGATGGCATCAGCTGCGGCTGTGTCGGCTACTATTCCCATTGTTGTGGTTATTTTGTTTTTTCAAAAGCAACTTGTTAAAGGGCTAGCAGCAGGTGCGGTCAAAGGCTAAAAACCAGCTAATTTCTTCAGGATGGTGTCTTAAACACCATCCTGATATATTTTTAAGTTGACTTTCTAAAGCAAAGCCTCGAGCTCGTTGAAGCCATGCTCTTCAAAGGACTTGGGAGTTTTGACGGCCACAACCAAGAAGCCATGCATCAAGAGCGTTATTGGCACGACGACATGCTTTGGTACGGTCCTTACGGTATTGGGACAACCTACGGTCTGAACGGATTTAAACAAGATCATCAGTGGCCAT
>CAZMCW010000169.1:6990-10183 GCA_964564405.1 uncultured bacterium
TTAGTTGCTTTTCCAAACCGCGTAGGTGGCAATCACAACACCGCGCAGGTGGCAATCACAACGCACGTTTTGCCGAAGGTCACTATGTTGCTTCTACGGGTTGGCTGAGTATGACTGCAACACACGTGAATAATTACATGGGTGTAAAAGGAACCGGTAAGAGCGTAACCCTGCAGGTCATGGACTGGTGGCGCGCGAATAAAGACTCACTAGCCGAAAATTGGGGTTTTATAGACATGATTGATCTGTTTGATCAGCTAGGTGTTGATGTATTTGCAACAATGCAACGTCAGATCAAATCCTGACTTAGTTTGTTTATGTTTTTTGGAACCAGATATATATGTAAACGTCAAGTGCCTTGTAGATAACTAGAGATCGTTAGCATCTTAATATTAGCTAGGTTGCTCTGAAGAATATCTTGTAAACTTCAGAGTATTGCCTGGCTAATTGCTGTAGTGATAGCATTGAAAAATTTTAGCTTGGATAACCAGAGCATTTCTATCTGGAGCTGCCCCAGAAACTTTAGATGCAAGCCAGGCAAGTCAAAACAAATCCATTCTGTGTAAGGAAGCTTATCCTGGAACTACTACCAGTAACAAAACTGCTTTAAGTGATTACTTTGCTAAGGAGACCCAAGATGGACAGTAAGAATATAGATAATAAAGATGATGTTGTGACGTCAGATACAGCAGCGTCTTCGTTACTAGCTACAAAAATGCCGCTCGAGCAAGCAGGTCACGCTCGAGCTATTGACTTTAAAAGCAAAAACATTGTAGATATTTTGCAGCAACAAGGTCAACCTGAACGGCGGCATTCGATGCGCGGGTTTGAGCCAGTGCATGCAGATATTGTTGACTACATTGTGCGCATCACCCACCGCATTTGGGAAGAAGGCGATATAGGGCATATCTATGACACCTACGGACACAACTGCCCAGTGCACTCACCTTATGGCGTCTCTTACGGTGCCGAAGAAACGGTTGCTGCATCTGTTAGCACCTTAGCAGCGTTTCCAGACAGGCGCATCTACGCTGATGATGTCATCTGGACAGGTGATGACGTCAGTGGGTTTCACACCTCACACCTCATTACCTCCAAAGCAACTAATTTTGGCTACAGCCCTTGGGGACCGCCAACCCACAAACAAGTTGAATACAGAGTTGCTGCCAACTGTGTTGTCAAACGCAACAAAATTGTCGAAGAATGGGTGATTCGTGATACCGCAGCTATTTTGCGTCAACTCGGCTTTGACGCCCATGAAGTTGCGCAAAGCATCGCTCAAGGACTCGCACAAAAACACGGCAGCGCACTTCCCGGTGAAACAGCTAGATTGCAAGGGCAAACACCTCCCAAACCTTATGAACTCACGTATGATTTAAGTGAGTACACTAGCTCAGACAACAATCTAGCTGAGGGCACACGTGCTGTTGAAAAGTGGCTTACGCGTGCACTACACAACATGTGGAACGTTCGCCAATTTCACACTATTGCAGCAACTCACAGCGCTGACGCGCTCATGCATGTGCCAAACTACTCGACGCTGTTTGGCATAGGTCACATTCGCACGTATATGTTGCATCTTATTTCTATGTTGCCTGATCTAACGTTCAATGTAGAGCATGTCTACAGTTCGGTTCATCCAGATGACATGATTTACCGGGTTGCGGTGCGCTGGCGTATTTTGGGAACACACCGCGGTCCGGGTTGGTATGGTCAACCTAGTGGCAAGCGGGTTAATATTTTAGGTATTAGTCATATTCATGTTGAGCTTGACGAACGCGGCAAACCTTGGATCACAAAACACTTTTGTATCTATGATGAGTTGGCCGTTCTTGCCCAGCTTTACGTATAAAGCTACGGTATTAAACAAAGCTACTTCATCAAGTAAAGTTGCCGTAGCAAGCGTTGATGGAATCAGCTAATGTGTTTAACAACTAATACGTTTAGATAGTTAAAAGGAGTAGACATGGCAGTTAAGTACGTCAAACAAGGAATGGATGCTACAACTAAATTGGCTATTAGTGACAGCGTTCGCACGACCGTAGAAGCAACTATTAAAGATATCGAAGCACGTGGTGACGCCGCTATTCGTGAGTTGTCGCAAAAGTTTGACAACTATTCACCAGAAAGTTTCCGCTTATCCCAAGATGAGATTGACGAACTTGTTGCCCAAGTACCAGAGGACGAGCTTGCGGCGATTAAGTTTTCGCTCGAGCAAGTCCGTACGTTTGCTAAAGCGCAACGTGCCTCCGTGCAAGACATTGAGGTTGAAACCTACCCCGGTGTAACCTTAGGTCACAAAAACATTCCCATGAACAACGTGGGGTGCTACGTGCCCGGTGGGCGCTACCCCATGATTGCCTCGGCTATTATGAGTGTGGCGACAGCCAAAGTGGCAGGCGTTAAACGGGTTGTTGCCTGCACGCCGCCTAAAGACGGCAAGCCTTATCCAGCAACCGTGGCTACCATGGCGCTTGCGGGTGCAGATGAAATTTACGTACTCGGCGGGATTCAAGCGGTAGCAGGTATGGCCATTGGCACAGAAACGATTGCCCCGGTAGACATGTTAGTTGGTCCCGGGAATGCGTTTGTGGCTGAAGCCAAACGGCAACTGTTTGGGCGGGTTGGGATTGACTTATTAGCTGGACCCACTGAGACCTTGGTGATTACCGACGATACGGCTGACCTCGAGATGGTCGCTACCGACCTATTAGGACAAGCCGAGCACGGCACCAACTCACCCGCGGTACTACTAACCAGTAGTGAACGCCTAGCGAGTAGCATTCAAGCGGAAATTGATAAGCAGCTCGAGGTGCTCGCTACGGCTGAAGTGGCAGGTAAAGCTTGGGCAGATTACGGTCAGATTATCTTGGTAGATACCGTCGATGAACTTGTCCAAGAAGCTGACCGCATCGCCAGTGAGCACGTGCAAATTTTGACGGCTGACCCGGACTATTTTCTTAACAAAATGACGAACTACGGCTCACTCTTTTTAGGCAAAGAGACAAACGTTGCCTACGGCGATAAAACTATCGGCACCAATCATATTTTGCCAACTAACCGAGCAGCACGCTACACAGGCGGCTTGTGGGTTGGTAAGTACCTCAAGACGGTCACCTACCAACGTTGTACGGAAGAAGCTAGCGTGGTGATTGGCAACAACTGCGCCAAAATTTGTGAGATTGAAGGTTTT
>CAZMCW010000170.1:0-4059 GCA_964564405.1 uncultured bacterium
ATTTCCACGAGTAACTGCCACAGGCAGTTGCGCGTGCGACCTAGGGGAGTAGAAACCAACCCCCTTAGTGCGGGGGAACTAATCCTGGAACTGCTATTACAAGAGCTCGAGCAGCTAGCTAATACCAAGTCCGACAAAACACATCATAAACTCCTACGGAGTTCATTACGTTCTAGTCGGACTTGGTATCTGTTTCTGCTTGCGAGTTGTCTCGCTGACGCTCGGAGCCGCTCCGGTTACTTTGTTACCAAAATAACCGGAAAGGGTATAACTTAGACAACTCTCCGACTACAGAAACTCCAGAAACTTACTAATGACCTATATCCTCAGGTCAATCAATACACAACTTATGAATATGAAACTTAACGCACGCGCCGCTGAATCAGCCGCTCAGCATTGGCAAGTGCGTCTTCAATAGGACGGTCTTCGTTGAGCACTTGGCTAAGTGCATTAGTTACAATCTCTTGCGCCACAACATCACCGGGGTGGGTTACTGTACCTTGAATATTGTCGATGATGTCGATAAAAAGTAAGCGTGCTTGTTGATTAGCTAAAAATGGGATCTCTTCTTGGAAAATAGGGTTTTCCCACGTGGATTTAAGAGCTGGGAAGGCTTCAATGAGGGCAAACGAATCAAGTTGGGCTTGTTCTGTTGTCGTCATAAATTTGATAAAATCCCAAGCCAGCTCTTTGTTATCTGACTGCTCAGGAATGGCATAAAATGAGCCACCCCAGGTTGAAAACGAGCCACCAGGTAGGTTTTCAGCACCCCATAAGCCGCTTGTCTCTGGTGCCATCCAGTTTTCGAGCTGACCGCGCAACCATGCGCCGGACATTTGCGTGGCCACGGTGCCATCTTTAAACGCTTGATACCACTCGTTTGTCCATGCACCAATTTGCGCGTCTAAGCCGGCGTCACGAATTTCTTTAGCAACTGCAAAAGCGTTGTAGAAGCGTTCGGTATTGACTAGCACTTCGCCGTCACTATCAAAATAAATACCTTGCCCTGCCTCGAGGCCGGTACGAATCATAGCGTTGTAAACATCAGCAGCATCTGCAATGAGGAAGATGTCATTAGCGCCATCGCCATCTAGATCGCGGGTGACTTGTTGACCAAAGGCAATGTAATCGTCCCAACTAGTCAGCACATCGCTAACATCTGCGCCAACTTCTTCAAAGCGGTCACGACGCCAGTACAAAACCCCTGGTCCCAGATCCGTTGGCATGGCCACAATGCGCCCATCTGCAGTTGTACCTTGAGCCACAGCATAGTCGGCAATTAAAGGGGTGTATTCACCTGCATTAAAAGGGGGTTGCGATAAATCGACTAGACCGCCATCAGCTACAAATTTGGCAATAAAGCCCACTTCAATAGCAGACACATCTGGCGCACCTTCGCCCGTGGCAAGTGAGGTCGTAAGCGCGTTGTGGTAGTCACCAAATTCTAAAATTTGCATTTCGATGGTGACGTCTGGGTTCATTTCCATGTAAGCTTCGGCAAGTGCGGTGGTTGTTTCGGAAAGACTGGGAAAGCTACCCACCGTAAGGACGTTGTCTTGTGCCATGCTGCTCGCAGCAACCAACAAGATGATGAGTGCGATGAATCGTTTCATGAGTGTTCCTTTCATTTGCTTGGTTTTAGCCTAGCTATACAGATGTAGTTACAGCTAAGCTGATAGTGAGGACGTAGATGAACGTGTGATGGATGTTCAATGTTTACATCACCAACGTTTAAAGTGTGCGTTAAATACGCTGACAATTAGGCTCACAGTGACCTTACAGATTGCCGTTTGACAAGTCTAGGACTAAACTTATGTTGAACCCCCGTTTCTTTGCCTGTTACGCCTTGACCATGCAAACGCGCTAGGGCAATGGTTGCGGCTGCTTTACCCATTTCTGCCAAAGGTTGATGGACTGTCGTTAAACTCGGGTGTAAATAGCGGGCAATCAAAACATCGTCGTAGCCCACTAGAGATATGTCTTGAGGTACGTTTAAGTTGTGTTCGCGCAAAGTTTTGAGTGCGCCTGCAGCCATCTGGTCGTTGGCAATAAACACGGCAGTAACAGGTAAGTTGCGCTCGAGCAAGACCTGCATTGCTTGCTGCCCCCCTGACTCAATAAAATCTGAATTGACAATAAAGCGTTCGTCTAACTTCAAACCTGCTTCGTGTAACGCACGTTGGTAGCCAGCTAAGCGGTCACGGCCGTCTTTCATACTCAAGGGCCCGCTAATATGAGCAATGTGACGGTGGCCTTGCTCGAGCAAATGCTGAGTTGCCACATAACCACCAAGTTCGTTATCCAAGTAGACACACACATCTGCCAGCTCTGGAATATGCCTCCCCACAACAACAAGAGGTACACCTTGTTGCGACCAACTTTGCAACTGTTCGTCGGTAGTTATCTCGAGGTGCAAAATTAGCGCGTCACAACGCCGTTCTTTTAAGAAAGTAACAGCATTATGCTCTAAATCGCCGTCAACGTGGCCGCTCGAGACGACAAGGTGTACACCGCTGGCCTCAATCACCTTTTCAATACCACTGACAATACTACTGTAAAAAGGACTTGAGATTTCACTCACCACCACGCCAATACCGCCTGAGCGGTTAGTAACTAGGCCGCGTGCAAAGGTATTGGGTGTATAACCCAACTTAGATACTGCCGACATCACTCGGGCTCGCGTGTCTTCAGCAACAGGAACAGTGTTGTTGAGCACACGCGACACAGTAGATATCGACACACCAGCTAAGCGTGAAACCTCGCGAATCGTTGACACAAAACTCCTTCGCAGTTCTTTTTGTAATCCTTCATAGGCAGCGCTTTCTCCGTACCACTAACCCTGTGGTGACACGCCCTCTAGAGACGCCACGCACCCTGACGCCACCTATATGACGACACCACACGCTGACACCAGCATGGTAAGACTCACCTTCATAACGATGCTTGCCACTACAAAATGGGGCTGCAAAATGCAACGACGCAAACACTTGAGATGAAGTTGATTTGACTATGAAAACGCTTTCATTCACTATAAGCATTTTGTTTTAAGCTTGTCAAGTATGACCGAATTTGGCTCCATATTGTTGACTAAATACATCAGCAGGCTCGAGATTTGCCCTAAACACGTCAAGCGTGCACTAATTGATAACATTTATATCTGTTGGTGAGCTGCTAGCATGATAGTTAGCTCGAGCTCAATCAGCGTAAATATCAAGCTATCTCCAAGTGCTTACTGTTGGCACATTACAAGGGTCACTTTATAGAGTAGGTGTGCTGCAAGATAACTTTTTGTTACCCGTTGACGCTCTAGACTACGAGCATGTCCTACAAGCTTGTTCAGTACCTACATAGACAATGGATACAGTGTGCTGCAATGGCGGTTGTTGTCAGTCTAGTTGCTTGCACACCGCTCGCCAACGTGCCTCCACCCACTGCGCCCATCATCTTTGAAGCACCTTACAGCCAACTTTTTGATGCCACTTTAGAAGCCATGACACTCGCCTATGTTGACCGGCCGGGGCGCATTCGCTACGACTTTGCCATCAGCCAAGCAGCACCAGAAACGGGGCTTATTAGCGCCTTTCGGGATGACGCCCGCGTGCGCTACCGCCGCAGCTACCGCAATATTTCTATTGATTACGATGACGATATTGTCGAAGTGGATGTGTTTGTGCCGGTGCAAGAATTAGAGCGCAGTATTATTACCGCTATCGTGCGCCCCTTAAACGATACCCAGAGTAGTTTGGTGTATTCGACAACCTCAGATACTGGTAGTACGGTCATTGCCAACGCCTATATGGGCGCAGTTTTGACGCGGCTCGAGGCTAGGTTTGCCCGCCTCAACTAAGTGAATATCACCTTGCAACGACATGCTATACTTAGGCATGGCTAAATCTACAGCGTTTGCACTTTCGGACGCGATTGGCGACTACTTAAAAGCGTTGTGGTCGCTGTCGCAAATACGGTCTCAAACGCAGTCGACGTCTATAGATTGGGTGGCTCAGGATGGGGTGGATGGTGCAGATGGGGTGGATGGTGCAGATGGGGTGGATGGTGCAG
>CAZMCW010000170.1:4159-10100 GCA_964564405.1 uncultured bacterium
GATGGGGTGGATGGTGCAGATGGGGTGGATGGTGCAGATGGGGTGGATGGTGCAGATGTGCTCGAGGCCAGCACCCCTGTAAGCACGAATGACCTTGCAGCTCATTTGGGCGTAACAGCCCCTTCTGTCACAGGTATGCTCAACAAGCTTGCCAAACGCGGCTTGGTTAAGTATCAACGCTACTACGGTGCCACCTTAACCGAGGCTGGCAAGCAGGAAGCCTTACGGCTTATTCGCCGTCACCGACTTATTGAAACCTTTTTGTCAACCTATTTGGACTACAGTTGGGACGAAGTCCACGAGGAGGCTGAGCTTATGGAACACACCATGACCGAGCGCTTTACTGAACGGTTAGCAACTAAACTTGGTCACCCTAGTTTTGATCCGCACGGAGACCCCATTCCAGCCGCAGACGGGTCCTTACCTAGCCGCCCCCGTCAGCTTTTAGCCGAGCTCGAGGTTGGCAGTACCCTCTACGTCACGCGTATCTTGAGTCAAGACAGCCACGTCCTAAGCTACTTACAAGGAACTGCCATTCAACCAGGTACAACCCTCACCGTGACAGGACGCGAGCCTTTTGGTAAGTTACTGCACCTGTCACTTGTTCAAGCTAGTGTGCCTACAGAACCCCAGACAGTGGCGGTATCGTTTGAACTCGCTCAGTTAATTGAGGGACGGCTCGAGCCCACACCCACCTAAATGTCATGTACCTAAATGTCGTGTAAGCTACGCATCTAGAGCACGTTTATGTGTCAAATTTTAGGCAAGGCAAAATCTTGGTTTTAGCCCTACGAATAAAAGGGGGTGATTTCAAATAGCACCTAGCATGGTTGTAGCTAAAGTATTCAATGAGGTTTTTAGACCAGTTAAATGATTGACCTTAAATAGCTTAGCCTCAAGCAATAACGCAGCGGACAACAAAGCTCCAAACAACGATGCAGCAGGTGTAGCCAACAATATTTGTACTCATCCAATCCCAAAAACATACGTTTACCTGATGATTTAGGTATGCCAAGAAGATTAGTTTGTTATACTCTCACTTAAGCTTAGGGAGACCTTAAATGAAGTTCATTATTACTACTTTTGTTGCCAGTTTGTTAACTTTTGGTTTTGCGCAAACCCATACCAATGCCGTTGTCACCATTGCGATGATTGGAGATGTCGTTGAGACTATTGGCGGGGACTGCGTCAATGTCACTACCATCATGGGTGCTGGGGTTGACCCACATTTGTACCAAGCAAGCGCTCAAGACGTGCAAGAATTTAGCCTTGCTGATATTATTTTTTACTCGGGTTACGCGCTAGAAGGGCAACTTGGGGATGTGCTCGAGCGCTTCGGTGAGCAAAAACCCACCGTCGCCATAGCGCCAGCCTCAATTCCGGCTTCAGAACTTATTACCGTGGTAGATATTTACGGCATTGATCCGCACTTGTGGATGGATGTGAGTATCTGGCAGATGATTGCACCTACCATTGCCAGCGAACTTGCAGCCGTCAACCCTGATTGTGCTGATATTTTTATCGCCAATGCGGAGGCTTACACAGCTCAGCTCACCGCCCTGCACAGTTGGATTAGTGAGGCCATTGCCACCATTCCTGAACAGCAACGCCTCATGGTCACGGCGCACGACGCGTTTGCCTACTACGGCCGCGCCTACAACATTGAAGTTGCGGGGATTCAAGGTATCTCTACCGAGTCGGAAGCCGGTATTGCTGACATTCGTGAGATGGCCCAGCTTGTTGCCGAGCGCAGCGTGCCAGCGGTATTCATTGAAAGCACCATCAACCCGCGCACCATTCAAGCTGTGGTAGACGCCAGCGAACAACTTGGGCACGACGTCACTATTGGCGAAGAGCTTTTTTCAGATGCTATGGGAGACGAAGGCACACCTGGTAGCACCTACATTGGCATGTTATACACCAATACAGTCCACATTGTGGACGCCCTCGGTGGAGAATTACCGCCTTTACCTGATGAACTTGGAACCTGGGCAAGCGTTTGGGGGATCAACTAGCTAGATCTCTGGGATGCCTTCATCAGCAATGAATGACTTATTGTTGGTGGAGGCATCATGTTTCAAACGTTAGCTGATGGTCTTAAAAAGCTTACCACAATTCTAACCAATTATCAGAAGCATTTTAAAATTAATCCAGTATAAAATACCGAAAATTCAAAATGCAATTTCTATTTGATATAAATTTACCTAGTGGAACTTAAGTAAACGAATATCAGCACCGCGCATCAAGACAGGACTGGTTACTACGATATGAAGTTGAGCTATATGACACCCTTAGCAGTTAATTGGCAACCTGATGAGTAAACCCAAAACTGCACCGCACGAACCAACCTTAGCCGTTCACGTTGAAGATTTAACGGTCAGCTATCACAGTAAACCTGTCTTGTGGGATATTGACCTAGACGTACCACCAGGCGTGCTAGCGGCTATTGTGGGCCCAAATGGTGCAGGCAAAAGCACATTGATTAAAACTGTTTTAGGACTGGTTAAAAAGACAGCTGGGCATATTTATATTCACGGCAAACCCTACAATCAGCAGCGCCGCCGTGTGGGGTATGTACCACAACGTTCGTCTGTAGATTGGGATTTTCCAACCACTGTAGGTGATGTTGTCATGATGGGCCTTTATGGGCAATTAGGCTGGTTTAAGCGGCCGGGAAAGCGTGAACAGCAACGTGCTATGGACGCCCTAGCTATGGTCGGCATGCAAGATTACAGCGACAGGCAAATTAGCCAACTTTCCGGCGGTCAGCAGCAACGTGTATTTTTAGCGCGCGCACTCGTGCAAGATGCCGACGTCTACTTTTTAGATGAACCCATGGCCGGGGTAGACGCCACGACTGAGCGCGCTATTGTCAATATTTTGCGCGACCTGCGCAATCAGGGTAAAACGCTAGTTGTGGTTCACCATGACTTACAAACGGTAACTACCTACTTTGACTGGATGCTCATTTTGAACGTGCGCACAATTGCGCAAGGGCCAGTTACCGATGTCTACACTGCCGACAACCTACGGGCTGCCTACGGTGGACAAATTGCCTTATTACAGAGTGATGCATTCACCCAACAGCCTGAACCTGTCAGCATGCCAAACCCTTGATGCGAGAAAGCTTGTCAGGACTCAATATAGCCTCGTCAATAGCATTACATGAGCAACAATACGAATCACTACGGCAGTTTTGGAATTGTCGAGCTAATTTTAAATTGGATGATGTTTTTAGTCTTTGTGTTTGGGTCACATCGTCACTGGAAATAATAAAATGACTATTAAGGGTTGTGTAATATGAACACATTCGTCACCTTTTTAAGTGACTACACGATTCAAAACGTTGCCATGGGTGCAGCACTGTTGGGTATTAGCAGCGGCGTACTTGGGTGTTTTGCGGTATTGCGACAGCAAAGTTTATTGGGTGATACGCTCTCCCACGCTGCACTACCGGGGGTGTGTTTAGGGTTTATGGTAGCCGGCTCGAGGCAACTTGGTAGCATTCTTGCAGGCGCACTTTTTACGGGTACGCTAGCTGCCCTCTTTATACTCTTACTCACGCGCCGCAGCAGGCTCAAAACAGATGCTAGTTTGGGTGCAGCTTTAAGCATCTTTTTTGCCATAGGAACTGTTTTACTAACTTACATTCAAGGCACAAGCAACGCTTCACAGGGCGGGCTTAACTCGTTTTTGTTTGGGCAAGCGGCCGCTATTTTGCGCAGCGACCTGCAGGTGATGGCCGTGATTACAGTACTCGCAGTAGGTCTGGTGGCGCTACTTTGGAAAGAACTTAAGCTGGTGACATTTGATCCTGTGTTTGCAGGGTCAGTGGGCTTGCCTGTGGTAGCGCTCGAGGTTGTCATGACCATCATGATTGCCTTAGCCGTGGTGATTGGCTTACAAATGGTCGGCGTGGTGCTTATGGCGGCCATGATTATTGCCCCTGCCGTGGCTGCCCGCCAATGGGTTAACAGCCTCGGCAATATGGTCACGCTAGCTGCCGTAATTGGTGCGGGTGGTGGCATCATTGGTGCGTTAATTAGTGCCACTGGCCGTAACTTAGCAACGGGGCCACTCATTATTCTAGGTATTTCAGCGTTTGTGCTGGTCTCGCTACTCTTTGCGCCTCAGCGGGGCATCGTGTGGGAACTTATCAACCACGCTAAAAATCGCCACGCGTTGCGCACGCAGCAGGTGCTCACAACGCTTTACGAACTTTCCGAAAAGCACGGCAACCCAGACTATCCAACTGAAGAAAGCATGCTCACCAGCTATTATCAAACTAGCGTGTCACGGGAGTTAGCACGGCTTGGTCAAGAGGGGTTTGTTGTGCCTAGCAAGCACATGCCCGAAGAAGGCAGTCACTGGGTATTAACCAATCAGGGACGGCAAGAAGCGCGCCGCATTTTAGCTTCGTTAAACCCGCAAGATAGCCAAGATAAAGTTGACCACGTATTTGAGGTATCTCATGCTCGCTAATTTGCTGGCTAGCATTCCGTTTACCATCATGGCGACGGGCGCTTTGGTAGGTATTGCCGCAAGTTTACTGGGAACATTTTTAGTCTTGCGCAAAAGCAGCATGCTGTCTGACGCCATCAGCCACTCCATTGTGTTTGGCATCGTCGTGGTCTGGCTTATTACCAAACAGCAAAGTGGGCTCGTACAGATCGTTGGTGCGGCACTGACGGGTGTGCTAACAGTGTTTTTGACCGAAGCGCTCGCGGGTAGCCGGCGGGTGAAGTACGATGCAGCCATTGGCCTGGTGTTCCCGGTGCTTTTTTCCATTGGTGTGTTGCTGATGAACCTGTACGCGCGCGATGTGCACATTGATGAGCACACGGTGCTCCTAGGTGAAATTGGCTTTGTTTGGCTCAACACCTTTGATGTTGGCGAGCTGCGGATTCCTAGGGCGCTTGTTTGGATGCTGGTGATGACGGTTATCAACTTGCTGTTTGTGATTGGGTTTTACAAAGAGCTCAAGCTAGCTACGTTTGATGCGGGTCTCGCCAAAGCGCTCGGGTTTGCGCCGGTAGCACTTTTTTACGGACTGTTGAGTTTAACCAGCGCTAGCGCGGTAGCTGCGTTTGACTCGGTTGGTGCGGTGCTATTTATCGCGTTTATTATTGTGCCACCGTCTGCAGCGTATTTACTCACCGACAGGCTCTGGAAGATGATGTTGTATGGGGGGATAATTGCGTTAGCCTCGAGCATCTCCGGTTACTACCTCGCTGTGGCTTGGAACGTGTCCATCGGCGGCATGATGGCGGTCATGACTGGCGTATTTTTAGTACTGGCGTTTTTATTTGGACCGCGCTACGGGCTCCTTGCCCAAGAACTCAAACGCTACGAACAACGCGAATCCAACGCCACCCGCGCGCTTGCTGTGCACCTTTACCACCACGAAGGTGGGCCTGAGCAAGTTGAGGAAAACGTCGTAAGCGCCCTGCGTGATCACCTCCGCTGGGAAGACAGCAAAGTGCGCCATGCGCTGGCGCGCAGTTTAGACGACGGCCTTATCAACCGTCAAGGTGAAGTTTTATTGCTCACGCCCAAGGGACGCATGGTTGCCAAAGAAATTTTTGAGCCGTGGAGCTCAGCTTAAAAATCTGTTGGTGGATGACTAACAGGTGTTGACTAACATCACACATGTCAGAGACGCACTTTTGCTTAGTTTAAAACATCTAGCGTTTCCATGAGTAACCGCCGCAGGCAGTTGTGCGTGCGACCTAGGTGAGTAGAAATCGACCCGCTAGTGTGGGGGAACCGATCCTAGCACTGCTAATCGAACTCAGGTTAGGTATATTTTAAGCATGGAAGATGCTCAATACCGTAAATCATATCTCACCTTTAGTTTTATAACTTGAGCTTATTGGACGCTGTAAGAAGTTTTTTGTTGTTAACTCTATTAGGTGATTAAGGCTGCAATATCACATCTAAT
>CAZMCW010000171.1:0-10084 GCA_964564405.1 uncultured bacterium
GTGCGACCCAAGGGAGTAGAAATCGACCCATTTAGTGTGGGCAACTAATACTAAGGTGATGTTTTGATGCCGCAAAGCGGCATCAAAATCGCTCGTGTTTACGAAGTACAGCGCAGCTCGAGCGTACCCTTAGATGATTCAGACTATGACATTCAAGAGTCAATTTGGTATAAGTGTCTCCATAGTGATCCTGTGACGTGGAACGTAAATAAAGCACGTTCCTCAACCGCTAACCGCTATCTTTAGCTTGCAGATACAGATAGGAGATACTTGATCCTGGACTTGCTATTCAACTCAACTTGGTTGCAAAATTAGCTTGGTGATGCAGTATTTGGTGATGCAGTATGAGGTGCTTACCTATCACAGGATGAGACGCCTACTCATAGCTTGTACGTGTCACGCAGTTAGCCTTTGACACCACTTAGCACAACGCCTTCAATAATCTGCCGTTGGAAAATAACAAACACGATGAGCACTGGCAAAATCGCTAGGGCAGATGCCGACATGATTAGGTTCCAAGCGGTGTCAGCCTCACCTGAAAAGGCAGAAATACCTACCGGAAGGGTGCGCATCTGTGGCGACTTGCCTACAATAAGCGGCCACAAAAAGGCATTCCAGTTACCAATAAAGCTAAAGATACCTAAAGCTGCTAGCGCTGGGCGCACAAGTGGCAAGCCAATAAACCAAAACAAGCCAAATTCGTGCATACCATCAATACGAGCGGCATCAAAAAGGTCACTGGGAATGGTGGTGAAAAACTGCCGCATTAAAAACACGCCAAAACCGGTAATTAGACCTGGGAACGCAATACCCCAATAGGTATTGACCCAGCCGTAATCTGCAGACATGACAAACCACGGGATGACTAACATTTCCGTAGGTACCATTAATGTAGACAAAATGAGGATAAATACGAAGGCTTTACCCGGAAAACGTAATTTTGCCAGCACATAGCCTACCAGCGCGCAAAAAAACAAGACGGTGACAGTCGTGATGGTTGCTACAATGACGCTATTTAAGAACCAACGCGGAAAGTCCGTGTTAAAAATAACCTCTTGATAATTGGCAAACGTCCATTCTTTGGGAAAAAAGTTGTACTGAAAAATTTCACGGCTATTTTTAAATGAACTGAGGAGCATCCACAAAAACGGAAAGATCATCACGACACTGCCAACGACTAGGAAAAAGTGAGCCATGAGGCTCGAGGGGTTCCACCAGCGTTTACGTACCATTAGTATTCCACCCGCTTACTTGCAAACTTAAGCTGAATGAGCGTCACCGTTAAAATGAGTAGGAACAGTACCACTGTGATCGCCGCTGCGTAGCCCATGCGGAAGCGGCTAAACGCTTCTTGGTACATGTAAAGGGCAATCGTAAGCGTGCTGTCTAACGGGCCACCTTGATCTGCAAAATTGATGTTTACGACTTGGTCAAAAAGTTGTAGCGAATAAATTGTTGAAATAACAACTGAAAACACCAAAACCGGGTTGAGTAAAGGCAAGGTAATGTTCCAAAAAAGCTGACCGCCGCCTGCGCCATCAATGCGAGCAGCTTCGTAGTAAGTTTTAGAAATGCCTTGTAATCCAGCTAAAAAGATAACCACTTGAAACCCTAGCTGCTGCCAGATGATGAGCGCAGCCACCGAATAAAGCGCAATATCTGGGTCGCCTAAAAAGCGAATCGGCTCGACGGTCAAAAAGTTAATGCCCCTAGCTTCCCAAAAAATACCCCACTCAATAATCATGGTGTTGAAGATGCCGTAGTTATACGAGTACATCCAACTCCACACCCATGCAACCGCCACCCCCGGGGTAATAAATGGTGCAAAGTAAATAGCCCGAAACAGTCCTCGAAAGCGTTTGTTAGCTTGCTGCAGTAGCGACGCGATGCCTAAACCCAACGCAAGTTGGGTGGGCACAATGATGGCTGTATAAAGCAACGTATTTAGCAGTGCGCGGTGAAATTTGGGGGTACGAACAAGTTCTTGATAGTAGCCCAGCCCTACGAAGTCACGCTCAGCCGGGTTCACATGCCAGGTAAACATAGACAACCAAAAAGACTGAAAAGCTGGCCAAATGCGTAAAAAGAGAAAAAAGATAAGTGGGACGGTTAAAAAAATATATGCCCAAACGGCTTCACGGGTGGCAAGCGACACATGAAACGTCCGTCTAGATGATTGCTGACTCGTACGTGATAAGCGTGACTGCATGTGCGTGAACCTCCCGCGAAATGGATAGCATTGCTAATGACTGCAACTGGTCAAATAATTACTACAAATTAAATGGGATAGCGTTTCCACGAGTAACTGCCACAGGCAGTTGCGCGTGCAACCTAGGGGAGTAGAAATCGACTCACACAGTGTGAGGGAAGCAATCCTGGAACTGCTATTAAATAATCATTTTTCTAAGGCAGGATACTTCTTGTTAGCAGCAACTCTTTTTGGGATATGCTAATGGGATACTGAATATTCTTTTACCAGCTATGGGTAAAGTTTGACTCAAAAGCCGTTCGTTTATAAAGCAATTGTACGTTGATAAAGTCATGCCGCAGATTAAAACAAGACATCTACCTAGTACTTTAATAATCTTGACCTAGGCAGATGTCTGTGTACATCAACTTAATTACAAAACGTGTGAAAGTAAGTTACTTCCACACACGTAAGTTAAATGTTACTGAGTAAATTCGTTGAGTAAACCTTGATCTTCTTCTGCTGCGGCACTAATAGCCTCTTCAACGGGCATATCTTGTAAGAGCACTTCGTTGACAGCGTCAATAATAAGTTGGCGCTGGGCAGATTCGTCGACGAAGCGAGTTGCTTCGGCATAGGCGAGGCTACTGATGAAGGGTCCAAAAACTTCGTCTTCGGCAAGTTCAGGGTCGGCAATGAGTTCTGCTCGAGCAGGCAATTCGCCAACAATGTCTAACCACAAGCGCATCGCTTCTGGTGAGGTTACAAATTCTAGAAACTTGGCTGAGGCCTCGAGCGTTGCGTCGTCTTCAAATGCATTGGCAGTGAGCCCGTTCATCCAGAATGAGCCGAAGTTAGCTTGCACGCCCCCTTCCTCGAGCACAGGAATTTCTGCAACGCCCCAGTCGAACTCGGCGGTGTTGCGCACAGCGTTAATGGCAAATGACCCATCAATGATCATCGCAACTGTTTGCTGCGCGCGGAACCCATCACGGTACGCGTTGTTTTCTTGACCAGGAAAGTCCATGCTGCCGACGCCGTGTTCGGTCACCCAAGACGCATAAAAGTTAAGCGCGTCGATACCAGCTTGTTCGTCGTACATGACATCGGTGCCGTCATCACTGTAGGGTTGGCCGCCAAATTGACGAGTCAAAATTTCCCGCACGAGGTGGTGGTCTTGACCGCCGGGGGCAATCCCGTAGCCAATGCGCTCGTAGCGTGGACCGCGCTGTTGGGTCAGGGCTTGACCCGCTTCAATAAACTCTTGCCACGTTTCGGGCGGCCCGTCAATGCCAGCCTCAGCAAACATGTCTTTGTTGTAAAAAATCGCTAAACTGCGCACGGCTGTAGGCAACCCGTAATATAAGCCGTCGCGCTTAGCAGCTTGGGCCATAGGCACAAAGTTGGCATCGATATCAGCGGCATCAAAATACTCGGCAGGTAAAGGCTCAACATAACCAGCCCGTTCCCACGCACCAAGCCAGCCGTAGAAAAGCTGCACGACATCTGGACCCACGCCAGCAGGCAGCGAGGCACCCACTTGGGCTTCATAATCGGCGTAGGGGAAGGTCTCTTGAACAACCTCAATACCTGGGTTTTCAGCTTCAAACATCTCAATGAGCTGGGCCATGGCTTCAACGCGTTCATCAAACTGGTACTGCCAATAGGTAATGGTGACATCTTGCGCAAGTGCGCTGGTCACAACTCCCCAAACCACAACTAACAAAATAGCTAAACGGTTTCTCATGCAGCTTCCTTTCTTGCTCGTAAGCGCTGGCGGGCGTCTTCAAGCTTGTGGTGATGCTTTTGTAGTGTACCTAAATGGACGTTGAGCTGGTGTTCTGCATGCATCACCTGAGGTTTTAGTGAACTGCGAGCGGGGCCGCCAAAGCCGTTGCGCCGACTGATAAACGCTTGCGGTGACAGGGCGTCGTGTAACGTACTAGCTGTAAGTTGCGGACCACCAATTGCAGCTAAGTCTTCGGGAGTTGCTGCTTGCAGGGCTTGCTTACGAGTTTGTTGATGCACGACGAGCGCAGCAGCAAGGTGATGTCCCTGCTGAAAACTCACATTAAAGTCGCGGGTGAGCACGTCTGCTAGTTCGGTGGCAGTGGTGTCACTTTGCGCAGCCAACTCAACCAACGCTACTTCATGAAAGTGACCACCTTCTAGACTGGCTACAAGTAACGCCAAACCGCCGCCAAGTTGCTTGAAGAGGTTGCGCAGTGAGCCTTGAATGTCTGGACCAAAGTCGTTGAGGTCGCCAAAGGGAATGTTGTGTTGGGCATAAAAAATGGACTGCGCTGCGCCAAGTGCCCGTGAAAAGTGCGTACGGGCGTGCTCGAGCGCCACCGGGTTGCGTTTTTGTGGCATGATGCTCGAGCCTTGCACCAACCCATCTGGCACGTGAAATAAGTGCTGAGTTGCCCAACCAAGCAAATCACACACAAACCGCGACAGGGTAAGCGCTGCACTTTGCGATACATGAGCTAAATCCGTTTGCCAATCCGCTGAGGCAACGGCATCATAGGTGTTGGCAACTGGTGTGTCAAAACCAAGTAGTTTGGCGCTGTGGCTGCGCTCGAGCGGGTGGCTGCTACCTGCTAACGCCGCTGCACCAAGTGGGCAAGTATTGAGCCGTGTATAGGCTTGCAGGGCGCGTTCACAATCACGCCCTAAAGCGGCTTCAACTGCGAGCAAGTAGTGCGCTAAGCTGGTGGGTTGTCCCGGTTGGTGGTGCGTGTAGGCAATAAGTACCGTGTCAATGTGAGTTTTAGCCTGCTGAACGAGCGCACGGCGTAACTTGCTAAGGTTGCTGGTAAGCTCGAGCAATAACTTGCGGTTGTACATCTTATAAACCGTCATGTCGAGGTCGTTACGACTTAGTCCTAGTCGCAAAAAGCTTACCGTATCTTGCCCGAGTTTGGCTTCTAAAATATGGTTAAAGTGAAAATACAAATCTGGAATGTCTGGGTCGTAAGCAGGTGAACTGTCGTATAGGTCACGCAGGGCAGCCTCTAATGTTTCAATGCGTGTTCTATGCGTTTGTACACTCGGTAATTGTTTGACCGTCGCCACATGCGCGCACATAGCATCCAAAAAATAACAACTTAAATGTTTACAGGCAAAACCATAATCGGGCTTGAGGACTTGTTCTAAATAACTAGGATGCCAAGGCAAAATATCTCCTTTGTATAAGCACAATTGCATGAGCGCAGTTAGGCGTCATGACTCACATCGTCCTCATCGTATCAAATGAGGTGCTATGAACAGTGTTGATGTTGTTTGCATTTTCAGATTTACAGCGTTTCCAGGAGTGACTGCCACAGGCAGTTGCGCGTGCCACCCAGGGGAGTAAAAATCGAGCCGCTTAGTATGGGGAACTAATCCTGGAACTGCTATTAGTTATGTCTTGGAACTTGGTCTTTCAAAACTTGACGTCTTGGAAGCTGACGTCTTGGAAGCTGACGTCTTGGAAGCTGACGTCTTGGAGACTGACGTCTTGGAGACTGACGTCTTGGAAGCTGACGTCTTAACCCCAGGGTGATGTGATAAGACCTCGAGCAGCATCTACTCTCAACGTTGAGCACCCCACAAACGCATGCCTCAACCTTTGTGTAGATACTTTTTTGTAGCCAACTTACGACAACACCGCGTCAAGACGCGTCAACATGCTGCTAGCCACGACCTACCACTTGTATAGATTGCAGGTAGTTGAAAATGATGAATCTGAAATTACACTGATGAATCTGAAATTACACTGTCTCACACACAGTAACTTACGCACAGTGAGCACTTGAAGTAAGCACTTGATCATCACAGTGTTTAGCATCACGACGTTTAGCATTATAACGTTTGGCACAAGTTTCACGATTGATTCAAGACTTTGCACCTAAGCAAGATAAAATAGTCTATGTTATTTGAGTCTTGGCAAGAACTTTGGCGCATTACCTACTCGGTGTGTATTGTCTATCCAACCATCATTCTGGGCGTAAGGTTAGTTGGTAAGCGTGCTGCTGCAACGATGAACAACTTTGATTGGATTGTGACTGTGGCCATGGGAGCTATTGTTGGTTCCGCTATCTTGCTCAAAGACGTTGTGATTGTCGAAGCACTTTATGCCATCGGCTTGCTTTTAGGGTTGCAGTTTGTAGTTACTAAAATTAGCGTACTTAGCCAACCTTTTTCCCGCGTTGTACGCGCTGAGCCCACCTTGCTTTATTATCGAGGGGACTTTAAAAGACGTGCAATGATCCGCGAGCGCATATCTGACAAAGAGATTAGGTCTGCAGTACGTGAAAGTGGCACTGCCAGTATGAACGAGGTAGCAGCCGTTGTGCTCGAGAGCAACGCCGTCCTCAGCGTACTAAAACGTACTGATGACACTCCAATATCTATTTTGGCTGATGTTAACGATTTTGATAATGATCTCGAGAATGACCCCAAAGCAACCTAGTAAAAAAGTAACTCAGCAGAAAATAACCTAGCAGATGAAGCTGCCGGCGCATATCTTACCTGCACAGGTACATCGTGATAGCGCTTCAGCAAAACTTGTAAACACGCTGCTGACCATGCTCTATCCTTGGGGTTTAGATAGGTCAGTGGATGGTTGATGAGCTTAGGATGCACCACTTCGCGTACAATCCCCAGCACCATGACTGCATTGGGGACGAGTTTCATAAATAGCTCTGGACTCCGCGACCAGGTTTCTAAGCTAGCACTTGCGCCTTCGGGGTCTCGAGCTGGGTCAGGTTCAATGCCACCTGCTGGGAAGAGCAGCACACTGCCACCTACGCGTAAATGCCTCACCAAACGCCGCAATAAGACATCTTGCCGAGAACTTTCAGCAACATACACAAGCTTGCATGCTAGATTGGGTAGGGCGGCAAGGAGTGGGCGCTGTGCTGCCACAATGAGCAGGTCGTCTCTAAAAATACTTGCAAGGAGCGCCAGTGCATCTGTTAGCCCAGGATGGTTGGCAACTAGGATAAGCGGTCCTTGCTGAGGAATGTGCTCTGTGCCTCGAGCAAAGTTGGCAGCAGGTTGACTGCAATAGCAGAGCAATTCATATGCTGCAGCTTGCAACCCTATACGCTCTATCTGCGCGTCAAACCTCATTAACTTAGCACTAAATTTTGTAGCCACATGACCTACCCAAGGGCTAATTAAACGTCCCAACCTACTTTCAGAGGATAATCCCAGGGCGCGGTAAAAGTCGTTGGCGTTTGCCTCAACAAGTATTTCGGGAATGGTTAACGGCGTACTAAGGGTGTCATCAAAGGCATCTTGCAAGGGCGTCGAAACTACATCCATCTTGTCATCAATCTCAGTTTAAAACTAGCTATGCTGACATCCGCATGTGAAATTTTCCCTATTCGCAGCGTATGCCTGTCGTGAGTATTCGGAAGGTGTCGTGTCCAAGGGCAACATGTACGAAGTAGCACAAGTGGGGCCCATATGTTGTACTCCACACTGCTAGCGTACAACATTATGTATGTTGTATACTAAAATTTCTTTAAGGTTTGCCAGCGAAAGCGTGATTATACACCACGAATCTTAAGACTGGGAATCTTGGGCGGGCGCGACCCCTTAACTTGACATTTTAGAACCTCAACACCACCCCCTCTAGGAGGCCAAATGACCGTTGCGAGTAGAACCCTTAGCATCACCAAAAAAGATGGCAGTAACCGCGAGTTTGACGAGCGCAAAGTTGTGCAAACTGTCGCTCGAGCTTGCCGTGGGCTTGCGCAGGTTGACCCGCAAGTCATTGTTGAGGGTGCTAGCAAGCAACTCTTTGAGGGCGTGAGCAGTAAAGACATTATTAAGTCGCTGGTGATTTCTGCACGTAGCAACATTGAGCGTGAACCTGAGTATCAGTATGCAGCTGCGCGACTACTTCTTGGGGATATTTATAAAGAAACCCTTGGCAAAGATTTAAGCGATGTCGCTAATAGCTATAAGACAGCCTTTAAGCGCAACCTCGAGCAACTTGTTGCTGCCGACATCCTCAACGCTGACCTGCTCACTTTTAATTTAGACAAACTAGCAGTTGCTCTTGACCCTAGTCGCGACCAGCTTTTTAAATACTTGGGCTTACAAACCATCTACGACCGCTATCTGCTTAAAATTGACGGCCGCCGCCATGAAGCACCGCAAGCGTTTTTTATGCGCGTAGCGATGGGGCTAGCGCTGACTGAAGACGACCGCGAAACACGCGCAATTGAGTTTTATAACGTCTTGTCGCAGTTTCACGTGCTCAGTTCTACGCCGACGCTGTTTAACTCTGGCACGGTTCACAGCCAAATGTCCAGTTGCTACTTAAATACCTTTGATGACTCTATCGACGGTATTTTTGACGGCCTCTGGCAAGAAGCGCGCAAAAGCAAGTTTGCCGGCGGCTTGGGCATGGACATGACACCCCTGCGGGCGCGCGGTAGTTTCATTAAAGGCACCAACGGTGAAAACCAAGGGGCAGTGTTTTTCTGGAAGCTCTACAACGACTTGCTGGTGAGCGTGAACCAAGGTGGCAAACGCAAAGGGGCAGGCTGTGCTTACCTCGAGCCGTGGCACGCAGATATTGAGGACTTTTTGTCCTTGCGTAAAAACACCGGTGACGAACGCATGCGCACCCACGATATGAACACCGCCAACTGGCTACCTGACTTGTTTTTAGAGCAAGTGAAGCGTGACGGCGAGTGGTATTTATTTTCACCCAACGAAACACCTGAACTGCACGAGAGTTTTGGCAAAGAGTTTAAAGCGCACTATTGGAACTACGTTGAAAAAGGCAAACGTGGCGAGTTGCGTGTGTTTAAAGTGCTGAACGCTAAAGACCTTTGGAAGAAAATGCTGCGCAGCATCTTTGAAACGGGCCACCCCTGGGTCACCTTCAAAGACCCGTGCAACATTCGCTACACCAACCAGCACGAAGGCGTGGTGCATAGCTCAAATTTATGTACTGAGATTACGCTCCACACCAAAGCCTCGAGCTATGACCAAGGCGTCAAAGTGGCCCACGGTGAAACCGCTGTGTGTAACCTAGCCAGCCTCAACCTAGAAGCGCACGTTGACCCGGTTAGCAAAACGGTTGACTTTGACAAGTTACAACAAAGTATTAACACCGCTATGCGCATGCTAGATAACGTCATCGACCTCAACTTTTACCCAACTAAAGAAGCTGAAACCTCAAACTTGCGCCACCGCCCTGTAGGTCTCGGCAGCATGGGCTGGCAAAATGTGTTTTACATGCTAGATGTTTCTTACGAGTCAGCTGAGGCCGTCAAGCTCTCTAACGACCTATACGAATTTATTTCTTACCACGCCATTAACGCGAGTAGCGATCTAGCTGCTGAGCGCGGGACGTACAGCAGCTATGAGGGCTCAACTTGGTCACAAGGCAAACTGCCTCAAGATACTTACCGCGACCTGTGTGATGTGCGTGGCATGACGTATGACGTGCAGGAACGGCTCGAGTGGGACAGCTTACGGAGCAAAGTAAAACAACAAGGCATGCGCAACAGCAACACCATGGCCATTGCCCCAACTGCCACCATCAGCTACATCGCGGGTACGTCGCAGTCGATTGAACCCAACTTTAGCGTGCTCTTTGTGTACTCCACCTTATCTGGTGAGTTCACCATGATTAACGAGTTTTTTGTAGAGGATATGAAAGCCCGCAACCTGTGGACACCGCACATGATCGACGTGGTGAAGCACGTGGATGGCGATTTGTCCCTGTTGCCGGATGATATTGTTCCTGCTGACCTCAAAGCCAAATACACAACGGCGTTTAACCTTGACCAAACGCGGATTATCGACTGTAACGCCGCCCGGCAAGTTTGGATTGATCAAGCTGTTAGCTTGAACCTCTACAACAACAAAACCAGCCTCAAATTC
>CAZMCW010000172.1:0-9978 GCA_964564405.1 uncultured bacterium
CGTGCAAACTCGTCCTCAGTTAGTTGGTCAAGACCCGCGCCAGCTTGTTCTTGCTTGGATGAATCGGTGACTTGCCCGGCCCTGGCGGCTTTGCCCGCAAGGTCGGGGTGCGCGCGAATAAGCTCGAGGTGTTGCTCATTACTGGCAGCGTACATACTCGCAGTCATTGCTTTGTGAAGGGCATCAACGTTAGCAAACGGGCGCGCTTGCCAAGCGGCTTTTGCCACCCAGGGTGAGTGTTCAAAAATATCTGCAAGAATGCTAGTAAATGCTTGCTGGTCTAGGATGTTGAGGTCGTCTAGAGTCATCTTGAAATTTGAGGGTAGTTCCTTCCGGGTTTCTTAATGGGACAGCTTTGACCTTCTATTTTATCGTATTTGTGAAGATGCAGCTCGAGGTGAGGTCGGACATGACATATAAATTTGGGTGTAATACCCTTTCCGGTTATTTTGGTAACAAAGTAACCCGAGCGGCTCCGAGCGTTTCGCGAGACAACTCGCGAGCAGAAACAGATACCAAGTCCGACTTGAGCGTAATGAACTCCGTAGGAGGTTATGATGTGTTTTGTCAGACTTGGTATAACCTCATACACAACGTCATCAACTAGCAATTCCAGGATTGGTTCTCCCACACTGGGTGAGTTTGTTTCGACTCGCATAGCTCGCATTTGAAGTTGCCCCAGCAACTTCAAATGGAAATGCTAAACTTAGCAAAACCCTAACGAAAAAGGCGACACCACGAAGGCATCGCCCAAAAATCGACATTGAATAAGGGTTAGTTAGACACTAGCAGAAGATGCATCACCTTGAGGTGGGTCTTGGGCTGGTACGTAGGGAACGGTGTCGGCGTCATCACTATCAACGAGCATAAGTGAAAGAACTTCTTCAAAGTCTTTAACCGGGATCACACTTAGTTCGGCCAGGATGGCTTCAGGAACGTCTTCGAGGTTAGCTTCGTTATCATCTGGAATAATAACTTGCTTAATACCGGCTTGATGGGCTGCCAATAGTTTTTCTTTCACGCCGCCAATCGGCAAAACTTTACCGCGTAGGGTAATCTCACCTGTTAGCGCGATGTCACCACGCACGGGGCGACCCGTAAGGGCACTCACCACTGCCGTAGCCATGGCAATGCCAGCACTAGGACCATCTTTGGGTGTAGCACCTTCTAAAACGTGTAAGTGTAAGTCTTGTTTTTCATGAAAGTTTTCGGGAATACCATACCGAGTGGTGTTTTTGCGCAAATAAGCAATGCCTGCTTGGGCAGACTCTTTCATGACATCGCCCAGTTGCCCCGTCAGTGACACGTTACCTTTACCCTCCATGCTGATGGCCTCAATATCTAGCGTAACACCGCCCACAGGCGTGTAAGCAAGACCGTGGGTGAGACCTACCTGAGGAATGTTATCTGCAAGGTTATCGCGGAAAGGTGGCACACCTAGTAGATCGCGCACAGCACTGTCGTTTAGGGTTCGTTCACCGTCCCAAGCTTTATCTAGGTACTCTTTGGCAGATTTACGAGCCACTTTGGCGATGGTTCTGTCCATGTTGCGCACGCCAGCTTCGCGAGTGTATTGGGTGATGAGCTTGCGCAGCGCAGGTTCGTCGATGGCAAGTTTTTCCTCGAGCCCATGGCTTTTAAGCTGGTTAGGAATGCGGTAGCGCTTGGCAATCTCAATTTTTTCGTCTAACGTGTAACCAGGAATTTGAATAACTTCCATGCGGTCAAGTAGCGGCCGCGGAATGGTTGACAAGCTGTTGGCGGTGGTAATAAACATGACTTTGGACAAGTCATAATCAATTTCTAGATAGTGATCAGCAAACGTGCTGTTTTGCTCGGGATCAAGCACTTCTAATAGGGCAGATGAAGGATCACCGCGAAAGTCAGATGTCATCTTGTCAATTTCATCTAGCAAGAAGACAGGGTTAACCGTACCTGCCGTTTTCATGCCCTGGATAATGCGACCTGGTAACGAGCCAATATAGGTGCGGCGGTGACCGCGAATCTCCGCTTCGTCGCGTACGCCGCCCAAACTCATGCGCACAAACTGGCGGTTGAGGCTTCTGGCAATGGATTTACCAAGAGAGGTTTTACCTACCCCAGGCGGACCCACAAAACAGAGGATGGGCGCTTTGTAGGTAGCATCTTCCATGTCTTTGGTAAGTTGGCGTACGGCTAAAAATTCTAAGATGCGGTCTTTGGGTTCTTCTAACGCATAATGGTCTTCGTCCAATATGGTTTCGGTGTGTTTGATATCGAGGTGTTCTTCGTCCATTTCAGACCACGGTAAATCTAGCAGGGTGTCTAAATAGGTACGCACGACGGTAGCCTCAGGTGAACCACCGGGCATTTTCTCGAGCCTATCGAGTTCTTTGAGTGCCCGCTTTTCAGCGTGTTCGGGCATGGCTTTTTCGGTAATGCGCTCGCGCAGTTCTTCGGTTTCGGCAATGACATCTTCGCCGCCACCAAGTTCTTTTTGGATGGCTTTCATCTGCTCGCGCAGGTAATATTCGCGCTGGTTGGCATCCATTTGCTGCTTGACACGGGCAGAAACTTGTTTTTCGGTGTCAAACCGCTCTAAATCGCGTGAGAGGAATTCATAGACAAGCTCGAGCCGCTTGCCCACATCTGTCTCTTCTAAAATGAGCTGTTTATCGGCAATGTTCCAGGTGCTGTACTTGCTAATGGCATCAGAAAGTGCACCGGGATCGCGTAAACTGCGCAAGTTTTCGAGGTGAAATGAATCGAGCCGCAGCGTTTTATTTTGCTGCGCATATTTCTCAAACGAACCTTTAACCTGCTCCATGAGTGGGCGGTGCTTGTCGGCGCTGTTGCCAGTTTCAGTAAGCGTATCTACCCGGGCCCGTAACGACAAGCCAGAGATAAACTCCGCCACTTTGGCGCGTTCGCGGCCCTCAACGAGGACCTGCAACGTGTCGTCTGGGAGGCGGATGACTTGCTTAATAACACCAAGGGTGCCAATGTCGTAGAGGTCTTCGCCAAGGGGGTCGTCCACGCTGGGTTCGCGTTGGGCGAGCAGAAGTACGCGGTTGTCGGTTGCTTGGGCTTCTTCGAGCGCACGTTTCGACTTGGGTCTGCCTACGTCTACGTTGTGTAGGGTGCGAGGCATGACGGTCTCAGTACGTAAGGCAATAACTGGTAATTCCCATTCCATGTACCAAGTAAACCGCACGAGCGCAAATAAAGTCCGTAAGGTGGCTAACGAGCCGTTTGTGTGCGGGTTTTTGGTACGCTGGCTTACAAGTTGAGGTGGGTCTGGTTGTTGCCGGTTAGCAGCGTGCGCGTGAAATTAAGGATGGGGGAAGGGCAGAAAGGGGGAAAGGGAGATTTCATCAGATCAAACGCACGTATCACATTGTCGTTTGGCTGCTAAAGAATTAATCTCAATCAAGATGACGTGTGGTGTCCTAAGTCATCGTACAAATGTCAATAGATTTGCTAAGATGACATCGGTTTTTACGACGACATTTTTATAACAGCATCAACTTTTACAACAGCATTGACTTTTACAACAGCATCGACTTTTACAACAGCATTGACTTTTACAATGACATCTACATCAAGTTTAGCGTTGGTTGTGTGATTAAGTTAGTGATGGCCTCGCGCAAACTAATGCCAATGTTGGAACGGATGATTTGCCAGGTAAGCGTTGCTAAAGCGTCCATCATTAGATACATCTTGAGTTACCCAGTTGGGCAAACTTACCTGCTGCTCGGCGTGGTCTAACTCAACCTCGGCTAAAACCAAACCAACGTTCTCACCTGTGAACACATCAATTGTCCAGGTGAGGCCGTGAACGTTTTGGCTGTAGCGCGTTTTGTCAATAACGGGTTGTTGACAGAGTTGCGTGAGGATGAGCTGAGCGTCACCTAAGGGAATAGCATACTCGAACTCGAGCCGCTCCAAGCTGCCCTTACTCACATCACTGGCCCCTTTAATCGTTAACCAAGCTTTGCTTGCAGACGCCCGCACTCGCACGCTTTTTTCAGGACTGGCAACGAGATACCCCTGCTGCAAGCGTACGCCTGTACGAGCTACCTTAGCAGAAGGTGACCAGTCGGGTGAAACTAAAAATTTGCGTTCGATTTCGGTAGGCATTTATAACTTAGCTAGCAGCTTAGGCTTCGCGCGCTCAAAATCGTGTTGGGTGATGATGTTTTGTTCGACGAGCCACGCAAGGTGCTCGAGCTCGTCCATAGGACTAAGCGCTGGAGGTTGCTTGCGCCAACGCATTACCAACTTGCGACCTTCGTGTAAATAACGTTGAAAATCGCGCTTAGCGCGGTCAAAGTCAACCTCGTTTTCATCGTCTGGGCGCTCTAACTCAACCAAAATAACCTGCCCAAGTGCGTAGGTAGACGCGCCTGCTAACGGTGCCATAAGCAGTCCGCCAACAACATCACCCACTCCAGGAACAAGTTTAATAGCACTGCGCGCTAAACTTGCAGATACTCGCGCTGCTGACGCACCTGTGAGGGACGCCACAAAGGTTTTACCTGAGTACTGCCAAAAGCCGCGTGCTTTGGGGGTGTGCGCGTAGACCATAGCTAGTTCGTCGATCATGCTCATCTGGAGACGCATGACCACGACCATATCGGCCACGGGTAGCGGAATAAGTCCTGCGCCTAGCGACCACAGCGTGTAGTTTTTGATGATGTCTTGGGCTTTATCTTGACGCATCATTTACCTTGTGGTAACTCACTTTGTGAGGGTTTAGCTCAAGTAGTAAGGTCATCATGAACTTACAACCTCGAGAGCAATTTTTCTTTTTGAGCGCCAAATTCACTGTCTGTAAGAAGCCCTTTTTCATGTAACGCAGCAAGTCGCTCGAGCAGTGCTAGAGCGTCCAGATCAAGTGCTGGTTCAGACGAGCTTACTTTGACAGGCACGCTAGTAGTGTCAGCTTGATTGGTATTATCCCGGTTGGTATTATTCCGGTTGGTATTATCCCGGTTAATATCATTTCGGTGAATAACATCTTGACCAAGATTATCTAGGCTAGCTTCTAACCCTTGTTGCCAGCGGTTTACCACTTCTTTACCTCGGGTTAACGCGTCTTCAAAGGTGGTTTTAGCTTGCACCATATCAACGCGCAACAAGTCACCGGTCGTTTCTAAGCTGTTGATGGTCACGTGTCCTAGCGCGTAAGTTGACGCCGCAGCCAGTGCGCCCATGGTAGCGCCACCGGCAAGTAAACCCACGCCGGGCACAAACCGCAATATGCTAGACGCGCGGTAGCCCACACTGAGGACGGTTGTGCCAGTGACCGCAGACACAAACATCTGCGCGGTAGAACGTGAATAGTCTGCGTCGTAGAGTTTGCTGAGGCGCTCGAGCATACTCACTTGTAAACCGGTAACCGTTGCAACGTTCACCACAGGTGCCGGAATAAACCCACCACCAGCCGCCCACATTGCGTAGCGGCGGACAATCTGCTTGGCTTTGCCATTTTTGTTCATAAAGTCAGTATAGAGCAGAATGTTCCGAGATTAAGCTGTTGTAGGTTGCAAGGCTGAAGCTAATATCAGGGTGATATAAAAGCCTCGAGGTTTAAGGCTGCTCGAGGCTTTCCAGGGCAGGTTAATTGCTGATGCTGTTACTTTCCTACAATCTGGGCAGGTTGACGCTGTACTGTCTCAGCGAGCATCGCAATATTATCTTCCACAGGGCGTTTAAAGACAACTAACGTGATGTCATCATAGATAACGTGATCGCCGACGTAGTCGTAAACGGCTTTGGTAATGACATCAGTAATAACTTGTGCAGGTTGTTGCCAGTTTGCTTCAATAAGTCTAGTCAGTCTAGTCAGTCCAAATTGCTCTTGGGTATTGTTTTCAGCTTCAGTGATGCCATCTGTAAACAGCACCACACCTTCACCAGGGTGAAGCTCGAGCGTCTTTTCAGCAATGAACCGGCTGATGTCGGCTTCTAAGCCTAGCGGCATCCCTAAATCCATGGTGTCGATGGTCTCAACTTGACCGCCTTCGCGGATAATGAGCACATACTCGTGCTGCCCGCTGAGTCGCAACTGACCTTGCTCATAATCAAGTAAGGACAAGGTCAAGCTCTTATCAACTTGCATACGCTCCAAGTTATCAAACACGGTTTTGTTAAGCACGTTCATGATGCGTTTAGGATCGTGCTCGCCGCTTGAAAGTAGGGTTCGCACAGCTGTTTGGGTCATAAGCATCAAGAGACCACTTTCCAGTCCATGTCCAGTGACATCACCAATGCCAAACCTGACGGTATCGCCTAATTGCATAATGTCGTAATAGTCACCACCAACTTGTTCAGCAGGTTTCATGTAGCTAGCAATGTCAAGCTCACGAATGGCAGTAAGTTCGTCATCTGCTGGCAATAGCAGTTCTTGGATGCGCTGGGTAATTTGCAGTTCAGCTTCAGCTTGTGAGAGTTGGTCGCGGTAGGCTTGCACTTCGCGTTCTTTTTGGCGCTGTTCAGTAATGTCTGTGGTAATGCAACCAACCGCAATAACATGACCGTCGTCATCAAAAAGAGGATACTTGGTTGACATAAAGATAAGGTTGCCATCCTCTGTGGGAATTGTCTCCTCGGTCGTGATAGCTTGTTGACTTGTGACAACTTCTTGATCGTTAACGCGCACGTCTTCGACAACTTCAGCAGGTAGAAAGTTGTGGTCGTCTTTACCGACGATGTCTTGAACAGTAGTGTTCCACAATCTTGCTAACGCTTCGTTGGCAAGCAGGTAAAAACCGTCAACATCTTTTACAAAGATAATAGACGATGCGTTGTCAATAGTTGACCGCAGTAGTTGACGGCTTCTGGCCAGTTCTTCACTGCGCTTAATGACGGTTTGCTCGAGGTTGTCAACTAGGCGGCGGTTAGCTAAAGGCGGCGCTAGCATAGCTGGCAGGGCGCGCAGGTAAGATAGGTCAATTTCAGAAAACGTGTACTCTTGGTGCCACGTTAAAACGAGAAAGCCAATCCACTCATTGGATTGTGACAGTGGGACTGACACCAACTTTTTGACGTTACCCGCTTCAAAGTTAGCGCGCATTTCGCCGTCTTCTACCGCTAGGTTGTGAGTGTCTTCAATAATATAAACTTCTTCGAGGTTGTTTGCCCAGATGCGCCCAAGTGGAGTGTCAAGAACATTAACCTTTGTGCCTACCGGCATAGCTTTAAAACTACTCCGGGAACGTTGGGTTACGAGGCGCGTTTGAGTGACTTGATTGTGCTCGTTGACATCCTCAGCGTAAAACAAACTGGCTACGGTGCTGTCTGGTAGTGGCTCGAGCAACGCATCAAGCATGGTGTTACTCGTTTCAGCGGCTTTAAGTTCACTGCTAACATGGTTAAGTGTTGCTAAGTAAGTATTACTTTGCTCGAGGCGGTCAAGAGCTCGGCGGTTGGCTACAACTGGCGAAAGTAGCGAAGGTAGCGCGTTAAAGTAAGCTTGTTCATCGTCACTAAACTCGCGAGCTTCGCCCCATGTTACCGACACAAAAGCAATGATGTCATCTGCTTGTTTTAGGGTGATGTAAGCTTGCGCGCCAATACCTAAGCGCACTTGCATCTCCCTCAGGTTGTCGTCAAAGCGAGGTTCTTGAGTTACGTCGCCAATGAGTTTGACACGGTCGGTATCTTCTAGGTACCAGTTGATTGTAGTGTAGTCTTCAACGGGGAATATAGCACCAACTTTAACATCTAAACGTCTATTGCCGTGGTTGCGGTTGCCTATAATTTTGAGGGCAGTAACATTACCTGCACTGTCGTAAATAGGCCGCGACATGCTCGCGACGGCATCATCTGCAAGAGGCTCTAAGATGGTATCCAAAACGCCGTCGATGCTTTCGGTGGCTTTGAGGGCAGTACTCACTTTATTGATACGGGCTAAGCGGTTATTTGCTAGCGAAAGACCGTCAATAGATTGTAAGTTGGCAACAACTGGTGAAAGCATGGCAGGTAAAGCTGCAAGATAGGCTTTTTCGTCGTCTGTAAAGGTGTGTGGCGTTAACCAACTAATACTTACTATGGCAATAGTTTGTCCCGCTTGGCTTAGTGTAATCGAGGCACTACTGGCAATATAATTTTGTTGCAAAAAAGCTCTCGAGGTTTCGTCTAGGTTTTCGTCTGTAGCTACATCTTCAACTAAGGTCATACCCGATAGATCATCACTAAACACTTTTAAGCTTGGGACTACCTCTATGGGTAGTTCATAGCCAAGGTTGGCACCTGCTAGTAAAGCTTCGTTAGGACTGAAAAAACCTACCGTTTTGATTGCTCTCAGAGCATTTTCATTATCAAATAGAGGATAGCTAACGTTGGCCATAAACTCACCTGTGAACGGCCCCGCTAATACCTCGAGCATGTTGTTAAGGCTAGTGGCTTGGGTGAGCTTGTTACTTACATCGTTGAGCATCTCGAGGCGGGTGTTAGAGGTCGCTAGATCATCCAAAGACTGTAAGCCAGTTACAATTGGCGACAAAATACCTGGCAATGCTTCAAGATAAGCATGCTGATCTGCTGAGAAGGTTGTGGTGTCCGGCCAATTTAAGTTGAGCATGGCATGGGGATACCCCGCTTGCCGCAAGATGATAAACACTAGTGAGCCTATACCTAATTGCTCGTAAAGTTTTTGGGTATTGGCATCAATCCGGGTATCTTCGTGTATGTTTTCTATAAAGGTTGCGTCGTTGGGCTCGGCCAAGCAAATATCCACCATAGGATAAGCGTCAAGCGGGAAAACACTCCCCACCTCAGCAGACACCGTGCGCATACCTGCACTGCGATTATTAATGAGTTCGATAGCAGTGATGGTACTGGTGTCATCTCTAACGATGCGTATCAGCCCACCTACTGTGGTATCTGATAGGGGCTCGAGCACAATATCAACCAGTTCGTCGTAGTTAGTCGCCGAGTTAAGTTTACGCGTGACCTTATTCAATACAGCTAAGCGTTCGTTAGACACACGTAACTCGCTACTGCGGGCTTCCACTAAGTCTTCAAGGTCAGCCACAATGTTGAGGTTGGCCACTGCTGGCGGCACTAGGCTCATAAGTGCTTCAAATACATTGATCTCTTGCTCGCTAAATTGCCGAGCAGTAGGCCAGTTGAACATGAGCGCACCAATCCAACGGTTGTTTTGTAAAAGTGGCACAATAACCTCAGCAGAAACCTGATGGTGCGCTAACGTTTCGCGGCTAGCTTCGTCTAAGCGGCTGTCTTGGAAAGCGTCTTCGACAATAACAAGATTGTTCGGGTCGTTCACCCAGATTTGAATTAACGAAAAGTCATTGACAGAAAAGCTTCTTCCCAAAGGTAGCATGTCATTAGGAACGCCACTTGCTGTCAAGCTTGCTCCCATGGTGATAACGTTCGGCCTACCACCTGTTAAAAGCTGATTGTCAACATCAAAAAAACCAGTGTGATTGGCACCTTGATCAAACGCAAACTGGCTGACAACCTCGAGCAGTTCCTGCTTGCTGCTTATCTGGTTGAGCGCTTGGCTTAGCTCACCAAGATGGCTGAGCGTTATGTTGCTGCTACGCAAGTTTTCTTCTAGAGCTTTACTCTCGGAAATATCGCGGATGACCGTGCCCATAAGGGCAGGTTGCCCTTCTGTGTCAGGAATAATACTGACAGATTGTGATACGGGTATATGTTGGCCATCAGCCCGAACAAGCTCAGCTTCGCCGTACCATACACCATTCTCCATAAGTTCATGTACATGTGCCCCCATAAAATCTTGATACATTTTGGGTGCGTAAATATCTTTTATGTTGTATTTGGTGATGTCATCTTTGGCTTGAATCATGGCTATACCTGCCGGGTTTAAATAGGTAACGCGGCCTGTTAAATCGGCATACCCTACAAAGTCTGTGTTTGTCTCGACAAGGGTTTTGAACTGAGCTGTTTCTACAAGCTGCTCGCGCAATTCTTGAGTGCGGGTGGCTACAGTTTGCTCGAGGTTAGCTA
>CAZMCW010000173.1:0-9869 GCA_964564405.1 uncultured bacterium
AACTCGCCTTCAAAACGCGCCCCTTGACGTAACGCTGGTATTGCTAACTCCTGAGCGTAGCTTGTGAGCAAACTTAGTAAGAGCGTAACGCTAACAACCCACCGAAAGCAGTATTGACGTAAAGTTTTTTCACACATTGTCATCAGGAGTGCCGTTATTGGTGAGGGAACGGTCATCTTTGCTATCGTTGACATCAGGATTGTCATGGGTTTCAGAAGTATCGTCAGCAGTTGTATAAGTAGCTTGCAGATGCCGCTGTTGTGATGTCTCAGCATGATCTGAACTGGTTGCTAGCGCTGGTGTGTTACTTAAAGCCCGACCAATGAGCCAACCAAGCGGACGTAAAATTGTGCGCAACATCAGCAGTACAGGTTTTAAAAGACTTAGCAATATTACTAGCAAAATAATGCCAACAGCAATAAGCATCCACTGAACATTAGGATATTTAAGCGCCAAAGTCTGCATAGATACTTGACCACTCAAAAAAGCTGATATGTCTTGAACCCGTGTCATCGGTGTTATGGGCCTTGCAACAATGCGAATATTAGCACGTTGATTTGCAGCATTTACAATAGCTGTACGCGTGGGACGCGGGCTAAAACGGTCAATTGTCTCTGGCTCGTTGGTCCAGGTGTAAGTTAGTAGGTCAGTTGCAGGTTGCTCGAGCCTATCTGCGTACCACACAAACGTACTCAGTTGTTCAGCGTTGGTCACTTGGGTAAGTTCCTCAAGGTTAGCCGCTGGAACTTTATCTAGCACAATCTTAAGGTCGTCTGCACCAAGGCCTACAAGCTTGCGAACGCTGCTGTTGCTAGCGTTCATGAGGGTATTAAAATTAGACGTGTTGAGATCATCTGGTGCCAAGTAGTTAAAGACCTCGAGGCTGATGACCCGCTCGAGGTGACGGTCTGCTGCTGCCGCCCAGTCAAGGGTCATTTCTAGCGACTGACCGCTCTCAATAATGGCCATGGCGCTGTCGGGTAGTTCAAGAGCGGCCTCGAGCACACCGTTATTGAGCGCTGCAACAGCCGCCCGCCGCGACATGGGGGCAACAATCCTAGCTAGCTTAAACAGATCATCTTCGTTAGTTGCATCTAAAAACGTAGCAAACTGGCGGTTGCGCCTAGCCAAGACAAGTAACGTGTCGTAATCTTCAAGAAAGCGCGACCACTCGCTTGTGATTTCATTGGCAATATCGCTAGCAATTTCATCGCTAAGGGCAGGCAAGTCTTCGACAATCACGGTAGCAATTTCACTGCGAATGCGTTCTTGAGTCTGGTCACTGGTCAGCGCGCGTTCAATTTGCGGTAGTGCCCCGCGTTGGCTACCGTCAATAACGTCCCAAGTGAGTAAGCCTATACCTACCACCCAGCCCACCACAGGTACTGCCGCACTAGCAGCACCCGCCGCCGACGTACCCGCCCGGCCTAAAATACGCCCGACAATGTTTCCGGTTATACGCTGTGTAATTTGCATGCTAACCTTTTGAATGACAGCTCTCGCAATGTAACCGGCTACAACTGCACCAAGCCCGGCGGCTGCGCGCCCCCGAAAACCTGTGCCGGTACCTGCTGCTGAAATATCGGCAAGGTTGGTATCTACACTTTGGTCGATGATCTCATCACCAAAGATACTGGCCACAACTTGACCATAAGAACCACCAATGTAGGTTTGCATACAGGTGAGCGCGGCAGAACTCGAGCTAGAAGCCACCTCTTCAAATCCACTGGTAATGTCTGCAGCTACGGCAACCGAAAGATCCTCGAGCACTTCTTGAAACCGCTCAGAGGTAAACGCATAGGTGGCAACTTGCTCAGCGAGTTCTTCAGCTTTGCCAGGCCGCCACGCAGACATAAGTTTGTCTAGCCCGCCGGCATCTTGTTGCACGCGCTCGCGGGCGCTAGCGACTTCGTTTTCAATAACAATGTTAACCTCGAGAGCATTCCAGTGGGTAAGAATAATGCGCGGTACGTTTAAGGTGCGTATGTCTTCAAAGAAAAACTGCTGGGTAAACTGCTGCATTTCAGTTTCTAAATCAGCAGGATCGATTGTGCGGCATTGGTCAATTACTTCAGAAGATGCTACTGTTTGTGCCAAGGCCAAGTTCAGAGGTGCGCTTAACCCTAAGCACCAACATGTTAAAACGATAATGTGTTGTCTTAACGTAAACGTGTCAATGTGTTTTGTTAACCAACACAAGAAGCAAATACGCACATAGCGATGTAACCCAAGATAGCCCATAACTACAATAGTAATTTATTTTGCAACAACTAATGTAGTGTGTTCTCAAATTGACAAGAGAACTTTGAGGAAGTGGCAATACTATAGCTATACCGTGTTTGGTTTAAAAAAGCCCTAGAACGTCACGAGATAATAAACGTTTTAGGGCTTGGTTAATTGGTAGGTTAGGGTCTAGCGTTCAAAATAGGCTCGAGCAAAACTCCCCTGCTGCAAGAACGTCGCCCTAGGTGACAAAGGTGGCAGATTACTTGCATCATTAAACGCTTCCTCATATTGCCAAATACGGTTTGGGGGTCTGTAGTAGTTACCTCCCCAATCACCATCCTTAAATTGAGGAAGATCTAAGCTTACAAACGAACCTGCATAGGTGAAATCTTGCCTATCCCAATCTTCATGGAAACGCGGATAGTTTTCTAGACCGCCATTGTAGTTACGTCTACGTAAACCACCTACCCCCTCTTCACCACCAGTGGTATCAGTACCACCAAGTACAGCTGCACGTAGGGTTGTTTCTCCAGCATCGCGGAAAGCACCTGCTCGCGCATTTTCGTAATTCATATCATTCCAGTCGTTAGTACCAAAATCCCACCAGTAAACAGTAGCATCCCAACCACCTAGACGACCATTAAGATCAGGATTAAAATCCTCATCAAACCTTTCAGACAGGACGTTAATCGAGTCACCTAAAAATGAGGCGGGAACCCATGTTGTATCGGCATCGTCACTAGCTTGTGCGTTGTAATCACCCTGAATAAAAATAGCTTGGTCAGAAACGATTGTAAGCCCTTCAATATCAGGTGCACCCGGGACGTTAGAAGCTAGGATTTCACCATTGCGAATGCGAACACCGTAGTTATTCACTTCGTCAGAGTCTGGACCAATTACAGAGAAATAGAAAACTAGACCGCCAGTGCTATCATCATCAATGTCAAAATCGAATTGGTCCGTGTTTTGGGTAATACAGTTGAGCAATCCGGTAATGTCTACCTCGAGAAAAATCTGAGCGTCAGGACCTTCTTCACGACCATCGTAAAAGGTTTGGCTCCACTCAACGGCTCTGGTTTCATAAGTAGGATCATCTGTATATCCAGCGGGAATTCTGTCTTCGTGCTCAGTATTGTCTTCACCTAGTTCTTCAAAAAGAACATACTCAAAGGTGTTAGGAGCAACACGGTCATCAATACGACTCACGTAGGGCGGGTAAACATCGTCTGCAATGCAGTTATTAAGACGATTTGTGGCTTGGTTATCTATATCTGCACGGTTGACGTTGTCATCGTTGTCATGCACTTCAACTGTGCGGTTTCCATCACCATCAACTCGTAAAAGAACCCGCAAATCAGCACGACTCCAGTAGGTAGCTTCATCGTCAATCCCAAAGTCGTCAACAGGTGGCACAATAAGCGTATCTAACCCCACTTGAATGCGTCCATTCCAAGGGTCAAGAGCTTCCTGCTCATCTACGGTCCACGTTTCATTGAAATCTAGTTGACGTAGATCATTGGTGTCAAACACTCTGGGTCTACCACGATTTTCATTTCTGTCTTTACGAAAAGTGTTTAATGTACCCCCTTCATTCCTGGCTTCAGTCCATTTCTCCATATCCCGCCTTGCTGTAGAGATTTGACCTGTAACGTTTAAACCAGTACCAGCGGTCATGTACAAATCACCATTGACGTGAATGCGACCATTTAGATTCATTGCTGGACCTGGGTGAATCTCTAAGTCTTTGTTGTAAAACGCTACAAACTGAAACAGCGGAATAAGCTGCACGTTTAAGCGCGTTTCCACCCGTGCTTCAGGGCGTGTTTCGTTGACTGGGTACGCATCTGAAAAGAAGTCGTAGCCGTACTGAATCGCGTTGAGTCCCGCATAAATACCGCTGCTAAGTACAACTGCACGTCCCTCATCACCATTGCCTGCGTCTTCTACGATGTAGGTGTGAATTGTGCGGTCATTTAATTCGTAGGTTGTGCAGCCAAACGCACCCCCACCCGGTTGACCGTCTATACAGGGAATAGTACCAGTAGGGCTTTCACCCTCCGGGCGGCGAAAATCTTCAAACACAGCACGCACTTCTTCTGCGCGCAAGTTGTAGCCTGTTTCAGCAGAAAAAAAGCCTGTGGCGTTATCTACAGCTGCATCTGAGGTGTTGATTTCAACTCTGGTCAAAAACGTGTACGCAGTCAGCGTAGTGAACAAAACAATGAGCATGATAAGGGTTGTAATAAGCGCAAACCCTTGTTGTGCAGAGCCTGGTTGCTTGATTGAAAAACGAGGTTGAAGCATAGCGTCAGGTAGTCCTTTCAAAACTAGGTATTGCGCTAAAAGTTCAAGATGTTTCGTGGAAAAAATCGATTGTTGAGCTGGCGTTCCACCAGTACTTGAGGCGTCACTTGTTCAGCAGCTTGAATGTCAATTTCAATACTGGCAATGTCTGCAAAACTATCGTCAGGACCTTCACCAAAACTGTCAACAACAGTCCCATCATTCAAGATTGCTCGCACCTGAAAATCAACAATATTATTGACAATACGCGAAGGGTTATCTTCGTCTCCGTTTAAGACAATCTCGAGTACACCATCAGTGAGCTGGTAGCGCCTCATCTCTAAAATGTACAAGTCGGGAGCTGGGGTACTGCTGGGATCGTAGGTGCGTTGCCAGTTGCCACCTGCTCTACCAATATGCTGGTCTGTGTTGTCCTCAGCGTCGTAAATAAAAAACTCACCGTTACCATTAGTAGACGGCCAAATGTAGACGGCCACAGTTTGATCGGGATTTTCGTCTGTATCATTACGGTAGTCAACCCATTCAGCAAAGTCATCCTCTTGACCGTCACCGTCGCGGTCACGACTACCTTCAGCACATTCAGGACGTACTGGTGGATCGTCATCATCGGAGATAAACACAGTGCCAGCATTGCTACCATCGTTGATTCGCTGGCAAACAGGCAGGGTAGTAGACACTAGACTGCGGCGAATTTCTAATTCATTGCCATTGCGCACGATGACAGATTGCAACCCACCGTCAGATAAAATTCTGTCCGACAAATAGCTACCAGCTGTGCGTACATCTGCACTGATAAGGTCAGAAGCTGCCCGCAAGTCTTGATTCATGCGCGTGCGTGTACGATCAATACGAAACGCCCGGTTTAGCGTAATTGTCACGTTGATGCTAGCAGTAATAACTAGAATAGAAACGACGAGGACAACGAGCAACTCGACTAACGTGAACCCGTTATTAGCTCGCAGATTCAATTTAGGTACTGACTGATCGTTCATAAATAATACCTCCAGAATATGCATATGCTAATTTATAAGGTCGTCATTACCGCCACCTAGGTCGGTATAAACTACTTGAACGTCATAGATTGTTTTCTGGTTATAAAAAATTTCGACTCGAGCTTGGCGCACGTTCGTTGTACAAAATTCATCGTTACCGTTTGTGCAATACGTAAATTCATAGTTGTAGACGCGTTGACCTGTGTCTACAGTACCCGTTTCACCTGAAGCTGGCCAATCTGGAAAATCTGTCTGGCGCACTTCGTCTAGTACACGTTGGGCTGCGTAACTTGCCCCGGAACGCAGTTCATTTTCATGATTGACATTAATGAGAGATAAAAATGCAGGCATGACTGTTACAATCAAAATTGCAAATATTGCAGTAGCAACAATTGCTTCAATAATGCCTATCCCAGCTTGGCTAGTTTGTTTCCGCTGTGAACCTACAAGTGTTGTCTGAATCATTGGGTCACCTCCACAGCACCACCAAGAAAAATTTCAAGTTCGGCAGTGTCGCCTTTATTATCTTGTAAGGTCAATACAGGATTAGTTGTGGCAATTCCACGACTCGTAAAGCAAATGATAATATTATCTTGAACTTTTTGGGTTTCGCTAATTTCTACACGTGTAGGTAGTTCAAACCAAATACGCGCATCATTTGTCCAGCCATTATCATCACTACAGCGAAACGACCACTCGGCTTCAATACGTTTATCTGAAACTTGGACTAAGCGGTAGGCTCGAGTTGTTGTCATCGCCCTAGCACGCGCAAGCTTAACTTGAGCCTCGAGCTGGCTCGCGCTGTTGCCTAAGTCATTGCGCAAACCGCGCAAGCCAACAACTGCCAGACCTGCAATAATGCCAATGATCATCATGACAATAAGTAACTCAATTAGTGAAAACCCTTGCTGTGAGCGAGCTTTGTAGGGTTTTACAGGCAACTGCGCATTCATAAATCACCTCTAACAAGTAATCAAACTGTTAACGCAAGTTTGAAAAATAGTGAAAACACATGCTAGGTACAAACCTAGCTTTGAACTATCTAATTATATGAGTTGAACGTGAGATGCTGTACCCCCATGCAGGGGACACCCCCTGTATGGGAAGGTGTGTCCTAAAAGATGTTTAGGCGATTATCGTCCTAGCTACTCTCTATCTCCATACAATCAAACTGCGCTAAGCTGTAAGCATGTTTCTCTTAGGTCAGAGAAAGGTTGTAAAACCTTTTTTGATATTTTTTTGACGTTGTTGGGTACAGTGTCAGCGCAACAACCTCAGCCTGAGGTCATTATGACTGCACAGCATGGCAACCTCAGTGCTGCGTTATTTACAACTGGTGAGCTGATTATTACCAAAGGTTGTAGAAAGCAACGACTCACCACAGCTGTTACAGCGAGAACATTATATCTTTACAAACTTTACCAATGTTGCTTCAGTTTAACAATTTAGATAAAACGGCACACTCGAGCTCATCATCATGGTATCCACTCTAGGTGTATCTTATTGCAGCACACTTACCGTGGCACACTTACAAAACGAATACTACTAGCGTTTCCACGAGTAATTGCCACAGGCAATTACTCGTGCGACCTAGGGGAGTAGAAATCGACCCACTCAGTGTGGGGGAACCAATCTTGGAACTGCTATACGTATTGACTGAGTCCCTTTACCGCAAGTATGGCATCGGCTTTGACTTACAAGATATAAATGCTGACGGCAAACTCGAGGTTTACACCCTCAACACGCTTTTGAATGCGTTTTAGGGGGTTTAGATGCCATGACCATTGCTAGTCCTTTACAGAATACTGGCATTTTAAGACGGTGCTTTTGTTCATATTAGCCAAGATTTTCCAGAGCTTTTACGTACGCAAGTTGCTGATTGGCAAACCGATTTGGCAAAATAATCAGGAGAGCCTTGTGAGGTGCTAGCAGCAACTACCTATCTTGTGTTGTATTATCTTTTGAACGAGGAACTCCAGCAACCACTGTAAAATTATTATGGTCGTAAATTGCTGTAGCCGCTAAACGCCTCACCAATCACAGATGCTCGAGCCGATCATCGCCCAAATGCTCGTTGCAGACAAGCGTGGTGCCCTAATTAACACACATCTGCCAACAAGATGTGTTCACTGGGTTTACCGTCAAACTCGTGATACATTTGGTATTGACTTTATCAGAGACTAGAGTAATACTAAATTAAACATCTACCTTATCAACGCGTTACTGCCAACTATGACTTAACTGCCAACTATGACTTAGCAGGGTGATTGCCCTGTTGTATTTGTTAGGCTTGTAGTGAGCTCGAGCCTTGGGAGGATGCATGAAACAAACCATCTCTGGTGTTTTTTGGATTTTCTTTTACCTGCTCGTCGTGCTTTCACCGCTCATTGTTATTATGGTGCGCCCCACCCCACCCGGGCGCAGTCTTTGGGTGGAGTTTTCGGTTGGCTTGGGGTTTGTAGGGCTCTTACAAATGGCCATGCAATTTTTGCTTATTGCCCGCTACAAGCACCTTACTGCACCTTACGGTATCGATCTTATTTTGCGCTACCACCGGCAAATTGCTTTAATTACCTTACTACTCATTATTGCTCATCCCATTATTTTGGTAATTGATAATCCTGCCCTGTTGCCTTTGCTAAATCCCATCGGCGGCACTTGGGCAAGTCGCACAGGCAATTGGGCGGTGTATTTGCTGGTAATCCTTACGATGTTGTCGCTGTTTCGTAAGCAACTCAACATTGGCTACGAAACCTGGCGGGTGACGCACGCGGCCTTGGCCATAACCGCCGTTGTCTCGGCACACTTGCACGTGACGTTGGCGGGTCGTTACGTTAACACCCTCTGGAAAGAACTAACCCTTGTAGGCATCACCGCTGCGGCAATGAGTTTTTTTGTCTATCTGCGGCTCATTAAACCCTTGTTGCAACAGCGCACCCCTTACCGCTTAGCAGGCATCACCCCAGAACGGGGTAAAACGTGGGTATTAGAACTCGAGGCTGACGGTCACCCGGGGCTTACGTTCAAGCCGGGGCAATTTGCCTGGCTTAAGTTTGGTAAGTCGCCGTTTACAGCCAACGAAAATCCCTTTTCATTTTGCTCGGGTCCTGTCAATCCAGGCAAAATTTCTTTTGGTATCAAAGAATTAGGTAACTTCACGCGTTCTTTGCAGGACTTGCCCATTGGCACGCGGGCCTATCTTGACGGCCCTCATGGGTCGTTTTCCATCGATATGGTGCCGGCACCAGGCTACGTATTTATTGCTGGTGGCGTGGGCATTACACCTTTTGTCAGCATGTTAGAAACTATGGCAGACAGGCGTGACCCGCGGCCGGTACTGCTGTTTTATGGCGAAAAAAACCTAGACACAGCGGCGTTTCGAGAAGAACTTGCTAAGCTCGAGCAACACCTGTCTCTCGACGTTGTTTATGTGCTTGATAGCCCGTCTGAAAATTGGCAAGGCGAAACGGGTTACATTACGGCCAAAGTGCTTGGTCACCACTTGCCACATGAAAGCTTTACCCGCGAATATTTTATTTGTGGACCTAATCCTATGACGGACGCTGTCGAAGACGCCCTTCAGACGCTGGGGGTGCCTTTGGAACACATCCACTCAGAACGTTTCGACCTAGTTTAGTTTCGACCCAGTCTAAGCCAACTTGATGCAGTTGGTAACAAGAAAGGAGGCAGTATGCGACACGTGTATGTAAATCGGGCGACGTATATTCTCAGTTTTTTGTTAGTGGTGTGTACGTTTGGATTTGCGCTTTTGCGCAGTAGCGGGGTGGTGTTGTTCGTTTCCGAAGCCGCTTTTGCACAAGAAGTTGTAACCGAATTTGACTGGCAAGTTTTAGGTGCAGAGGTATTTAGTGAGTCATGTGCAGGCTGTCACGCCGAACTGACCTATATTCCCCAGATTGTATCTGCTGAAGGTGGCCGCGACTACCTAGCGTATTTTATGGTCTACGGCGTACAAGGACAGTTGAGCATCGCTGGACGCGACACGACAAACCGTCACCGCAGTTATGCAGAAACGTCTAACGAAGACCTTGCTGCTGTCATGAATCACATGTTGATCGCTTGGGGTAACGACGCCAATCTACCCGAAGGCTTAGAATTTTATACACCAGCAGAGCTCGAGGTTATCAAAGCTGACGAAACCACAGGCGAAGAAGTTGTGATGATGCGACCAGAAGGGTTGTAGGTAGATAAACTACATAAGGTAAAATTAAACAGCGTCTCAGCGTGTGGTGTAAACATCACGCGCTGTTTTTATGACACAGGTAATGCTAAATAGCAGATTCAGGATTAGTCCCCCCTACTGAGTAGATCGATTTCTACTCCCCT
>CAZMCW010000174.1:0-9855 GCA_964564405.1 uncultured bacterium
GGTGCCGGCTCGAGTCTTCTTAGACCGTGAAGGTGTTTGGCAGGTGCGGGCGCGCTTTCGCAACAACCTGTCTGAGGTTCAAACAATAACAATACCGCAAACAGGTGCTATCACGCTCGAGATTCCTCTGCCGGAAGACGACCCCGAATTACAGTAATCACATGCGTCATCAGATACGTTGTCTTTCATGACGCAACCACCACCCCAAGTTAAGAACTCCGCGTCCGCACAGCAAGTTAGCTATCAAGCTGACTGCATTGTTGTGCTGGACTACGGCTCACAGTACACCCGCCTTATTACCCGGCGTTTGCGCGAACTCAACGTGTATTCGGTTATTTTGCCCGCAACGAGCAGCACTGCTGAGGTTTTGGCATTGCAACCCAAAGGTATTGTACTTTCAGGGGGGCCGGCCAGTGTCTACGATGACGGTGCGCCGCAACTTCCAGACGGACTGGTAGACACAAACCTACCTATTCTAGCGATTTGTTACGGCATGCATCTTCTTGCTCGAGCTCTTGGCGGTCAGGTAAGTGCTAGCCGCGTGCGCGAGTACGGCAAAGCGCTCCTCACCGACTACCAAGGTGACTTGTTTAACCATGTTGAAGGCGACTTTGTGGCTTGGATGAGTCACGGTGATAGCGTTACCGCCATGCCGGCTGGGTTTAGTGTCTGCGCCAGTACGGTAGATACACCTATTGCAGCGATGGCTCATGATGCTAAGGGCTGGTACGGGCTTCAGTTTCACCCGGAAGTACAACACACGCCTAAAGGACGCGAATTACTACGTCATTTTGTAGCAAAAACGGGTATCTCGCAAACCTGGACGCCAGAGCATATTATCAGCGAACTTACCCGAGACGTTCACACACGCGTGGGTCAAGAGCGGGTACTTTTAGGTATTTCTGGCGGGGTGGACTCGAGCACCCTAGGGCTCCTCCTACACCATGCGCTAGGTGACCAACTCACCGCTATTTTTGTTGACCATGGGCTATTGCGCCTAGGCGAAGCTGATGAAGTTGACCGAGCACTACGCGAGCTTGGTATTAACCTCATCACTGTGAGTGCAGAAGCACGCTTTTTGAATGCCCTTGCTGGCGTGACCGACCCAGAAGCCAAACGCAAGATCATTGGGCGGGAATTTATTGAGGTATTTAGCGAGCAAGCCCGCGCGCTGCAAGCAGGCGGCGAATTTACCTTTTTAGCGCAAGGCACGCTGTATCCAGATGTGATTGAGTCGTCAGGTGGGCATGGTGCAGCGAATATTAAATCGCACCACAATGTGGGCGGCTTGCCTGAAGATTTACAATTTAAGTTGCTCGAGCCTTTCCGCACCCTCTTCAAAGACGAAGTCCGCGAACTTGCCCGTGAACTAGGCTTGCCCTCGCACTTGCGCGACCGGCATCCGTTTCCTGGTCCTGGCCTCGCTATTCGCTGCTTAGGTGAGGTGACGAAGGCGCGGCTCGAGGTCTTGCGTCATGTAGATGATATTTTTATTAGCGGGCTGCGCGAATTTGGACTTTACGATGAAACGTGGCAAGCCTTAGCTGTGCTTACGCCCTTACGTTCAGTTGGGGTTATGGGAGACGGACGCACGTATGCAAATACGGTGGCACTGCGGGCAGTCTCGAGCCAAGACGGCATGACAGCAGACTGGACACGCTTTCCCAACGACTTTTTAGCCACTATCTCCAACCGCATTGTCAACAGCGTGCCAGAGGTCAACCGTGTCGTCTACGACATCACCAGTAAACCACCTGGCACCATTGAGTGGGAGTAGATAAATTTAGCTAAGCATCTAGCCGCAACATGCCCAAACTACGCGCCCGATTCACAGCGGCAAGGCGGTCTTTGACTTCTAACTTGCGGTAAACCCCGTGTAAATAATCTTTAATTGTCTCTGGACTCAGGTTGAGGGCTTTCGCCATCTGCTTATTGGTATGTCCCTCACCTAGCAGTTGGAGTACTTGCATCTCCCTAGGGGTAAGTTCAGGTAAATCAACCTTGGGTAACCAATCCTGATCAGGGTTTTGTAGGATGTTTTGAAGTTGCCGAGCAAGTTGAGTAGGGTTAGTTTCTTTAGAAAAAAATCCGTGTGCGCCTGCTGAACGTGCTGCTTGGATGATAGCTTGCTCTTCAAAGGTCGTGAGCATCACCACGACAACCTCAGGAAGCTGGCTACGTATTTTGCCACACGCGACGATTCCATCTGAGACACCGCTAACTTCGGGCATTTTGACGTCTAACAAGACGACATCTGGCTCATAATAATGGCTCATCTCGATAGCTTCTTGACCGTTCGCGGCTTCAGCAACGACCTCAAACCCTTGAGCTTGTAAGGCGTATTTCAGCCCCACCCGAAACAGCGGATGGTCGTCAGCAATGAGCACGCGCAGCACGTCCATGAGCTTAGTCTAGCGCATTTTAAGGTGTCACAGCCAATCCGTACCAATCTGCAGGTAGCTTAGCTAGGACTTTGTCATTATGATCATGCACTTAGTTGCATAATTTATGCAGGTGTCAAGGCATTTGTCCCGTAAGGTATTTTATAAACTGAGGCTCAGTAAGAAAACCACGTAGATTGTAAGCTGTACAAAGATTGTATAAAGTTTCTTTAATGCTATAAAACATTGCACGCAAGCCTAGCCTCACATAGCACACCACTTCCCTACAAGAAAGGACACGCCATGTCTCAACCAACCTCACTTGATGCTTTGAGCGCCCGCGTTCGGCACGACCTCGAGCTACTTAATTACCCGTCTCGAGTCTGGGTTAATCACGATGACGACATCTACAACGTCATTATTGTGGGAGGCGGTCAAGCGGGCTTGGCAACGGCGTTTGGGCTAAGCCGTCAAGGCATTGCAGGTGTGCTTGTGCTAGATGATAGCCCAGAGGGCCTAGAAGGTCCATGGGAGACCTATGCGCGTATGGAAACTTTGCGCACGCCCAAAGAAGTCACAGGTCCCGACCTGGGCATCCCTAGTTTGACCTTTCGCGCCTGGTACGAAGCCCAGTTTGGTGAAGCTGCCTGGCATACACTTGGCAAAATTCCCAAAGGGCAGTGGATGGACTATTTGCGCTGGTACAGACAGGTTTTAGACTTACCTGTCCGCAATGGCGCTAAGGTTGCGCAGATTATTCCACCTACTGCTGACGAGGTTTTCACGATTCAACTCACAAATGGCGACGCGTTGCGCGCCAAACGCGTTGTATGGGCAACGGGTATGGCCGGCGGTGGCACGTGGGTGATTCCAGAATTTATTACCGACGCACTCCCCAAAGACCGCTACGCACACACAGCGGAGGACATCGACTTTAACGCTTTACAGGGCAAGCGCGTTGCTGTGTTAGGTGCAGGCGCGTCTGCGTTTGATAATGCTGCAACGGCGCTCGAGCATGGTGCCGCTAACGTCCACCTATGCTTTCGGCGGCGTGAACTCCCAAGGGTCAACCCTTACCGCTGGATGGAGTTCAGCGGTTTTTTACAGCACCAAGCAGACTTACCAGATGCTGAACGCTGGGCGTTTACCAAGCACATCCTCGACCTGAACCAACCGCCACCTCAAGAGACCTTTTTGCGCACCGCCAAGTACGCTGGGTTTTATTTGCACCCCGGCAGCCAGTGGCAAGCGCTAACAAATCGTCCTGAAGGCGTTAGTATCGACGTATTGCGGTTGGATGGCGCACGCTACAGCCTCGACGTGGATTTTGTCATTGTGGGAACTGGCTTTGAGGTTAACCTTGACCGCCGCCCTGAATTAGATAGAATTGCACCAGATGTTGCCCGTTGGGCAGATTGTTACACACCACCATCTGACCTAGCAGATACGCGTTTGGGACAGTTTCCCTACTTAGGTAAGCACTTTGAATGGACGGAACGTGAATCCGGCTCTGCGCCTTATTTGCGCCATCTGTACGACATCACCTTTGGAGCGCTGCCGTCGATGGGGCTGAGTGGCGCGTCAATTAGCGGGCTAGGGTTTGCCGTACCGCGTTTGGTGCGGGGTATTGCGCAGAGTTTTTACCGTGAGGATAGTAGCAGCTTTTACGACGCACTCACAAGCTACGATGAGCCGGAACTTACAGCAGATGTTAGCTCAGTGGTTTATGAGCCAGAGGCAGTTGTGATGTCTTAGTCGGTAAAATACCTTCATGCGATACCGTGCTGTTAGATGTGTGTTGTTTTGTGATGGATATTTTTTACTTGCAGTCCACAATACTCACTTGCCTCAATATATGGGCAAGTGGGGTTTACCTGGTGGTCATATTGATGCAGGTGAAACGTTCCAGATGACAGCCACACGTGAAATGCATGAAGAATTTGGTCTTTCACTGAACGAGTGGTGCGATGTTAACGAGTATCTTTACCAAGGTGCGTATCAAAAAGTTCTAGGGACTCGTTATGAAGGTTCTAAAGACTTGAACCACGATACAGGGGAAATTCTAGATATTGCTTGGTACACACTTGCAGAGATTCAAAAAATGCATCTTGAAAAAGAGGTACGCACAGGCTTTGAGGTTGATGCTACTGCCAAGTTTCTCAAGTCTTGTGAGCACTTGATCAAGCACTAAAATTTATTCTCAAATAACCTAATCGTCTACAAGTTCACCTGACATCTATACATCAATCTGCCAACCTAACAAAGCCTCTGGATTGTCTTTCATAATATGCGCGGGCACGCTAGCGAGGTTGAGTTTACTTTCGGCTGCTACGCTGCCATCTGGTAAATAAAGCTTGCCGATAGCTTGCCCTAAGCGCCCGCGCATTTTGACGCGCTTGCCCACAACGCGAAGTTCCGTTTCGGTGGGCACAGGCTGGCGAAACTTGACCTCGAGCGTCACCGACATCATCAGGTTGTGATGGTCATGAATCAGCGAGACCCGGCCGACACCTTCATCGAGTAGCGCACTCACAATACCGCCGTGAACGATACCGGGGTAGCCATTAAAGTGCTCAGGGATGACGCAGGTACTTATCACTTCGTCGTCACCATTGTCAAAAAATACTAGCTTTAAGCCAACTGGGTTTTTACGTCCACAGATGAAACAATAGTCTGAGTTGGGTTGTTGTTGGCTGTAGGCTGCGTCTTGTGCCATCAAGGTGTGCTGGTTACGGTGATGATCTCACTGGCAACAGCAGACGCGCCGTCATCATCTACCACTAACAGCGTGACGGGAAAGGTGCCCGCAGTGGTAAACGTGTTGCTCGCGACTGGACCGCTAGCGACGTTACCATCGCCAAAATTCCAGGTGTAAGACACAATGTTGCCATCATTATCGGTTGATGTTGCGGCGTTAAAGACTGCTGTAAGAGGAGCTGTGCCCGTGGCGGGTTCGCTACTAAATGATGCTGTGGGAGGTTGATTGGTGACAACACCTACCGTGATAGTTTGGCGCGCTGTGGCAATCTCACCGTTATTGTTCGTAACGGTAAGTACCGCCGTAAACTCGCCGTCTTGCTCATAAATATAATTGACTTGTATACCGTTAGCACTGTTGCCGTCGCCAAAGGTCCACGTATATGCGGTGATGCTGCCGGTGTCATCGGTAGAGGCAGACGCGTCGAAGTTGACGCTCAAAGGTGCTGCACCTGCAACGGCACTTGCGCTCAAAATCGCAGTAGGACCCTGTCTGGGCGGGGCAGGTTCATTAATTGTGATGACGATGCTCGAGCGCGCTAGTTCACCTTCGGCATTGCGCGCGAGAACTTGAGCTTCATATACGCCCGGCTCAGTGTAGGTGTAGGTATAGTTGAGTGCGCTGCCGCCGTTAAGCGCTGTGGTGTCGCCGTTACCAAAGTCAAACGTGTAGGTGAGGTCAGTAGCGTCTGTACCTGTTGTGGTGGCAGCAAAGACAACCGACAACGGCGTGCTACCGGTGCTAGGGCTAGCTGTCAGGTTCACCTCGAGCGGTTCCCCTGCTACGGTGATGGTAACGCTGTCAATAGTCACATCATCGCCATCAGAAACGGTCACAGTGGCAGTGTAACTCCCGGGCTCGAGGTAGGTGTGGGTGTAGTTGGATCCGCCTGCTACCGGCGACCCCTCGCCGGGATTCCAGACATAAGTTAGCTCGTCGTCGTTGTCGTCAGTAGCGTTACTTTCAAAGCTGACGGTCAGCGGCGCAGGACCAGTTGCTTGGTTAACCTCGAGGTTAACGCTAGGCGCGGTATTGCTGCCTACCCCGATACCATCGCCTGAACATGCGCTTAATCCAAGAGCAAGTAGGCAACTTACTGCCATGCTTAAAACATTACCGGTACGCTTGAGCCTATGCCAGAAGATCATCAAACCATTCACCATATTCATCATCATAAAGAAGTTAGTCATATGTAGGTGATAGCTTTTACCACAGCCTGAGCGAGGTTTGTCTTGAGATTATACTAAAGTGCTTTTTGCATGGCATATTGTGCCATGCAAAAAACGCGTGCGCGTGTACCCTTAGATGATTCAAACTATGACATTCAAGAGTCAATTTGGTATAAGACTATTTAAATCTCTTGGTTACTATGCGCAAGCATGGCAGCTAACAAACTGCGGCGTTTGCTGAGGTATTTAAGTGATGTGCTGTAAGCTGTTTGGCTGACGACGTCCATGCCTGCTTCGCGCAAAGGTAAAAGAGGTACTTCAGGCAAAGATTCGGTATGTGTGTCTATATACTGTGCTTCTAAGGCGTCTAGATAGTGACCGATAATTTGCTGCATGTCTTTGACAATCACCTCTGAAAGTTGTGGGTGAGTTTTGAGAGCGCGTTCAACTAAGGTAAGGGTTTCATCTAGAGTAGCGATGTTAGGCGCAATAGCAACACGGCGGTCGTCTTCAATAAAATAGTGCAGTACAGGATAGGTAAAGTTGCGTTGTTCCAACAAGTTGAGTTCGGGTAACAGGGTGAGTAAACGGTCCTCGAGCAACTCAAAACTACCCCCTGTCCAGTGGCGGGTTAGTATTTTTGTAGGCGTGTCGCCCCAAGCATAAATTTGGCTGGCAAGTTGGCGGCGTTCTGTGACAGATGAAATCACCGGCAAAATATAAGTAATAGCTAACGTGACAACAAAAAACCCTTGTCCAGTACTCAAAATTGTGAGCAGTTGCCAAATGCCACCCCCAGGTACAAAGTCGCCAATACCCAAAGTAAAGATATTAAATCCTACAAAATAAAACCGCTCAAAGAGCGTTGCAGGTACTTTTGTCTGGGAGTTGACAACCGCGTCTGGCGTACCGTTAAAAATAAGCCACCACGCTAGCCAAGACATAAGTAACCAAAAGATGACGATGGTTAATATAATTATTGGCCCAACGTAGTTAGCAGCACTACCCCGCTTGGGGAGTATTTTCCACATGAGTGCTGAAAGACGGTTGGTTGCAAACCCGCCAACATTGGTAAAGACAAGCGTTGTATTAACAACGTCAACAAGGATGACAGCCACTAACGCGCTACCTATGCAAAGAGAGATAATACGCCCTAGCATCACTGCGGATATACCGTCATGAAAGTCACACCCTATTCTGGAATTGTGGCACTGCTTTTGTCACCTAAAATAAGTTGCAACGCACTTGGGCGTTCGGTGCGGCCTTTAACTTCAACTTGCACACCGATGAGGCTGGACTGAATGCGGTGTTGGACTGAGGTGATGGTGCTGTCTCGTTCAACTACGCTGTACTCGAGTTCCGCATCACGAATTGTGACGTTATTACCGATACTGGTGTACGGTCCAACATAAGCATCTTCAATTGACGTTCCTTTGCCAATAACGGCCGGGCCAACCACTTTACTGTTTTTGAGTGACGCACCTTGCTCAATAACTACGTTGCCAATGACCTCAGTGTTATCTAATTGGCCGTCGATTTGGGAGTGCTCGAGCTTTTGTAGCATCAACCTGTTAGCGTCTAACAACTCGTGGGGTTTGCCCGTATCTTTCCACCAGCCACTTGTCTCCATGGGTGCTACCGTCAACCCTTGGTCGATGAGCCCTTGAATGGCGTCGGTGATTTCGTATTCACCTCTGGCGCTAGGTTCTAGGGTTTCAATGATCTTGTGAACAGATTTGTCAAACACGTAAATACCAGCTACAGCTAGGTCGCTAGGTGGGTCTTGAGGTTTTTCAACTAAGTTCACCACGCGCCCATCTTCCACCACGGCGACCCCAAACGAACGCGGGTCAGCCACGTGCACAAGTGCTAAAACTGCGTTGACATCACCCTGTCTAAATGCATCCACAAAAGGTGTGATGCCGTGCTCAAAGAGGTTATCACCCAAGTACATGACAAACGGATCATCTGCCAAAAAGTCTTTAGCGACACTGACTGCATGGGCGAGGCCCTTGGGTGGGTCTTGCATTAAATATTCAAACGTAGCACCCTCGTAGTCACTCAGGGTGTCTTTGATGTAATCAACCGTTGCATGGCTAATCACCACGCCAATCTCGGTGATGCCAGCCTCAACCAAGTTGTCGATGGCGTGAACAATAATCGGTTTATTCGCAACGTTGATGATGGGTTTGGGACGCAAGCTGGTAAGCGGGCGTAAGCGCGTGCCTAGACCGGCAGCAAGAATGAGACCTTTCACAGGGTTAACTCCTTTGAATGTTAAGCAGGTTAATCATGTCCTAGTAATGCAGATACTTGAAGAGTAGCTCAGTTGAGGCTAGGACGTAACATTTGTCGCGCGGTTAGCAACAGGTGGTTAGTGACAAGTTGAATGGACGCGCTCGAGGCTTCAGACACCATTAGCAAACGTAGCCAACAAGCACGTGAATCTATCACGCAAACCACTACACAGTGTCACGGTAACGTTGCTAGCGTGCCACAGACGTACCACACGCTATCACCAAGCACATACGAAAGCTCACCTCGAGACACTATTCAAAAGACGTTATCCCAAGGTGAGCTGCAACTGTAGATGCGTTTATACGCGCAAGCTAGGTTGTCATCAACAAGACTGTCATCAACAAGACTGTCATCAACAAGACTGTCATCAACAAGACCATAACTAATAGGACTCTAATCAACTAGGCTTTAACCGCCGCTTCCATAAGGCTTTGAATACGCGCCACCATCGACGCAGGATCGGGGTGGATGCCTTCAGCCAGTAAGGCGCTGTCAAAAAGCTGCTCAATGACAGCATCACTTACGGTACTTTCGGCGGGTCCGTCTGCCAGTGATTTAATGAGGCTGCTACTGCGGTTAATTTCCAAAATCTTTTTGGGCACGCTGGCATCTTCGCCCATAAGCCGCTGCAGACGCTGCATGCTCGTGTTGGCAGCATCTTTCGGGTTGACCAGACGCACCGGGCTATCTGTCAAGAGTTTACTTTCACGCACGTCTACCACGCGCTCACCAAGAACGTCTTTGAATCGGGTGATGATTTTGTCAAAGCTGTCTTGCGCCAGTGCGTCTGAGCTATCTTCATCTTCAGTATTATCTGTTTCAGGTAAGTTGAGTTCAGCATCATCGACGTTTTTGAGGGTTTTGCCTTCAAACGCGTCCAGGCCAAAGAGCATGTAGCTGTCGATGTCTTCGGTAAAGTATAACACTTCAATGTCGTGTTTGCGGAAGTACTCGAGGTGGGGACTGCGCGCCGCTGAGTCATAAGAATCTGCAATGACATAGTAAATCTCGTCTTGGTCTGCTTTAGCACGTTCAAGGTAGCGCGGCAAAGAGACTACGTCTGTACTGCTTTCGCTGTGGCTCGAGGCAAACCTTAAAAGCGGCATCAAACGCGTTTTGTTGGCATAGTCAGTTGCAACACCCTCTTTGAGATAAATACCAAACTCCTGCCACAGTTTTTGGTATTGCTCTGCATCACCCTTGGCCAGTTTTTCAAGTTCACTGAGAACTTTTTTAACCAGCACGTCCG
>CAZMCW010000175.1:0-7675 GCA_964564405.1 uncultured bacterium
CGACTAGAACGTAATGAACTCCGTAAGAGTTTATGATGTGTTTTGTCGGACTTGGTATTAGCTGTAAACATCACACTGTGTTCATGATTGTAGAAACCTCTGTAAAACATCTTCGCAGCACGTATAAGCCATCTTGTGCTAACCTGATCCCAGCTTGAGGAGAACCCGGCTCGAGGAAAGGAACTTCATCATGGCATATCAACCTTTGAGGTCAGGTGTACCCTTACTTACGGTCCTTTTAACAATGGTGTTGGCTGCATGTGCTGATGACCGCACGCCCGGTGTTCCTAGTCCCTCTCCGTTACCAGTTTTAGCTATTGACGGTACTTGGGTAGCTATGGGTAGTTTTACAACAGGTGTAACCAGTGGAAACTATGACATCACCCTTGTACTCGACGAAACTAACGGCACAATTGCGGCAGCAACACGCGGTCAGAACGACATCACCGTGATGCTTAGTCAACCTAGTTCAACCGTTCTTAGCTACAGCACTGAAGGCGATCCCAGCTTTATAACAGGTAATCTCACTGGCAACCAAATAGCGTTGACAAGTAGCTTTGCAGGTCGTGTAGCCGAATCTCTTGAAATTACTATTAACGGCGCACTAGACACAACTGCTACGAGAATTCGCGGTGGTTTAAGCTTGGAATTTTTGGATTTGTCTGTTAACACACCTATTACCCTAGTCAAATTGCTTTAGTCAAACGGTAGAGATTAACCATCCAAACGCAGCACTTGCATCATTCCTTAGTGCGTAAGCCAGAACACGTCACATTGTATGCTCAGCCTTGCAAGATAATCTATGGCTTCCCTTGCTGACATCAGCCGTCGTAGGTTTCTGAAACTTGCTGCTGCAAGCGGCGTTGCTGGGCTTTCAGGAATTACCTACAGTTGGCAGATTGAACCGCGCCGACTGGTTGTACGTGAAGAGCATTTGCACATAGACCGTTTACCCGCCGGGTTTGACGGGTTTCGTATTGCCCAACTTAGTGATATTCATATTGATCCGCAGTACCGTTACGGGTTTATTGCTGAGGCGGTCATGGCTGTGAACGAGCTCGAGCCCGACCTTGCGGTCCTCACTGGTGACTACGTTACCCAAGACGCTAGCGCTATGCCCAAACTTGCCAGCTATCTGGCAGAGCTGCAAGCAACCTATGGTGCCTACGCTATTTTTGGTAATCACGATGTGTGGGGAGGTAAGCGCAGCGCAGTTCAAGGGGCGTTTCAACAAGTTGGTATTCCTGTGCTTAACAATGAACATGTTGTGCTCGAGCAAGCCAGTGAAAGCTTAGTCTTAGCTGGCCTCGACGACGGTGGGGGTGGTCGCCCTGACCTTAGCGCTGCTCTACGCACTGCACCAAATAGCCCTGTTGTCCTACTACTTCATGAACCTGACCTTATCGAACAGTACGCGTATGATCCAAGAGTTATCTTGCAACTATCGGGTCACAGTCATGGTGGGCAAGTACGGCTCCCCAATCTGGGCGCACTTTACCTACCACGCTACGGACAAAAATATGACTACGGGCTCTATAAAGTTGTTAATATCTGGCTAAACACCAACGCTGGACTAGGCATGACAAGCTACGGACTTACCACGCCACCTGTGCGGTTTAATTGTCCGCCGGAGATCAGTCTGCTGACATTACAGGCATCCTAAATTAATAAAGCCACAAGAAGATGATCTCTTGTGGCGGTTTGCTTGAAGTAGGTTGATGAATTATTCTAGTTATCCAAAAGTGGGTTGCGCAAGTTAAGAGGAGCGATGGCAAAGCTAATTTCTGGTGAGCGGTAGTCACGACCACGCTTTGAACGACCAGAGCGAAAGGCAAATTCACCAGCAGCTACTGATCCATATATATCTTGTGCTGGTACATCGCTGCAGTTCAAGGCACCAATGAAGTAGCCAGTTGTGTCACTTCCAAGATTTCCCGGATAACAATCATCCTCATCAATATTGACCTGCAACGAATCTGGAATGACATAGTCGACGAGAATTTGCGCTGTAATTCCACCATAAGTACTTGGTATTTCCCCATTGAGATGTTTTACCAGATCTGTAGGGTCAGGGCCTATAGAATTTCCGTCTACATTTGTTAAATTAGCACGATATTCATATAATACCCACTTTGCGTCGGCACCATTATCGTTAGGTGGATCAGCTAAGTAACCTCTATTCGCTACAACGGTTGAGCGCTTTACTGGATAAAACGCTACAAATGTGTAACAAAATTGTGTTGTTGCGTTACTACAAGTATCAGTTGGTGTAAATATAGCGTTGGGAGCAGTAATCATGGCGATGATAGGATCATCACCCACAGTCCACTGATTACCTCCATTAGGATTTTCTGTAGTGTAGCTACCCGAACTATTTAGCGTGAGTACTGTACCAGGTGGATAAACGTAAGCTGCTTGGCCAATTTCATCAGCAATAATTGCACTAGCAGCACGAGCGTCTTCTATAATGTCTGCTTCACCCACAATTACGCCCAGTGCATTTGAGCCTGTGCGGAGGGCGCTCATGACCAAGGTGAGAATAATGCTAAAGATGGCTATCGCAACTAGCAGTTCTATTAGCGTAAAAGCTTCTTTGCGGCGCATGATGTTCTCCTATTAGTCTTCTGTAGGAGGGCGAACAACTTGAGTGCTGTAGGTATATGTTTCACCCTGTGTATCTGTTAATGTAAGTGTGACCAAGCGCATAAAGTCGTTATCGCCACCGTTTTCTAGGTTGAATGCTGCTGCCCCTGCTGTAGAGGTGTAAGGACCTCGTGTACCGACGACAACATTATTTACATTGCGAGCCTCAACACTAACTGAATACGACTCAAAGCCTTCTGGCACGTCTAAAAATGGAGGGTTAGGACGTGTCTTATGCCCCCCTTTATAAATTTCTACATCTTGCCACTGGCTTCTTACACTGTCCAAATAACTACGGGCAAAGTTGGCAGCGGCTGTGTTGCGCCTAGAATCCCCAGTTGCTCTCAGCGACGTACTAAAGTACCCAAACATCACCATAGTAATAGCGATAATACCTAGTGCTACCAATACCTCAATAAGGGTGAGCCCTGCTTTTTTGTGTGATACATGTCTTGAAGTTATCAGCATGATCCTAAGGCCTCAGGATCACAGGTTGTTAAAACAGCCTTACCTGTTACACCAACAACACGCACTTTGGCTTTGCGCGCATTGTTCCTGCTGCTAATAAGCCATTCAATTTCTGCAGCGTTTTTACGTCCAAATGGAGCAAGGTAGGTAAACTGGGTATTAGGGCCATCAATAACATCAAATATAGCGCCATGCGGAACTGCAACTGTTTGGCAAGAACCATTACTGGTGCATACTTCAAGTTCGCTATTACCAGTTTCACCAGCCCAACTTATAATTTGACTACGCGACTGACGGCGGGCGTCACTGCGAGCTTGATTTAAAGTTTCAAAGATAGTGCGCTGAGCTGCTCTAAAGTTTTCAGCATCCCGCCACTGGCGATAGGCTCCAATAGCTATCGCCACAAGAATGCTGATAATACCCATGACAACTAGTAATTCAATGAGCGTGAATCCATATTGCTTACTTGCAACACGATTGTTTAGGTTAATCATTAATCTCTACCCACCGCGAACTAGCACGAGCTAATACCGGAACATTGGTACGCACGTCAATAAGAGAAGGTAAGCGGCGGTCATACTGTATCCGCAAACCAATGCACATCCAATGCCCGGTGTTGAACATGTTCCTTTCGTTAGTACCATGTTCACAATCGTTATCACGATCATTACCACCACCGTAAATCAGTAGTCCTGTCTCCCAAGAAATAACACTGCCATTGAGGATAAGTCCACCGTCAGTACCACTGCCAGGAGTGCCCCTCCAACCTCTAGGTAAGTAACCAAGAATAGCATTGTTTGTGTAAAGTAACCCATCAATTCGCATAGGACGTTCATTAGCCTGCCCAAGGTTACGTCCATTAGTCATGCCATACTCAACCCAAGCACCTGTCACAACTTCCATAGCTGCAATAGCTTTTTGACGGCTAAACATATTGTCTGATTCAACAAGAGAATCGTCTTCAAAATCATCTATGCCGTTACCATCTAAATCTTGGGCAGGTGCAAGCCAACTGTTATTAGGTGACATGTACATATAGACAGGTTCAACTGGGTTGCCATCATCATCTAAGATTTGATTGCCGCGAGCATCTTCCACAAAAATCTCGCTCACCATGCGAGCAAAACCTTGACCGTCTTGTTCAACAGGAATACTGCCGACGGTATTACCTCTTTCTGTACCCCAGTTGCTACCCCAATTAGGAAGATTGTTGTTATTTGTTCTGTGAGTATTTAGATCATTGTCGTCAATAGGATCTTGCGAAAGGTTGCGCACAATTATATCTCTATCTTCTTCAAATAAACCGCTGCCGTCTTGATCAATAGCTATCACGGGACCAAGTGGCGTGCCAACTGGAGCAGTTGTTCGCTCACCAGAGACACAGCGGGGTTGGTTTGCGTTTGGGAAAGATGCAATTTGACCCGGTACACAAGGAATGTTTTCCCTAGCACTTAACCTGTCACCGCCACCTGACCGACTAACAAAGTCGCGGCATTCATCCGTACCCGGACGGTTGTCGTTATCAGGTCCACGTTCACCGTCAAAGTTGCAACGTATAGGAATTTCATCCCCTTCGTGGTAGAGGTAATAGCGGGGCACAAAAACTTCACCAAGTGTATTTGCACCGCTCTGTTTAACTTCTTCATAAGTGTCAAACTGAAACGCATTAAATGCGGCAAGCTCACCTTGCATAGGTAGGCCTCCGTTGCGCCTACCAAACGCATTGGGAAAATCGGCAGTGCCTTCGCTTTGATTAGGGCTGCCTAAGATCATCATGCCGCCAGTTACAAATGCTAAACGCGGTAGAGAAGCAGGGGTGGTGTAATCACATTGGGTACCCCTAGAAGGACCATTGCAGTCATAGATCACATCTCCCACAATGTATATATTTCCGCGCACCATAAACACACCTGCGTTGCCAGGGTCAATAGGTCCTTGAATAATTAGGTCACCGTCTATATATACCGTGCCGCTAATTTCAATGGGAGCGGCGTCTGTTCCTATCAAAATCAAGTTACCTGCAATACCTCGAGTAGGTGTTTCGGTAGGCGTATCAGTATCTATTAGCCCCGGAATGGTAATATCTTGCCCATAAACCTGAAAAGGTAGCGCCGCACTTGCACTGTCGCGTTCGCTAGGTGCGCCATCTGCATCTGTAGGTGAAAACCAAATTTCGGCGGCACCATCTAGGTCACCTAGTTCCTTATCTCTCATCACTGCAGCCCATTCGTCGTTATCAATACGACGGTCGCCGTTTAAGTCTTGAATAGGTGAGGGGAACTGAAGGACTTCGGGCACTACTCCATCAATAGGACTAGGGGTATCGGGCCTACCGTCATTGTCACTATCTATTTCAATAGGATAGTTCTCGTAAAAACGGGCAAATGCTTGCTCACAACCGGCATTGAAGTCATTTGCATTAGGGGTACATGATAGGAGTTTGTCATCGCTATTAGGAGCCCCATCGAGGCGAAACTCTTCCCAGTCAGCGTCGGAAATAATAGGACTGTTACCCTGGTATATTGGCCCCCATACGTTACCTCTGCGACCTTGCCTACCTCCACGCGGACCTCCATCGTACATAATGTTTTGCGGACCGCGTGAGTAGATAGTCCCCGCAACAAGGGTATTTATGTGAGCCCAGCCTGTGTTAATAAACAAGTTACGCAAACCTGCTACCCGAATACGTGCTTCACCTGCAGCAGCTTGCTCTCGAGCATTTTCATTTGTTAAATCAACCAGAAACTCTTGATCCCGCATCCCAACATCTCTGTCGTAGCCCATCTCTATAGATGTAAACGCGGAATGGCAAAAGGTGCAGTTTACAAAGTCGGTAAGTAGTGCAAAGTCCAACTCAAAGGGTGGGAAAGCAACAGCAAGTTCCTGCTGCAAACGGCGCTGGGAGCCATTAGGTAGTGTACCTGTAGAGGTGATGCGCAATGTAGACGAGTCTGGACTGTCATCACGCCGTTCGATGATCACCTCATAACTAGCTAAGTTGCCTGTACCATCATCAACTTGACCACTAAAACTTATAGGGTCACCAAATTCGCCAGCAATATCATTACCATCGGTATCTTGTGCAGGTAACAGTTGGTTGTTAGCGTCCCACGTATAAGGTGACCATTGGGTGATGGTTTGCCAGCGGTCGCGGTAATCAGGAATATCCCGGCGCAACCCGCGAATGTCATTTGTATCTAACATGTCTTGGGTGGCACCGTGCCACAAACGTAGAATTGCCTCATCAATACCCGCTTGGGCAGCAAATTGGGCTTTGGTAGTAAACACTTGGTCACCAGAAAGCCGTGTGTTAGAAATACTCACAATAAACGCAGTGCTAATGAACGCCAGTGTCACCACCATAAAACTAATGGCAGTGATAATGGCGATACCTGCAGTTGACCGTTTCCCCTTCATACTTGTGTACCTCCTAGACAACACTCAAAAAGGTTGTCCTAGTAGCTAAATCTTACATCGAGATTAGACGTTAAGGAATGCGATGATACAGTGCAGCCTAAGACGATAAATTAGTAGAAAGTGTAGCAACCACAAGGCGCTGCTAAAACCCCTGTTTGGGGGTAGCAACGCCTTGCACACAAATATTTGGATGAGGATGTCTAGCGAGTTAAATGAAAAGCCAACGATATTAACTAATGAAGTCTAACGACCACACAGGGTAGCTGCACCCAGCGCGCGGTCAGCACATAAAACACCAGCACCATACTCAAAAGGGTCTTGGTCAGGTGTTGACAAGGTAGACGCAAGCATACGTTCAGTAACTTGCTCAGCAGTAAAATCTGGGTTTTGACTCCAAATAAGTGCAGCTACACCTGCGACAAAAGGTGCTGACATAGAGGTACCTGCTAAGCAACCATAGTTGTCGCCAGCAAACGTACTTAGAATGTTGTCGTCAGAACCACTTGCGCAAAAGTCGTCGCTAGCATCTACAAGCTTGCCGCCGGGTGCTACAAGGTCAACTTGAGGCTCATTTTGGTTGTAGTTAGAAGTCTCCGAGCGAATATAATTACTATCTACTGATCCTATCGATAAGGCACCTTCGGCATTAGCAGGAGTAAGTACCCCACTGCTGAGTTCTTGGTTACCAGCTGCTGCGACGACCAATGCACCTGCACCTATTGCCTCAGCAACAGCTTCATCAACGGCAGCGTTTTGACCGCGCGTACCTAAGCTTAGGTTCAAAATTTGCGCAGGATGAGGATTTGGATTAAACCCAGGTACAGCTAGTCCTACCGACCAGCGAATGCCGTTGATGAGATCATCGATTTGAGCGCCTACACCGCCGTCATTAAAGACTTTTACTGGAAGAATTTGAACACCGCTAAAAGCAATACCTGCAACCCCAATACCGTTATTACCTGTTGCCGCCACCATGCCTGCAACGTGAGTACCGTGGGTAGGCTTGGTATCAAAGCCATTAGGATCAAAAGGTCCAGGGTTAGGGTCATCGTCGCGGTCAAACAAGTCGCAGCCTGGTAGTAGCGCGTTTACAAGGTCTTCGTGGTCGGTATCGACGCTACTGTCAATAATGGCAACAGTCACGTGT
>CAZMCW010000175.1:7685-9776 GCA_964564405.1 uncultured bacterium
ACCCGTTTCAAGGGCCCACGCTTGGGGGATGCCAAAGTCATTTAGGTGCCACTGCAAGCTGTACAAGGCGTCGTTAGGAGTAATGGCTTGCATAGGAATTGTGGGGGCTTGCTGCAAGCTAAGCACGCTGTTGGGCACAGCATAAAGTACATCTGGATCGCGTGATAAACGGGCGATAAGATCATCACGTGTACCATCTTTAGCAACAACGACATCGGGGACGATGCCTTCACCAGAAACCACCGTGTTGAGTTTGTACTGACCACCTAAGCGCTTAGCAGCACTTTCATAAGTAGACGTTGTATCGCGGTAGCGCACCAAAATTTCTCGTTCGGGAGCGCGTGGGGTGAGCGCACGCTGCCTTGCTGTTACGGTTGGTGCAATACAACTTGTGATGTCGACAGTGCGAACAGCACTCACCCGAACTTGTTCTTGTTCGCCGCCTGCAGTTACCGTTACAGTTGCATTGTAAGTACCTTGGGCGAGATTGGTTTCGGGAACCACAACAACAGCTTGACTTTCACCAGCAGCAAGTGTGCCTTGCTCAACACTAAGCGAAAACCAGTCATCAGCAGTTGGGTTGCCTCCGTTTTGAGCTGTAACAAGTCGCCAACTGAGATTAGAGCCAACGGGACCTGTGTTTTGAATGGTAAAAGATTTGCCGCCAAGGCTGACATCTACAGCCCCTGTCGATAGCAAAAGCTGGCCGGGATCAGTACTATTACAAGCTGTGACAAGACCAACTACAATAAGCCAGCAAAGACGCACGCGCGTAAGAGAAATCGTCATATTGCCCATAAGCATAAACTACTTTGTGGTAGATAAGCTGTAGATTGTAACGCAGGGTTTCATGAAATCTTAGCGTTGAGCATATCTATGTAAGTTTTTCATGTGCGACGTCTCACAAGCTATATCTCCCAAGTAGTGTCTTACCAGCTAGGTGCTACGGACTCCATGTGGGTTAATTCCTTTGAGGATCAAACGGAGATAATATGATACCAAGTCTGACAAAACACATCATAAACTCCTGCGGAGTTCTTCGCGAGCTTTAAAACTATGTTTGTATAGTTGAGAGGAAGCTCGAGCACCCCACAACACAAATGTGGACACTTGCCTGATCAATATAACAAGCGTCCACAAAACTACTTCCAAACAAAATTTTACGGCCTATACTTATATTTATTTACATTTATCTACAATACAAGAATATTGTAAGTTGCTGACATATCATCCAGTACAGGGGCAAACGCATCACCTTCAATGGCTTTAGCAAGGTGAGTTTTGAGATTGTCTAGTCCTGCACGGGTTGTTGCCGATACACTGAGGGCGTTATAGCGAGTTTGCAGTTGAGTAAGCCTAGCCTCGTCAACCAAATCACACTTGTTGAGGACAATATGCCGTTCAACGTTGAGCTCGAGGCTATCCAAAATACGGTTAACGGCGTCAACTCGGTCACTTACGCCAGGAGTAGCAGCATCCACCACGTGAAGTAGTAAGTCGGCATCGTGCAGTTCCTCGAGCGTGGCCCGAAATGCATTCACTAGCTCATCTGGCAAATCACGAATAAACCCTACTGTGTCGGTGTAGAGCACTTTGCCACCCCATTCACCCAAACCAGGAAGCCAGCCCTCGCGGGTTGTGGGACGCAAAGTTGCGAAAAGTTTGTTTTGGCTCAGCACATCTGCTTTAGCAAGGCAGTTAAAGAGTGTTGACTTACCTGCGTTGGTGTAACCAACCAAAGCCACCACAGATGTACGTGACTGCGTCCGCGATTTGCGGCGGCGACTTCTGTGCGCGCTAATATCATCAACTTCGGACTCTAACGCTGCTAGTCTGTCACGGATACGGCGGCGGTCTAGCTCGAGCTTGGTTTCACCCGGACCGCGCGTACCAATACCGCCACCTAAACGGCTCATGGTTTTACCTCGGCCAGCTAAGCGGGGGAGTTGGTAGTGAAGTTGGGCCAATTCAACTTGCACTTGAGCTTCACGACCTTTGGCATTCTGCGCAAAAATGTCCAAAATAAGTTGAGTTCGGTCAAGTACTTTGAGGTTGGTGACTTCGGCAATATCGCGTGCTTGGGCCGGGTTG
>CAZMCW010000176.1:0-9766 GCA_964564405.1 uncultured bacterium
TAATAGCGTTTCCACAAGTAACTGCCACAGGCAGTTGCGCGTGCGACCTAGGGGAGTAGAAGTTGACCCAATTAGTGTGGGGGAACCAATTTTGGAACTGCTAGTGATAAGACCGGGTCGAAGCAGCTTAGGCGCTGGATTAGCTTAAGAGTTAAATCAGCTTAGTAAAATAGCTTTACCAAAACTTAACCTATGAGCCCTACTAAGATTTAGTGCCGTAGTGGCTTAAATAGCCGTATGAGTAGGTTGCCTATAAATTGCTAGTTTGCAAATCGCCAGCTACAAAACTAAGTACGTTATTTTTAGTATGAGTCGTAAACTTGAAACGCAATTTTTAAGAAAGCTATTATTTTAAGTGGAATGTTTGTCTAAACTATAATGTCTGAACTATCTAAACGTTTAGCTCAGTCTGACACCCCATCGCTTCTAGCGGACGACGTATTACATGCTATGTGGCATAGCCGTCAGGTAGGGCTTTGTGTTATTGACCTCAATAATTGTCTTGTAACTGCTAATCCTACACTATGTGAGTGGCTCGAGACATCTCTCGAAAACTTACAGCAGCAAGAATTCATCAACTTTCTTCAGCTCAACGACGACCACAAGCAGGTTGTCTTATCTATGTATCAAGACGTAATGCAAGCTGATGCCGAGATTCGGCCAACTGTACTAACTCTGTTAGGTGCTCAGCAAAACACGTTAGATGTGTGGGTTCAAGGTGAGTTTTTAGAAACTGAGCAAGGAGAGTGTCATTGTGCGCTTTTGCTTCACCAGCTAAGGAAATTTGTTGGTCAAGAAGAAATTCACTACCGCTCACTTATTGAGCATCAGCGTCAATTTTTGGTGACTCGTTGGCGACCTAAGGATTTAATATTTACGTTTGTGAACGACGCTTACGCGGCGTTTTATGGCAGCAAAAGAGAAACCTGTATAGGGCAATCGATAATGACATTTATTGTACCTGAAGCTCGAGCTCCCTTTTTAGAAAAAGTTGCTAAAGCAGTTCAGCAAGGTACAACATTTACTGCCGAAGAATATGTGCGCAGTGCCGCGGGTAGTTGGCACTGGTTGCGCTGGGTCAACGAACCTATTTTGGGCAGCAATGGTCAGGTACAGCTTTTTCAGGGTATGGGGGTTGATGTAACTGAGCAAGTGTTACGCGAGCGTGCGCTCAAACTCAACGACGCCCGCTACCGCGAAATTAGTGAAATCAGTGTTGAAAGCCTCTTTTCTTATTTTTACGGACCTCCTCAAGATAGTCACTCAGGCAGTACAGAAGGGCAACGTTTAACTTCGTCTAAACATGCTGATGCGTCTACTACTATAACTAGCGCTATTAACAGCAATTATGACACCACCCACAACCCTACTGATCCTGTGTACATTGCTGACAGTACTTGGTGCTGGGAGCGTGACTGGGAACCAGAACCGTCAACCAGGCGTTTGACGGGTTACTCGCTTGCTGAAATAGACGCGCTAGGTGGCTGGCCAGCTTTGGTTCATCCAGATGACCTCGAGCACTTTAATGACAGCCGGCGTAATTTAGTGCCCAACGAACGGCGTGAAGCTGAGTACCGTCTCATTACAAAAGCAGGTAACGTGATTTGGATTGAAAGTTTACTGCACGTTACAGCCGCCGAAGACCGACCAGGGTTACGTGTCTACGGCAGTGATAGGGACATTACAGAGTACAAGCGAGTTGAACTTGCGTTGCGTCGTGCTGTTGACGAGCAAGACGTTATGCTCAAAGAAATTCATCACCGTGTTAACAACAACATGCAGGTGATCTCATCGTTATTAGCCTTGCAAAGTCACGATATTGACAATCCTCAGGTGAAAGCAAGTTTGGCTGAGAGTCGCGCGCGTATTATGGCGATGGCAGATGTTCACAAAGAAATTTATGAATCGCCACGGCTTGCAGGCATCGACTTTGCTGAGTACTTGCAGCACGTTGTCCGCCGCATCAAAGCAGCTCACGCTGGGCGTATCATCACGGTTGACTTTAAACTGACCAGTATTTTGCTCGGTGTTGAGCAAGCGGTGCCGTTTGGCCTCATAGCCAATGAACTGCTGCAAGATGTGTTTAAGCGGGCAGCGCAGCAAGACCCTACAAGTGATCAATCCAGTGTCACGATAAGCTTACACAAACTTTCTGAAGCTGAGTTTGCAGCGCGGCAACAAGCTGCAGGCATAAGCTCTGACTTAGCAACGCTTGATCTGTTAGCATTTGTGAAAGCTCGAGCAAGCTCACCACAAGCGCAACCTGAGCAGCAAATTATGTGCTTGACCATAAGCGATACATGTGGGCAGGTAGAAAATGGCAACGAAAGTTTAGCGATGACCATTGTGCGCGCGCTAGCTGAGCAACTTAATGCCGTGCTCGAGCTCAGCACGTCTGATAACGGTGTTGTAATGGAAGTATCTTGTCCAGTAAATGAAACTTACACCAAGACAGACACCTCACCGTTTTGGCAAACCCATGCAGCTGAACGAAAAGATACATAACGAAAAGGTACATAGACGTTAAGAGATGTAGACGTTAAGACACATATAGCGTTTCCACGAGTAACTGCCACAGGCAGTTGCGCGTGCGAGCCATGGGAATAGAAATCGACCCACTTAGTATGGGGGAACTAATCCTGGAACTGCTAATAGATGTTAAAAAATGTAACGTTGAGAAGTACAGACGTCAAAAAATATGAGCGTTAAGGTATATGAGCGTCAAGGTATATTGGTTGATGTGAGTGACACACTACCAAACAACCTTTTAAAATAACTAAACGATTTCAAGTCAAAAACTACATACAAACTTCTATACAGTGGTAGTGTTGCTGTTTTGAACGCATTATGATAGGTTCATGGCATGGCGAATATACATGTTTTAGGTGTACCTATGGACCTAGGTGCTGGACGGCGTGGGGTCGATATGGGTCCAAGTGCGTTGCGGCTAGCTAAGTTAGCTGATCACTTGCAAAGCATCGGCTATACCATTAAAGATTTGGGCAATATAGCTGTGGATGTTCCGGAGTCGCTCGAGGCTGCTCGGGGACTTCACTACGTTAGCAGTATTGCCAGTTCCTGCCAACGTACTTACGATGTCCTACGGACTTTACCAAAAGACGTTTTTCCGCTCGTCTTAGGAGGCGATCACTCGATCTCGATGGGTATGGTAGCCGGAGTCGCTGGACGCGGGCGCACGGGCGTACTGTGGATAGACGCACACGCAGACGCTAACACCCCTGAAACCAGTCCAAGTGGCAACGTTCATGGTATGCCGCTTGCGCATCTGCTAGGTCATGGTGACCCGCGCTTGCTATCCATCTGGGGCGGTCAAGCAGTTGTACGTCCCGAAGATATTGTTTACATTGGCTTGCGCAGCATTGACTCGGACGAACGTGCGTTTATTCGCAAGCACAAGTTGCGCGCTTACACCATGAAAGAAATTGACAAACTTGGCATTGCTAGGGTCACCGAGGACGCTATTGCCCAGTTGAGTCACCTCGAGCGGGTGCATGTTTCATTCGATGCAGATGCCCTTGATCCAAGTATCGCCCCTGGCGTGGGTACACCTGTTGCTGGCGGCCTCAGCTACCGCGAAGCGCACTTGCTTATGGAGATGCTGGCTGAAGCGGGTGTGGTGACCAGTTTAGATCTAGTTGAGGTAAATCCTATTTTAGACACAGGGAATAGCACCGCAACCATCATGGTGGAAATGGCGGCAAGTTTGCTGGGGAGGACAATTCTGTAAACATCTAGCAGTGTTGCTAGTGGCTAAGGAAGAAGGGGAAAGAGAGATTTCATCAGGTCTACGCACATACTCATGATGTTGTGGGTTTTTAGATGACCTGTGTAATGTTCGGGATCTACGTGGCACGTGTATCTGTTGATGTGCTCGAGACAGACAAGCATCATTGCTGCTGTAATCGACAGATGTTATGTGAATGCAAGTGTAAAGCTCTTAACAATGTCGAAGATTATGCTGTTCATAGGAGCTTTGATAAGACCGCTGGTGACATCCAACAACGCTCGAGCGTTGTTTGTAATGTAAATGTTTGAAAGTCACTTACGACGCTACCGCAGGCGTGCTGGTATCTCTGTTTTTCTTCGCATGGCGTAGCACCATCACGGTGACGACCCCTGCTGCGAACAGCGGCAAACCAATGAGCAAAAAGACCCACAACCACAAAAACTGCGGGCCGATTGCTGTGGGTGGAAACAAAAAACTCAGCATCTCGTCATTTTGGGTGTTAGCGATATCATCAGTAACTTCAAAGACCAAGACAGCTCGTGCTTCTTCTTGGCGATAGGTTGTATCTCTAAACAGCATGTGAAAAGGACCTGTCCCATTGAGTTGACTGCGCGTTTCATAAATGCCCGGGCTAACCTCCCGAAATTCGCTGCGCACGGGGTCAATTTGGGCTTCGGTTTCTGGAGAGATGATAAGTGCTTCAACGGCATTTAGGCTATCGGTTGGAGGTGGGTCAACCGCGTGAACCTCGGCTAAGGGGCGAAATTCTACAGCGACAATGGCATCTTCTATAGGGGTGCCGAGTGGGTCTTCTAAACTTAAGCGCAAATTAAACGACTCACCAGGTGCGGGCGTAATCGGTGAAGGCGTCACCTCACCCAGCACGATAGTCGCGTGCGCATCGGCGCTACTGATGACAGACAAGCAAATTAAGACACTCCACGTAAGTAAAAACCGCTGCATGTTGCCTAGCATAAGATAAATTTCTGTTGATAAATGTCCTGTTGATCAACGCCTTGTTTACTGTGGGAGGACTTAGGGTTATTCCTCAACACGTGGGTGTCGCTTTGAGTAATGAGCATCTTTAAGTCAGTGCGCTTGTATACCTTGATATAGCTGTACTGATGGGCTCGAGCTAGCCCTATCATCTAACATATACTTACTCTTCAACTGACAATCTACATATCCTTGAAAGACGTATTGACATCACATTGACCTTGATGTTTCCATGACATAATCCTGACAAAAGCTTGAACCTCGCTGACAAAACTAGGCTAAGATAACCTTACAAAAGTTTGAAAGGAGAAGATCATGATGAACCTTCGTTATGCGTTTATTGCTGTCTTAACGTTGCTTGTGACGGCGTACGCGCAGGATACGTTTACCCTGCAAGTCGTTCACAGCTCAGACAACGAGTCTGCGTTTCAAGACCCAAATACGCTCGAGGAGCGCATTGTTCACTACGCCGCCATTATTGAAGGCTTGCGCGCGCTAGAACCCAACACCGTCTACCTCACCGCGGGCGACCACACCCTGCCTGGACCTTTTTATGAAGCGGCTAGCGAGGTTGACAGCCTCGGTGCCAATGGCCTTGCTGACATTGCTTTTTTTAATGCTAGTGGCCTCACCGCTAACGGCCTTGGCAATCACGAGTTTGATGGCGGTTTAGACGAGTTTGCACAGATGCTCACTGCGGCCGAGTACCCATTTTTATCCGTTAACTTGGACTTCAGTAACGCTCAAGTATCCGACGGTGTTCCCGCTATCGAAATTGGTGAAGATGGCGCTAGTGTTGCTGAGAACGCCGGTAGAGTTGCGCGCAGTGCTTACGTTGAGGTTGCTGGTGAGCGCATCGGCTTAATTGGGCGCGCGCCAGCTGACTTTTTTAATGTCATCAACGACCCCGACACAACTATGCCAGGTGTGGATTTTGTGGGTGGCCGCAACGCCGAAGACAACCAGCCACTCGTTTCTGCAGTGGACATGGTGCTCGAGCAAGTAGACATCTTAGAAGCCCAAGGCATCAACAAAATTATTTTGCTTGACCACGCCCAAGACTTTACCGCTGACCCCCTCTCGGCTGACTTTTTGCGCGGGGTAGATATTATTGTGGCAGCCGGCTCAACGGGTTTCATGGCCCGGGCAGAAGCAAACGGTCCTTTTAACAACCTCCGCGAAGGTGACACGTCGGGTACGTTTTATCCCACCTTGCGCTTAGATAGCGAAGGTAACCTCTTGCTCGCCATTAACAGCGACCAGCTTTACCGCTACGTGGGGCGTTTACTGGTGGACTTTGATAGTAATGGCCGTATTGTTCGTGTTGATCCCAATAGCGGTCCTATTGCCACAACCGAAGCTGCTGTAGCTGCCTTAGCAGAGGTTGTTGGCACAGACGTAAGCGCACCTGCTGCCGTGACTGACACGCTGGCTGCACTACAAGCCACGCCTACGATTCAAGAAGCCTTTACGGTTGTGGGTGAGACCGACAGCGTGCTCAACGGTGCACGGGCAGATGTACGTGGACGCGAAACGAATTTAGGACGTTTAGCAGCTGATTCCACTTTGTGGTACACCCAAGGCGCGTTTGCAGATAACCGACCCGATGTTGCCCTTAAAAACGGTGGCGGTATTCGTGCGACCATCGCGGGGCCAACCATCACCCGTTTGGTGATTGACACGGCGCTTGCGTTTGACAATCAAATTTCGGTGGTTGACCTTACGGCTGCTGAGCTTATTGCGACGATGGAAAATGCGGTAAGCCGCGTGCCTGCTGCGGATGGGCGTTTCCCGCAGGTGGCGGGCATGGTGCTCGAGTACGACCCCAGCCGCGAAGGTATTTCTGACGCGACAACCTTGGATACTCCATCCCGCGTGAAGTCCTTAGTTGTCACCCGTGCAGACGGCACCGAAGATATCGTCGTGAGCGATTACGAAGCGCAAGGCGATCTGTCACGTATGTTCACTCTAGCTACCAACAGCTTTTTGCTCACCGGTGGCGACGGCTATCAGTCACTTAGTGCGGCAGATGCAGCACGCGGGTCAATCACAACCGAAATTGGTGAACGCCAAGTGCTCACTGACTACATCACCAGTGTGTTGGGTGGCAGCGTATCGCTGGCTGAACCGCTTGACAACTCACGGATTATTGCAGTGGGCATGGACGAGGAGATGAGCGAGTAAGTTTACTCGAGCATTCATTGAATTTATCTGCACAAAAAGGAGCCGCAAGGCTCCTTTTTCATTGACTATCTACCACAACGAATCTGCATTCACCTTGACGTATGATGATGCATGATTCGTGACACACCTTTGGTGGCATCCGCAAACGATATGGGGGAGGCTCGAGCCCCTCAGCATCTAACTGCTTCCGCTCGTATGCAAGCTGTCCAAACCCCCGTTATCCCCACTGTTGCCGCACTCATCGCCGCTAACCCCGGCACCATCTCACTCGGTCAAGGCATTGCTCACTACCCGCCACCTCGACAAGTTAACGATGCCCTCGCTAGTTTTTATCAACAAGCAGGCGTTCACAGTTACAAAGCGGTTACGGGAACGACTAGCCTCAAAGCAGCCATCGCCCAAAAACTTGCTGGTGATAATGGGGTAGAAGTGCCTCCTGAGCGCATTGTCGTCACAGCAGGTGCCAACATGGCGTTTAACAATGCTTTACTTGCTGTTGCTGATGCTGGCGACGAGATCATCTTACTTACGCCGTATTATTTCAATCATGAGATGGCCATTACGATGGCGAACTGCCACACGGTTGTTGTGTCAACGGATGAAAATTATCAGCCAGATGTACTTGCTGTTGCGACGGCTATAACTCCTAAAACGAAAGCTATTGTGACGGTCTCGCCCAACAATCCTACGGGTGCGGTTTATTCAGTAGAAGCATTACAGACCATCAACAAACTGTGTGCTGAACACGGCATCTATCACATTAGCGATGAAACCTATGAATACTTCACCTATGACGGCGCGCGTCATGTCACGCCGTTAAGTTTTAGAGATGCCAGCGACCACACCATTAGTATTTATTCGCTGTCCAAAGCTTACGGGTTTGCCAGTTGGCGGATTGGTTACATGGTGATTCCCGAAACGCTTGTACCTGCCGTTGAAAAAATTCAGGACACCATTTTGATTTGCCCACCCGTGGTGAGTCAGGTAGCTGCCGAGGCTGCGCTAACGGTCGGCAAAGCTTACTGCACGCCTTACGTTGAGGGGTATGCACAGGTGCGTAAGCTGGTTTTAGACGAACTTGCTAGCATCCCTGACATTGTGAGTGTGCCGCGTCCGGATGGGGCGTTTTACTGCTTCCTCAAGGTACATCTACCTCTAGAACCTATGGATGTCTGCCGGCATCTTATTGAACAAGCGGGGGTGGCGGTGATTCCGGGGGATACCTTTGGCATTGATGGTTGCTACTTGCGCATTTCGTACGGCGCACTAGAACAAGCGGATGTCAGTGAAGGCATCGGGCGTTTGGTAGCAGGTTTACAAAAGGTTGCTGCGAGCGTATAGAGTTGCCTCGAGACTAGAAGATTCACCAAAATACAAAGCCGAGTTTTGCTGAGGTTGTAAGCACATGACTCGAGCCTCCCCCACACTCACCATTGACAATTCAGTACCCACAAAACACGCCACTCTCACGAAGCATCGTAGGTTATATGAATATCTATACGTGCTGGCGAATTGACCCACGTATGCATGAAAGGACATCTTATGGATGTAATCAAACAAGCTGCCCAAGCCCTTAAAGACGAAACCATCGCCACCCGACGCGATTTCCACCAACACCCTGAACTTGCCTTTGAAGAAGTGCGTACAAGTGGGATTATTGCCGATAAGCTCGAGTCCTTTGGTTTAAGCGTCCGCCGTGAGGTTGGCAAAACTGGTGTTGTAGGCGTGTTAGACAGCGGCAAACCGGGCAAAACCGTCATTGTTCGTGCAGATATTGATGCCCTACCCATTCACGCTGAACGAGACGTCCCCTATAAATCGCAAGTGGACGGCAAAATGCACGCCTGCGGGCACGACGGTCACGCGGCTGTAGCACTAAGCACTGCCAAAATTTTTAGCGAGCACAAAGACCTGTTTAGCGGTAAACTTGCGTTCATCTTTCAACCTGCCGAAGAAATTGTCCGCGGGGCTGAAGCTATGCTGGCAGATGGTGCCCTAGATGGCATTAATGCAGATGCAACTATTGGCTTGCACTTAAGTAGTGACACACCAACTGGCGTTGTACCCATGCGGTCTGGCCCAACTATGGCAGCTACCGATAGTTTCAAGATTGTCGTTCGTGGTCACGGCGGTCATGCAGCCAAGCCAGATAATGCCATTGATCCAATTGTGGTCAGCGCACAGATCATCACAACCTTACAAACCTTGGTGTCACGGGAAACTGATCCTGTTAAACAAACTGTTATCAGCGTCACGTCCATTCATGGCGGAACTGCATTCAATATCATCCCCGAAGCGGTCGAACTCAAAGGTACGTTGCGCACCTTCGATGCTGCCCACCGCGAGGTGATTGTTGAACGCATTAAAACGGTTGCCAAAGGTATTGCCGAAACCATGCGGGCAAGTGTAGACATTGACTGGCAAGTTGGCTCGCCAACTGTCATTAACGATACTGCCATGACCGAACGCGTGCGGCAAGTTGCGGCGGGCGTTGTCGGTGAAGACAACGTACCCACCAAAGACATGATTATGGGTGGTGACGATATGGCTTTGTGGCTTCAACAAGCACCGGGTTGCTATTTCTATGTCGGCGCGCGCAACGAAGCTGAGGGCATTGATAGCCCACACCATCACCCCAGATTTGATATTGATGAAAACGCGTTGCCGATTGCGGTGGAAGTTTTAGCTAAGGGTGCGCTGGACTTTTTGAGCCACTAGATGTTGCGCCCTCAGATAAGGTGAGGTAGCTCGAGCTACAGTTTTTCCCGCCTGATGCCCTCCCCAAGATTCGGTTGTTAACAGAGACGGTTGACTTTGCTACCTTATAGCAGTTCCAAG
>CAZMCW010000177.1:0-9764 GCA_964564405.1 uncultured bacterium
CAGGTACGCCATTACTGATGCCCTTGGCTAGCATAGTTTCAATTCCTCATAGGAAAACTAAAGACCCGTGTCGCTTTGTCTAGGACACATCTGTGATTCTACCCTCGAGCCACAACATTGTCTAGTTTGAACTTTTGTGTTTTGCAGGTTGTACCGTGCTAGACGGTATTACTGCTTGCTTTGTGTAGCTGTGTCGATCCCCTTGGGTTTTGACAGCATTGGACACCGACACACAAGCAGGTCAAGCTGCTTACAAAAAATCATCTGGTTCGTCTATGGCAATGCCTAAACGCTCTTTTTTGAGATACCCCTCACCTCGAGCAATGTAAAACATGACCGTGTCGTGCGTATCGTCGATAATCTGACCTACCTCAAACTTGAGACGCTTAAACTGACCGGGGCTAAGTTCACCCTCGAGCAACGAATTTTGCACGTGCGTTAAATACTTGCGTCCTGTTTTGAGCACCTTAGTTACACGTTCAACGCCAACGTCATAGGCCATAATAATGTACACAAGCTAACCTCGAGCCATCCACAAAAGGTTTACCACCGTGCTATAGGTCTACCATCGCGCTACGTAGGGTGCGTAGGGTTCATCTTCAAGTAGGTGTTTTTCTAACTTGTAACATTCCATGCGGATGAGCCGCTTGTAACTTACGTGCCGTCCTAAACGGGGAATCTTGAGGGTGCTTTTGAGGCGTTCGTCGTAGGCTTTAACAAATACTTGCCGCCCTTTGTCAGTTAGCAAGATGCCGCCAGCATCCCGTTTGAAGCTCGAGGCTGTAAGCATCTTTTTATTCACCAGCGTAAAAATAGTGCGGTCAACAATAATCGGCTTAAAAATCTCAGCCAAGTCCAAATTGAGGCTGTAACGGCGGTAGTTAGTCGCGTGCAAAAACCCAATGCGCGGATCTAAGCGGGTTTGGTAAATTTCAGAAAGGCAGGCTACGTAAACCATGCTGTTGCCAAAACTAATGAGCGCGTTGAGGCGGTTTTGCGGTGGGCGCTTAGTGCGGCTTTCAAATTTGAAGTCGTCGTCAGCTAAAATCTCATCCCACGCTTGGTAATAGCGCTGGCGCGCGTTGCCTTCTAGCGCCATCAGGGTGCTAATATCGTGTTGCTCGTCAACCTGAGAGATGCTACTACGAATATCACGCAAGATGTCTTCAACGTCTTTTTTCGGGTCGCGTCGAGCGTAGTACATCAACACTTTTTCGATGTTTTTAAGCGCGCCGGTCACAAACAAACGGGCGAGGGTAAGGCGCTTGGCGTCGTCACTGTAAGCGCTAGCTTGCTGCAAGGTTAAATAGCATGTACGACCCGGCATAGTAGTCATAGTGATTGTAAACGTGCAAAGGGATGTGACACTGCGTCAAAAAGTTGAGCATGCGCGTGTTGAGGTCAACCTCGCCAAATACATGCAACTCGCTGGTGGTTTCCACGGGCACCATGCGTTTGCCTTTGTCTGAGTCAAAACGGAGGGTGTTTTGTTGACGTTTAAGTTCGCCGCTCGAAAAGATGTAAACAGGTTTTTTCATGCCTCAGTACCACTCCAGCAAAATTCAGCGTACGCGCAGGTTTTACAGTAGTGAAGCCAAGTAGCGGCAGGTGGTTTGGGTTCTTCTACAAGTTGGCTGATGGCGTCTATAGCTGCCATCAATTCAGCGCGCACCTCGTCTAGATCAACAACTTCGCGTTTACGTTCGTCGGGAACGAGCACTTCGCCCGAGGCATATACGCCGTCTTGCTCGAGCAACCACAAGTAATACGCCAGTTGCAACCGAGCTGCCGGCAAAAACTTACTAGTCTTTTTGATTTCACTGAGGACAAGCTGACCGTTTTCCTTGCGGATTTTATCCACCCGCACGCCGCTAGGCAGCGTAATTTCTTTGTCTTCACGTAGGTAGTGGCTTTCGGTATTGAGGCGGCCTTGCTCGAGGAAGTCATTTTCTTGGTCAGCTGTGATGTTGTGAGCCATGAGCCAGCACTCGCGTTGGCAGATGGCGTAGTACCAAACTAGGGTACCGGTGATAGGTGAAGTCTCTAAAAAATTGTTGCTTCGTCCTGCCATTTGAATCCCGTTTCTAAGTTGTAATAATTTGGATGGTCTGCATGAACCTCAGCATAAGGAAGATAAAAATGTTCTTCAAGCTTCGGATGAGGGTAGCGGGGCGGTAAGTTTTTCTTGATGCGATATTTACTCGGCGTAATTATGTATGCGCCTAAGTCTCGATAAGCTTGCCTAAAAGCGTGTTTGTCACCGCCGTATTTGTAAAGTTGCTCGAGTTTATCCACAGCTTCTTTGGCATCTTTGCTAAGTTCTACGATGACAGGTTCGTGTTCATACTCGTCAATTAAGTTGTATTGGCTTACTGAAAGCGACTCATCGGCAAAATGAAAGTGGAGCTTGTCAACTGCTTTTACAAAATTGTGAGACTTATCTTCGTTTAAACGCCCAGCCATAGCTGCGAAGTAATTGTCTACCGTCTCATAAAGCTCAGGCTCCTTAATGACGTTAGTCAAAATACGGTTTGAGATATCAGGTAAAATTTTTCCGTAGACAAGTGTGGCGTCATTGTTTCCATGTTCTCGAGCTAGATTCACAACATAAACAGCTTTAGAATCGCCCTTTGTACCGTTGCGATTACAACGCCCTGCAACTTGCACAATTGAATCAAGTGGTCCCTGATCGCGGATCACAACATCAAAGTCCAAGTCCACGCCGGCTTCGACAACCTGTGTTGAGATCACGAGAGGTTTGCCGCCGCCCTGCATAAAATCTCTTAAAAAGGTTACTCTTTGCTGTCTCTGCCACGGCGTAATGTTTGTAGAGAGATGCACTAACGGTTGTTCTCCAGCAAATTTGTCCTGTTGAAATTCGTGGAAAGGGTGAAAAGTACTAGATTCGCGTAGCAAGGTGTAGAGTTCAACTGCACTGTGAATAGTGTTTACAACAACTAGCATGGATGTCTCGGATTTTTTCTGTTTAAAAATAAAATTGTTGAGTTGTGTGAGGTCGGAAATATCTTTCTTCGGAATTAACTGCGTTCGCGATAGCCCCTTGAAATGTCTTGCAGGTTTCTTGAGTAGTTCCCTTGCCTGTGGTTCTTTAAAGATGTGTGGACGGGTTGCTGTCATTTGTAAAACAGTACAACCAAGGTGTTCTGTAAGCGTTGCTAAAACGTGTTCAACAAGCCGCCATTGGTCAAAAGGAATGCTCTGAACTTCATCAAGAACAATGATGCTACCAGCTATATTGTGCAGCTTCTTCAGCGCACGGTTTTTGTTTGTAATAAGGCTTTGCAAAAACTGAACAAACGTCGTAACAATAACCTCTGATTCCCATGATTCAGTTAACAAAAGAGCATCATCGTTGCTGTGGTCTTCATTTTCCTGAAAAGCTAGCGGAGCTAAGTGATGGTGCTTGAGGAGATAATTAGACTTTTTTGCCTCGAAATCTTTGAGCTGAGAGAGAACCTTTTTTGTCACGTCATAGTTTTGGTCAATGATGTTGACAAACGGTAAAGCATAAATAATTCTTGGCGCTTGTTGGAGTCCAAACTTTTCACAAATGCGCTCACGCAAGCGAAGGGCTGAGCTAAGTGCGGTAAGCGTTTTTCCTGAGCCCGTTGGGGCAGTTAAGCTTAAAACAGCAGGATAAAGCTTTCGAAGGTCTTCGGTCTGGACGGCTTGAGTTGCCTCTGCGTAAACATCGCGGCGAATATCAAATAGCCGCTGCTGCGTTGCTGACATTTCTGTTGGTCTTTCTAGAGTTTTGATGTAGTCGTCAACAAGGTATGAGGGTAGCTCGAGCCGTTCTGATACCTCAGCGTCTTTACCCTGACTTGCTGCTGCAGAAATATGCTTATCGGCATCGATAAGGGCTGAAAAAAGAAGGGTGGCTTGCCAGTAAAGAGAAATACCCCCATCACGCGCAAACCCTTTATAGCTTGTTCTCAACTCGTTTATGAGTTGCCACCAGTTGTCTTGAGCTAAGAAGGCTTTGGCTTCAGGAACACCTAGCGATACCATTTCCTGAATAATTTGTTCGTAATGGTCGCTATTTCTCAAGTCTTTGAGTTGCGCATGTATAGCGCGTAGATGCTCACCTTTGATAAAGGAGGGTGGCGCGCTATCAATCTTTTCAAAAGCTGGAGAATCTCGCAAGTATTTAGCTCGAGGTAGCACCTCATTAGGTGTTACCAGATGTCCGTGGTGCCTGTGAATTGCCAAGTAGATAAGTAGTGCAGATTCGGGACTTTGTGAGTATCTCGCTTTTGCAACAAACGCGCCCAACAGAGCAGAAATAAAAGCGTGATTGCCATAAGCTTGTTTTGGAGGTGCTTGCTTTTTGGGTGGCAACTTGTTTTGAAAGAAACTAGTGTACTTACCAAAATCGTGTGTGAGCCCAGATAGTTCAGCCCACTTTGAGAGCTTGCTCGAGTTTGGTAACGTTGGGGAGTCTAAACTGTTTCTCGCCCTATCAGCAACATTCTGAAGATGCACTTTGAGTTCTTCGGCTTTGATAATTCTGCCATCTCGCTTACTCTCTGGGCGGGCGCGAAAGATCATTCGAGGAACGCGCCAATCTCGTGGGTAAGATTCCCTTGGGACTTGTAAGACACGTGAAATGCAGGTCTATTTAACCGAGTTGTGATCCCTTTATCAGTTCGTTCATAAAGTACATCGCAGATTGCCTCGAGCTTACGTTCACGGTTTAAGGCTAGCGGAATACGCTCTTTGATGATTTGTGATCCCTGTATTAATTCAGGTGCACTGTCTAAAGCCTGAACAGGAACGACCGTAGTTAGCAATTTGGCATTTTCAGGCTGCTCTAATGTCCAGTCGGAAGTGGTGGTAACATGCTCAATTTGCGCTAAGCATTCAGACATGCCGAGATAGGGGGGATAAATCCAACTATCAGTTGTAAGCAACGTGTTTAGCCTCTCGAGCCAATCCCCGTCTGTGTGTGTAACATAAACGCGGTAGCGCAACTTTGAATGATCAATTTCGGGAAAAATCCACTCGATAGGGATTTGTGTGCCGCCTGCACTGCCATCAAATCCTGAAGGAGATTTGGTCATCAGGTAGTTCACCGTCTGCATTACACGTCGCACAGGCGTTTTTACTGAGACAGCAATGCTGCACTGCTCGAGGCTTAAATCCTCGCTGTAACTGTCTCGTTCGTAACCTATAAGTCCCGCAATTAATCCTGCCAACGTCGAACGTGGCGGAAAAGGGTAAGACAGCGATGACGAGTTCGTGTAAAACTTGCGAAACATCGCATAAGCCCCTGTAAGGTCGAAAATGATTAGTGGGTTTGGCACGGTACTAAAGCTGTTTCAGGCGGTCACCGAGAATAGATTGCAGGCTATCTTTGAGGTTTGTTGCTAATGAAGGGTGCAAAAACAAATAGGCGTTTTGAATGTCACTTTCATGTTGTTCAATGCGGCTAACAAGGGAGCTGACGTCGAGTTCATAATCCTTGATGTCGCGGATAGTATCTTGTAACTTGCCATCTTTGGCAACGGGTATCACGTCTTCGCGCATATCTCCAAGTTTGGCGTTTACGTCTTCTTTGTATTCAATACGCAGATAAAGCCTTGGCACCTGACCAATTTTGCTGCGTGAGGTCGCTTCAGAGGGAAGTGCTTTGAGCATGGCGTTATCGAGCGTTTCAATATCTTCGGCCTTTAATTCGGTATGTCTAGCGCGGTGGCGCGTCACAATGCCGTAAAAGCTAACAAGCGAATAGAGAACGCGCCAGTCTTTGCCAAAGGTGCCGTAGTCGCCCTTATCCCCTGAATCTCGCCCGGCAAAGGTACTCGAGATGGTCGCAGACGGGTTGATTTCAACACGGTGCAGTGAATAGCCCCATGAAAACTGAACAGGGCCTGTAAAGGTCAAAGATGATCCAGACATTGGCATGGTCGCACCAAAAAGTCGAACGTCCAACAATTTCCCAAGTAACCAAGTCTTAAAGTCAGTGTCTCTACTAGCAGCTTTTTCAGTAATTTTCTTGCCATCACTAGATTTTGCGTACTGCTCGAGTAAGTCTTTCATTCTGCCCTTGGCGTCGGTAGTTGAGCCGTCTTCGTTGCGCCTAACCCAAATATCACTCGTTTTATTATTTAGCCAGTAATCGCGCATGTACCGCTTTAAGCGCACATCTGAAACGAGGTTGCGCCCTGTCGCGTCATCCATGCGGGGTTTGTTTTCTTCGTCGGGATCGCCGTTAGGGTTGGCGAGTTTTGCGTCGTAAAGGTATAAGATATCGCTGTCAAAAATACTCATGCTTGCTCTCCCTCAAAATTGGTATCGTTGGCATTATCATCGTCTGATGAAGGTGGACTGCTGGTAATAGCTTGAAAGGTTGAATGAGAATAGCCGCTAAGAATGTAGTAAACGTTTTCAGTAGGTGTAAGGCTCCAAGAGCTTGCACCTTCACTGATGAGAGCTTGTGCTTGAGCAAAAATCTTTTCGTTTTGCGCGTTCAATAAAGGTCGGCGTTGTTTGTCGCGATATTGGCGCAGTTTGTCGAACAGGTCTACGGCGAGCTGTTGAACCTTGTTGAGGGTCATACCTTGATAGTTCAACTTGTTCAAAATAGTCTTTTTACCTCCTTTTCCTTCTGAGCCAAGGCGATACTGCGAGTTGGCTATTTCACCGATGAGAACACCCAAAAGATAGAGCGCGGTTTGACTTTGGGAGTAGTTCAACTTTTCCAAATACTCCTTTTGCTTTTGATTGAGATTTAAATTATCAAGATAGGTTAGTGACACGATTTCCTCCTTTAATTGATTTTGTGAACGCAAGAATGCCAACAGCAAAATACTTTGAGCAATATAGCGAATAAGCTGGTAGTCTTCAGAATCGCCCTTAGGTTCTGAAAGGTGATAGGCGGCGTAATTGCTAAAGCGGTAGACTCTCACCAGTTCCATAAACTCTTGGACAAGTTGACGAGCGTCTACTAAGCCGCCTGTGATAAGCGTGGCGTAAAATTCGAGGACACCCCGGCTGTGAAAGTCTGTGCCACTTTTGCGAACGGGAAACAAGTAGTACATCTTTTGAAGCGTTAGCTCCCACTGATTACTTTCACCAAAGAGGATGTCGCCTACAAACGTTTTGATACGGCTACCCGCAAGCCTGAGTTCAGCAAGCCTATATTCAGGTACGTCTTGAATAAGGCGTACGACTTTGAAGCTAGCTTGAACGCGTTTATAGAACAGTAGGTTGAGTGAGTAGCTCTGTTCGTCGGCTTCTTCCGCAACAATTTCATCTAGGCTTTCTTGAATGCCTAAGTTAACATCGGTACGTTTTTTGATGTTGCGTATTTCTTCTAGGATGGTTGTAGTTATCTCAATTTGATGAACGTCAGGAAGAATGTAACCATTTGTTCCTGCAAGATAAAACCGCATTTCGCGTTCAACGAAGCGCTCACCAACAAGTAATGCTATGTAGGCATCTTTTGAAATTGTCAGATTGGACTTGAAGCCACTCGAGCTAGCACCTGAAGCAAATCCAAGTTTGTCGGTAATGTAGTACTTAAATTTTAGACGCGTGAGGTTGGATGTTACTGGTGTGACTTTACCTGTTAGGTGACAGCGGCCTATTTCTGTACCTTCAAAAATGTCGCCTACGTAAACGTTTTCAAGATAAGTAAGGTATTCGTCATCGTCGACTAAGAGTTCACCGTCTACCTCGAGCGTGAAGAGAATTCTGTCACCAGAAAGCTGCTCTTTAAAGTGTTCTGTGAGTGCAGCAGATATAAGTTTTGGTAAACCTTTGGCAGTTTTTTCGTCCCTCACATGTTGCTTTGCGTCATCCAAAGTTGGACCCGCGATACCTAGTATGGGTAGATTTAGAACTTTTCTTGAACGTCGGTAGGTTATCGCACTATCTGAAACGCCAAGTTCATTTTGCTCACCAACATCAATAAACAAAGTACTAATGATAGTTGTGAGCGTGTTGTAAAGAGGTGTATTTACCGTGATAACTGCAGCAAGATTAGGAAGTGTTTGAGAAACCAAATAGTTTAGCCCGTCTGTGGTCAATCTATCTTGGTCGCTCGCGGAGCTTGCCGCATTGCCGAGCCACAAAAACTTCTCGACAGTATTTGCTCCAGACTCGCTAATTTCTCTCACTTCGATATTAAGTGTTGAAGCTTTAGTATCTAGTTTCAAAATAGCTATAGCTGGATTGTCTTTTTTGGTATTTGGTGCTGCCTTAGCAAGTGATTCTAAAAAAGCTCGTTTGCCGCTCGAGCCTTCCATAACAGCTTTGCCTAGTTGATAAATGCTCTCAATCATCCAACTACCTCCACCATCCCAAACCCCTGCGCGTTCTTCCCACCCAGCCCCACGTCATACGCAAGCTCAAAAAACCCCTCAGGCAGCTTAAGTTCGTAGGTTCCAAGCCAAGCTTCCATCACAAAATTTTTGTAGCGAACCACTTTTTTGTCGCGGTCACTTGTGTTGATAGGTTTGATGTAAGCGTCTTTCAGGGCCTCGTCTGTGTTTACGTCCCACTCGAGCGACCCCGCTTTACGTGCCAAATTGCCTAAAATCATCTCACCCCAGTCTTTTTCCCTAGGCGCGTAGTAGTGCGTGAGCTTGCCGCCCCCCGGTTTTTCAAAGGTGCTGTAAATGGTGATAGGGGAAAGCGCTCGCACGCGGGTGGGCGTACTTGCTTGAACGCTCGGTGGCGTCAAAATTTCCACGCCAGACACTTGAACTTGGTGTTGCCCCAAGCGTAGTTGCTCACTTTTGAGCAAGTGTTCAGCCAGCGACGCGAGCACGTCGGTAGTGTGGCTAGCTAACTTAAACGAAACAGGGCCGGTAAACGTGATGCGTTTGGTGCGTTTGTCAAGGTTGTAGTTACCCGCTAAACGGCTAAACGTAAACATTTTGTAGGTGCGTTTGGCAAACTGGTAGGCCGCACCGTGAAGCCAACTGGCCAGGTTGGGCTCGAGCTGACTGTAGATGAGCCCTTGCAGCATGTAGTTGTAGTGGACGGGCAAGCTAAGCTCCCCGTGAGGCTCGAGTGTAATGCAAAGACGCATGGCAAACTCCTCAACCTATACTTAGTGCGGTTCTAGAAGTTTACACTATAGAGTTAAATTTTGGAAGTAATGTGCCCTCAAAAATGTACGGCTTAAGTTTTTGTACGATCTTGCCTAAAAGATGACTGTAGTGGATGTCGTTATAGAGGCATTATTGGGGTTGGTGTACCAGTTGTCTATAAAAAAGCTGCCCGAGACATGTTGCTCGAGCAGCTCAATCACCTATGGCGGAGAGAGAGGGATTCGAACCCTCGGTAGAGGAAACCCCTACACCGGTTTTCGAGACCGACCCATTCAACCACTCTGGCATCTCTCCTTAAAATTATGGTGTTGTAGATACATCATGTTGCGTCACAAGCGTTGTGTTAATGACGATATCAATAGATCCATCTTTAACGGACTCAGGTAAGTCTATCACATACGTTGACAAGATAATTTACACGCCCTGACGTTGTTATTAGAGAGTATCACTGTTATTTGGGGACATGACTGTCGCTCGAGAATATCCCGAGAATATTACTGTTGCCTGAGAATACTACTCAGACATGGAAAGGCGTTCTATAATCCCTTGAGCAGCGGCTTCATCGGTGATGAGTACGTCGATGTAGCCGCCGCGCAATGCACCTAAAATCGCGCGACTTTTTTCTTTGGTGCCAGCAATCACAATCACCGTACCAATTTGTTTGAGGGCGTCTAAACCAAT
>CAZMCW010000178.1:0-2787 GCA_964564405.1 uncultured bacterium
AGGCAATTGCAATCCCGCTCAAGACACCTGCGGGTACGCCGATGGCAATCCCAAGTGCCACTTCTTGCACAAACGTCACGTAGCTATCGTTTAAAAACACAGGCAGGGAGTTGCGCAGGGCGGTGACAACATCCCCCACACTAGGGAAAATGCCTTTGGGAACGCCATAGCCAATGACGAGCCCTTGCCAGAGAAGCAACAAAAAACAGGGCACCGTTGCTGAGGGGAGAATGCGGGTAAGCAGTAAGGTTAACCTGCTCTTTGGCTGAGCGAGTCCTAATTGCGTTATCGACACAGCTAATGCGCCCAGTACGGTCCACAAGCTAAGCCAATACCAAACCATAGGGATAGCTTCGTGCTGTGCGATGCTAAACATGCCTAAAGCTACACATGTGGGTACAACTAACGCAGCAAGGGTCAACTGGGTGCGTCCCAGTACAAGCAAACTTGCAATCAGGACAATGCCAAAGATGACCAGGGTGACACTAAGGGCAATGCTCACGAACGCGCTCCCAACCAAGGTGCCACCAAGCGTTCCACAAGGCCCACAAGGTTGACTAACACAATGCCCAACAACCCTGAGGTAAGTAGTAACAACCACACATCAGCAACATTGCCTGACTGCACTTGACCTAGGATTTGGAAGCCAAGGCCCCTAGCGTTATTGGATTCCGTTTCAGCAACTAAGGCACCAACTAACGCAGCAGCAGCACCTAGTTTGAGGCTGGTGAAAAAAAAGGGCACAGCAGCAGGAAAGCGCAGTTTTAAGAAAACATCAACTGGTGACGCTGCATACGAGGTCATGAGGTCGAGTGCTAGCGGATCAACTGAGCGCAAACCTTTGACCGTGCCAACTACAACTGGAAAAAACGTGATATACGCACCGATGAGCGCTGTAGGCAACAAACTGGTTTGAATCGTGATGCCGAGATTGCCCAAAACGAGTAGAAGTACAGGTACAAGCGCAATAATCGGCACTGTTTGCGAAGCAATCACCCACGGGAGTACGGCTTGCTCGAGCGGCCTCACCAACACAAACACGACAGCTAGTAGCGTTCCCAAGAGCCCACCCAAGGCAAGTGATACTAACGTTCCGGTGCTCGTATAAAGCACAGCTCGTAGCACATTGCGCTCGTCATTTACTGGGAATTTTTGGACAAAGCCCGGCGCTCTGCGGATAATCCAATGCGGAAATGGTACCGGGTGCTGCGGCAGGGCAAAAAAGCAGGCTAGCACGGTACTACCACAACTTGGCTCCGCGTAATACTCATAGCGACTTGTCCACACAGGTTCTGTAGGTGCTCGAGCGAGCGTAAGTTGCCCCGTCTCAGAGTTGCTCAGTAGGTAATCTGGGTGCTGCCGCAAGCGGGCGTTGCGCGCGGGCGTTACATTCATCGTGATGATATTGCCAGTGCGGGTGAAGTCAGTTGATTCGTTCAATAACACACCCCCTAAACTGATTAGCCCGCTGTCACTCGCAAAGGTAAATACGGATGCTTCACCATCGACGCGTTCATCAGGGCGTTCGTCAGCGCCGTTGAGCTTACTAGAACCTACAAAAAGATTGAGGCTGTCAGCTTGCTCGAGCACATTTCCCCGTGCCAACGTAAACACCTGATTGTCACCATCCACCTCACCTTGAAGCCTTTCAGCTAAGCGCATCACGTCTGGGACAGCTTGTACAATAGCCGCCTCTGCGGATGTTACGTTAAACACAAGCTGCACATCATCCAACCACAGATAATCACCTTGCACCGCTTGCACACTGCTCCCAAACGCAGGCGGCTCAACCAGAACAACCTCAGTTTGTGCCGCATTTGTTGTGCTGATGCTGTAATCATCCACCACTTGATCGTCAATAACTAAACGCTCAATTGCGGAGGCGTTAGGGTGGTCAAAGGTAAACGTTGTGCGCTGTCCGTCGGGAACTTCGTTGGCGAGGGTGCTACCGGGGTTGGTGAGACTGCCATCAACATAAATTGCTGTTTGTAGGGTGATGCCTTGGTCGTCACTGATATTATCTGGGATGCGGTAGATGCCATCACCTAAAGCCGTTAGCGTGATGGTGTCACTGGCGATGTCTGTGGGGTAGAGGGGTTGCTCGAGCCTCACCTCAGTACCCTCAAGCACATAGTCAACGTTGGCAGGTGCGTCCTCGAGCACAAGTAAGCCTTGCTCCGAAACACGCTCAAAGCTTAAGCGTTGAACGGGCACATCTGCCAAGGTATCAGGTGCTGGCGCGATAAAGCTCTCCCGCGTCCACTTGCGCAAATCCTGCATGTCACGCCGTGCGAGTGGCAAGCCAAATAGTAGTGCTAGCGGATAACCCAAGCCAAAAAGCATTGCCAATGTCGCAAGTAACGGCCATTGCGCGCGCAATTTTTGCATCATTTAATGGACACCTACCTTAGTGAACACCGCGCAGCGCCTCACGTACTTTGGTCGCCATATGAAAAAACGCTTCGGACTCACGGGTGTCAACATCACGCGGGTAGGGCAGGTCAATGTCAATAAGCTCTTCAATTTTGCCGGGGCGCGGGCTCATCACCACAACTTTGCTGGATAAAAACACAGCCTCAGGAATGGAGTGGGTCACAAACACCACCGTTTTACCGGTCGCTTGCCAAATATTGAGGAGTTCAGCTTGCATGGCTTCGCGGGTGATTTCGTCGAGTGCGCCAAAGGGTTCGTCCATCAGCAAAATGCGTGGATCAAACGCCAGTGCCCTCGCAATCGACACGCGTTGTTGCATGCCACCAGAAAGTTGCCACGGATAGGTGTCGTGAA
>CAZMCW010000178.1:2797-9737 GCA_964564405.1 uncultured bacterium
CTTAACCCGACCATCTCGAGCAACTGAGCTGCCCGTTCGCGCCGCTGCTTACGTTTGTAGCCCATAATCTCTAAAGGCAACATTACGTTTTTAATCACACTACGCCAGTCGTACAGCGCAGGCGCTTGAAACACATAGCCGTATTCGCGGGCTAGCCGGGCGTCGCGGGCTGTTTTACCTGTTACCGCGAGTGTTCCAGACGTTGGTTGGATGAGGTCGGCAATGAGCCGGAGTAGCGTCGTTTTACCGCAGCCAGACGGGCCAATGAGGCTGACAAACTCACCTTCATGAACCTCGAGGCTGGCGTCTTGCAAGGCTACAGTACGCCCGCCGCGGCCTTCATAAATCATATTGATGCCGTCGGCGTTAATAATTGGCACCACCGATGATGATGCTACTGGTTTTGGTTGAGGTTGGGTTGTCACTGAGCTAAGTATTGTGAGTTAACGTGACGTGAGATGTGTTCATTAGACATGATGAACATGGAAATAATCAAGCATAAAAATAGATGTGTAATAAATGAGGTTTGGGTGTTTGGAGAAAGTCTTGTGTAGTTTTTGAGGGTTGAGATGTTGGGCTCGAGCGCGTCCAAATAACACGTCATAGCACAATACTACCTTGTGTCGTCAGCTTACTGTTGAATATACATACACACATGCATCTTGAAAGTACATGCTGACATTCAAGCAATGAACGACGTTAAATCGCGTGAGTATCACTGACTTGTGGCATTGAGCTGATGGTACTTGCCAATACCACGCCATACAACAACGCGCATCCCATCCAACTAATTTATAGGATATTATTTATATCAAGTTTAAGCCTACGTTATCTCAGCTTTGCAGGGGGTTTTGCCCTTTAGGTCTAAACAAAAACTGCCACCAATGCCGAGCAGGTTGGGTACTTTCTGCACAAGGCGTGTTCTCGGTGCAGGGGAAGTGGTCAGGGCAACCTTCGCCGCAGTCATCATCCACGCAGCTATCGAGCAGTGCATTACGCAAGCGGCGGCTTACGGGTCCCATGCTAATTGCGCTAGATGCCATCATATCTACACATTCGTCGAGCGTCCTCTTTGTCATTGCCAACTCCTTTTCTGTTCACAAGTGTTTCTGTGCACACGTGCGAACGCAAGCCTTAGCCTTAGTGAATATCAATCCCTGTTTCGTCGCGGTAGCGGGCCATGCCGTCCCACTCGAGCACCTCGGGGCGCTCGCTGGTGAGTTCATTCCAGGTGCTGTGCGGGCGGTTGCGCGTGACCGGCACCATGCTGATGCAGTCATCAACCGGACACACGAGTGAACATAAATTACAGCCCACGCAGTCGTCTTCACGCACAACAGGTTGTGGAGTAACGCTCCCACTGTAAGTTTTAGGGTCAATCTTGACGCCATCTGCCACTAAATCAATGCATTGGTGGGCACCTTCGTCGCAAGCGATGTAGCAAAGGTTGCAGTTAATACACGTTTCTGGATTGATACGCGCCACCACGTGGCTGTTCATATCTAGGTCGCCGAAGCTCGAGATACGGTGTAACGACGCACCGATAACCTCGTTTACGGAACCGATACCTTTGTCGTCTAACCAGGTATGCAGCCCGTCACAGAGGTCATCAATAATCCTAAACCCGTAATGCATCACCGCTGTACAGACCTGAATGCTCGTTGCACCAAGCAGCAAAAACTCAGCTGCATCTCGCCAGGTTTGCACGCCGCCCATCCCGGAAATGGGGATGTTAGCAGTTTGTACCTCAGCTAAATTAGCAACTTCACTCAGCATGTTTAAAGCAATGGGTTTGACAGCTGGACCCGCATAGCCACCGTGGCTGCCTTTACCGCCAATATTGGGGCTAATCTCAAAATTATCTAAATCAACCCCCACAATAGAATTGATGGTGTTAATGAGTGACAGGGCGTCAGCTTTGCCAGCAAGTGCGGCTTGGGCGGGTTGGGTGATGTCAGTAATATTCGGCGTAAGCTTGACGATTACCGGAATGCTTGCTACGCTTGTGACCCACTCGGTAATCATGCTGCAATATTCTGGAACTTGCCCTACAGCTGAGCCCATGCCGCGTTCACTCATACCGTGCGGGCAGCCGTAGTTCAGTTCTATGGCATCTGCACCCGTATCTTCAATGCGCTTCACAATGTCGTGCCACTCAGCTTCGTGTGACCCCACCATGGCAGACACCACAACCGCGCGGTCGGGCCAGTTGCGTTTGACCTCAGCGATTTCACGTAAGTTAACGTCTAGTGGGCGGTCAGAAATAAGCTCCACGTTATTGATGGCGACGAGTTTGTGACCGCCATAGTTGAGGCCGCCGTAACGACTACTTACGTTTAAGACAGGTGAGCCGATGGTTTTCCAAACGGCACCGCCCCAGCCTTGTTCAAAAGCTTTGTTGATTTGATACGCGCTGTTGGTTGGTGGCGCAGAGGCCAGCCAAAAGGGGTTAGGGCTGCTTACGCCCGCAAAGTTAATGCTTAAATCTGCCATAAGCAGGCCTCCTTAATCTGCTGCGATACTGCTAGTGAGCCTAGCGTGAATGGCGTTGGCGGCGATTTTACCGTCCTCAGCAGCGGTGACGGTCATGGCTTCACCTTGGCTGCGAATGCAGTCACCACCAGCAAATACGCCCGCGTGTGAGGTTTCGCAACTACTGTTTACGTCAATAAAGCCGCGTGTGGTTGCTAAATCAAACAGCTCAGCAAGCGCGAGTTTTTCTTGCCCAATAGCTTTAATCACTTGTTGGCAACTAATAAAAATTTCACTGTTAGGAATGGGGTCAACTTGTCTGCGTCCGTCTGAGCCAATATCACTTAGTTGCATCCGCTGGCAGCGCAAGCCTGTGACGTTGCCCGCATCTCCCAAAATTTCAGTGGGTTGGGTTAAAAAGCGGAACTCTACACCTTCGCGCTTAATAAAGTCGTATTCAAAGTCGTAAGCGGGCATTTCTGCTTCGCTGCGGCGGTAGATAATGGTGACCTGCTCAGCACCCAAGCGCTTGGCGATGGTCGCGGCATCAATCGCAGTATTTCCTGCACCGATGACCGCAATGCTTTTGGCAATGTCTAGTTCTGAAAGTTGGGATAAGCCTTGTTTTTCGGCTAGTTTAGTTTTGGCAATAAAAGGAAGCGCGTCAATCACGCCATCTAGTGTTTCACCAGGAATGTTGAGGGGTGGTACCGTGCCCATGCCTACACCAATAAATACGGCATCAAAATCGTTGGTGAGGGTGTCGACGCTAATGTCCTTACCAACCTCACACTCGAGCTGGATCTCTACGCCGAGTTGTTGAATGAAGGCAACTTCCTCGAGCGCGACCTCAATTGGTTCGCGCATCACTACAATGCCGTAGGTCGAAAGTCCGCCAGGTAAGGGGTTGCGTTCAAAGATGGTCACGGCATGACCGCGTTTGGCAAGTTCACCCGCACAGCTAAGCCCCGCAGGTCCAGCACCAATCACAGCTACTTTTTTACCGGTCGCAGGTTCAGGTGTAAAGGGCATGGTGCCACGGTCATAAATATGATCCATGGCGAAACGCTGCAAGCGGCCAATTTCAATGGGTTTATGGTCGCTACCCAGTACGCAAGCACCTTCACAGAGTTCTTCAACCGGACAAACCCGGCTGCAGGTGGCACCAACGAGGTTGGCCTCGAGAATCGTCTTAGCTGCACCATACGTGTTGCCGGTACCAATTTTGCGGATAAACGTAGGCACATCAATGTTGGTTGGGCACGCTTTAATACAAGGTGCATCAAAACAGTACAGACAGCGGTTGGCTTCAATGCGGGCTTCGCGGGTGCTGAAGGCTGGCTCGAGCTCCGTAAAGCGGCGCTGCAGTTCGTCTAGGGTGAGCGGTGTTGCTTCCATTATGCCCCCTTAGAGTTCAACAAGTTCGTCGTACATGTCGGGGCGGCGGTCACGGTAAAACTGCCACAGGTCGCGGACTTCGCGGATCATGTCCATGTCTAGATCAGCCACAATAAGCTCATCTTGATCGCGGCTGGCCATAGCGACAAACTGACCCCGTGGATCGCAGAAATACGACTGCCCATAAAACTCGCCAATATCCCAAGGTTGTTCGTGACCCACCCGGTTGATGGCACCTACAAAATAGCCGTTAGCAACTGCGTGGGCAGGTTGTTCTAGTTTCCACAAGTACTCACTTAGCCCGGCCACGGTGGCGCTGGGGTTAAAGACAATTTCAGCCCCGTTTAAGCCCAGTGCGCGCGCACCTTCTGGAAAGTGGCGGTCGTAGCAAATATACACGCCGATGGTGCCTACGGCCGTTTCAAATACGGGATAGCCCAAGTTGCCGGGGCGAAAAAAGAACTTTTCGTAAAAGCCTGCTACTTGAGGGATATGCGTTTTGCGATACTTGCCTAAATAGGTACCATCAGCATCAATCACGGCGGCTGTGTTGTAGTACACGCCGGTCATCTCTTCTTCGTAAATAGGCACGATGATGACCATATTGTATTGCTTGGCGAGCTCCATCATCATCTGGGTGGTTGGTCCGTCGGGGATGGGTTCAGCGGTGGTGTACCACTTGCTATCTTGGCTGGGGCAAAAGTACGGACCGTAAAAAATTTCTTGCAAACACAAGACTTGCACACCCTGCTTACCCGCGTCTTCAATCATAGGGATGTGCTTGTCCATCATGGCTTTTTTAATCGCTTGCAGGTCATCATCGCCGGGAATAGGGTTTGCGGCTTGAATGAGACCACCTTTAATCACGGTCATAGACGGAAACTCCTTTGAGGTAGCCAGAGTACGCTCGAGGCTACAGGTTGAGATAGGTTGTAAATTAGTTGCTTGAGCATAGCATAGACAACTTGGGACAGATGCCTCACTGTATGCGAGAATACAAATTCATCTTGGGTTCATAGTGGGCAGGCACACAAAGACGAACGTTGATTATATCGAGTGATTAGGAACTTAGTCAAATAAATATACACATTTTGGACTTGACACTGAATATATTACCTTAAAAAGGGAAGCCTTTTTGCCCATTTACTCATCGGGGTGACGACTTTGCGGTTGCCCTAGACGGAAACGCTGTATCTATAGCAGTTCCAGGATTAGTTCCCCCGCACTGGAGTGGGTTGATTTCTATTCCCTTAGGTCGCCCGCGCAACTGCCTGTGGCAGTTACTCGTGGAAACGCTACTAGACTCAAAGCAACAAAAAAAGAGTAGGCAGTTAAGCCTACTCTTAATAACATCAAATTAAAGTGTTACTAGAAGCGCAAGTTAAACCCTGCGGTTACAAGCGGATAAAACTGGTCATAAAGGTAAGGTGAGTCATCTGGGCGACCTTCGACAACATCGAAGTAGTAATCGCCAGTTGCTTCAGCAAAGAAGCCAATGCCGCTGGTAAGACCTAACTCAAACCCAATAAGACCGCCTACAAAACCGCTTTCCATGGTTTGTCCGAGGTCATCGCCAACTTCGGCAATGTCGAACATATAGCCACCACCAGCACCAACATAAGCATTGAGCTTAGGTGAACCGAGGCGGTACTTCAGGTGACCTGCAACAGTTAAGGTGCCATCTTCAAACGGTGACTGACGACCGTAGTCTGCCATGGCACGAAGTCCGAAGCCAGCGAACAGATCGTCAACACCCAAGGTAAGACGCAAGGGGAAACGGTAAGTTTCGTCGTTGGCGTTCTCGACGTTGAAGTACTCAATAGAAGCACCAAGACCTACGTAGAAGTTGCGCTCGCCAGCATCACGGCGGACGGGCTCGGGTGGTGGAATAACAATAGGCTCAACGGGCTCGATAGGCTCAGCTGGTGGAATAATTTCCACATCAGTAACGGTTCCAGGAGGTCCTTGAGGACCAGCGGGACCAGCAGGTCCAGGTAGACCGTCTGCGCCGTCTGCGCCATCTGAACCGTCTGCACCAGCAATACCAGGAGGTCCGGGAGGTCCGGGAGGTCCGGGAGGTCCTTCTAGAGTTTCCATAACCGCAAGTTCATCTTGAAGTAGTTGAACCTGCATACGCAGATCATTAACTTCAGCTTGCAGGGCGTCAACGGTAGCTTGGTCAGCTTTGGCGTTCAGTACAGCAATAAGATCTGCCATGCTGATGTTGAGGTCGGTGTAAAGTGCTTGCAGTTCTTCAACCGCGGCACGCAGCAAGTCTAGATCATCGTAGACAGCTGAGAGACCATTTTCGTAGTAGGTGAGTAAGCGGGCAATAATGATTGCAGCTTCGTAGCGAGTGAGGTTGGCTTGACCGCCGAACGTACCGTCGGTACGGCCAACAATAATGCCAGATTGCACGGCAATATTAATTGCTTCCTCAGCATAGAACCCGGCTGGCACGTCTGGGAAACGTGCGGGCGCAGGATTGAGCGCGGCAACGGGATTTTGTGCAAAGACGCCTGTGGCAAGCACCATGCTAGCCAGCACGATGGCAATACGGCGCGTCCAAGCGGGTTGCGTTTGTGGGGTTTGCATCATCGCTTAAATCCTTTCCTAAAAGTTGGTTTGTGGCGTTAACCACGAACAACACTAAGCCAAACCTATAGCAGAATTCTTAAAACCCTTGTGAGATAAACTGCTTTTGACGGGGTGCAATACAAACTGTGAAGACCTCAGCCTAGAGCAGGTATTAACACTTTTGTGCATAAAGTAACGAGAAAGCGTGTCCGTGAAAAGGTTTATTAAGAGCGTTGAAGACCTTGGCTAACACGCAAATGTCAAAGACATCACATTAGCTGTGTAGTGGTGGATAGGTTCTCGTATTGATGTGGCGACGGCAGTTAAAAGGTAACTTCAAGTGCATTATTATCCTAGAGCACATTGTTTTCTGGAGCACATTGTTATCTTAGTTGTTCTAAAAATTTATCTGCGCAATGTGATGGTAACCTCCTGTAAAAGGAATAAACAAAATGTAACAATTGCAACAAGATGTTCCGGCACGCATCCTAAA
>CAZMCW010000179.1:0-9654 GCA_964564405.1 uncultured bacterium
AAGCGCCCTACGCAAGTAGCTCTCGAGCACAGCCCGCCGCTCGGGTACCTGCGTTTGTTGATGCTCGAGCTTTTCGGTTACAGCTAACATGAGCGTTTTAATTTCACTTTTGGTGTCTATATTTACCAGTTCCAAATCTACATCAGGAAAGTTTTCTGAAACGTGTAGCGCAAGCGCTAACATGCTGCGCCGTTGCCCCCGCATGGTGGCGAGCGTAATATCTGTTTTACGCCGCCCACTGCGAAAACTAATATCTAGCTCTTGCTCGTCAGCAATACGTTGCATGGATGTTTCAATCTCATCTTGCAAAGTTGCTTTGGATGTCGCCATGCTAATTCCTCCTGAAGACCCCAAATTTGACCATCGGGTCACCAACTGTACGCTATCGAGCATTTGACAACGTTAGCGCTAATATTTTTGTACTCAATGCCTCTTAGCTAGTATTTTTTACACCGGTGTCCTTTAATAGCTGCAAAACACAAAATTTTTGTATATTTTTAGCAAGGTTACATTAAATAAATACAACCGAACTTTGAGTTTGTTTTACAAGTAGATCGCACAAAACTGTAAACTTGATTGTGCGAGAATCTGCCAACCAATAGTACTAATGTACCTGATTACGTCAACGTTCACAATGCTTAATGTTTACACTACAAGTTCAGCGGAGCTTTTAGCTTGTAATATTGTCTGACTGTGCTACACTTTGCATCATGACACAGATGTACATTCCAACACAGCGAATGATGAACTACACCCCGGCTGCAACCCAACTTGTTTTGATGGTGTGATTAAGTACTACTGAAACAAGGATGTTGAGACGGGCGCTTGCAATTCAAAAGCGCCTTTATTTTTTTGTGTTTTTACCTCGAGCTAGCCCTTGTAATAGCTCGAGACCATCACCTCTGGAGATTCCAATGGCTGACCCCACACCGAGCGCATCACCCCAAACACACCTTGCCAGCACGTCTGACCCTAATACATCCAATACTGGCACATCTGATAAAAGCACCTTTTATGCCACCACCCCCATCTTTTATGTAAACGCCGAACCGCACATTGGTCACGCGTTTACAACAACGTTGGTGGATGTTGTCACGCGGATGCACCGCCTTCGAGGAGACGACACCTTTTTCTTAACCGGCACCGACGAACACGGCGAAAAAGTCCATAAAGCCGCTGAGCAAAACGGTATGAGCGCGCAAGCTTACACCGACCTTATCTCGGGCAAGTTTAAAAGCGCGTGGGACAACATGAATATCGCTTACGACGATTTTATTCGCACTACCGAGGACCGTCACAAAGAGGTTGTGCAAGCTGTTTTGCAACGCGTGTATGACAGTGGTGACATCTTCTATGGGGAGTACAGCGGGCTTTACTGTGTGGGTGCTGAGCGCTTTGTGACCGAAAAAGAACTTGTGGACGGCCTCTGTCCAGACGACGGCAAAAAACCCGAGCACAGAAGCGAAGCCAACTACTTTTTTCGCATGGAAAAGTACCGCCTTTGGTTACGCGATTACATTGAGGATAATCCTGACTTAATCCGCCCCGAGCGCTACCGCAACGAAGTGCTAGCGATGCTCCGCGAACCGATTGGCGATTTGTCGATTAGCCGCCCTAAAAGCCGCGTGCCTTGGGGTATTCCGCTGCCTTGGGATGATGACCATGTGACCTATGTATGGTTTGACGCGCTTATTAACTATTACTCGGTACTCGAGCATCACGGCACTACCAACCGCTACTGGCCAGCCGTAAACCACTTTATTGCCAAAGACATCGTCAAACCGCACGGCGTATTTTGGCCGACCATGCTTAAAGCAGCAGGGTTACCAGTTTACAAACACCTCAACGTGCACGGCTACTGGCTGATTGACGGCACCAAGATGAGTAAATCTAGGGGCAACGTGGTACGTCCTTTGGATTTACAAGCTAAATACGGTAATGACGCGTTTCGTTATTTCCTCTTGCGTGACATGACCTTTGGACTCGATGCTTCATTTAGCGAGGTGGCTCTCGCTGAGCGCATTAACAGCGATCTCGCCAACGACCTTGGTAACTTGCTGAACCGCACCTTGGGCATGCTCGGCAAATACCGTGGCGGCGTTGTACCACAAGCACCTAGCGAAGCCAGTGAAACGACCTTGCAAGATGTTTTTGCACCTCTTGTAACCAAGGTAAGCACAGCTTTTGACAACCTGCAGTTTGACCGCGCCATTGAAAGTGTGCTGGAAGCTGTCCGCCGGGCAAATAAGTACATTGCTGACACCAAACCGTGGGATCTTGCCAAAGATGATAACCAGTCTGCGCGTTTAGACGAAGTGCTCTACAACTGTATTGAAGCGTTGCGATGCGCGTCTGTGTTGCTCGAGCCCATTATTCCCAACAAATCCAAAGAACTTCGCGCCCAATTGGGGTTAACCGCTAGCTACACCTTAAACCAAGCAAGTACCTGGGGACTCACGCCAGCAGGCACCCAAACTCAAGCCGGCGAGCCGCTTTTCCCACGGGTAGATTTATCTGCTTTACAAGATGCCATCGACACAGACGAGGACGAACTTGTGCATAAAGACGAAATTACCATTGATGATTTTGCCAAACTAGAACTGCGCGTGGCTGAGGTTGTTCGCGCCGAACATCATCCTAAAGCGGACAAACTTTTGGTCTTACACGTGAAACTTGGCCCAGAAACCCGCACGATTGTGTCGGGCATTAAGCAGTGGTACAGCCCGGAAGAACTCACGGGTAAAAAAGTGATTATTGTTGCTAACCTAAAACCCGTGAAGTTACGCGGTATTGAATCACAAGGCATGATCTTAGCTGCGGAAAATGCCGATGGGAATTTGAGCATTTCTGCGTTGGACAAAGATATCGCCAGTGGGAGTGAAGTGCGTTAAAACGTTATCAGTAAACCTAAAAATACTATCCGAGATGAGCTTGTTTATGAGGGCTCATCTTTTTTGTTGGTCAACAGCTTTTGTAAGACTTGGACGTTGACGGCATCATCAAAGATGGCGCAAACGGGTAACTTTAGACCGTTAATGGCAGAGCTAGTGACGTTTCCATCAGCAGATTTGAGGGCGAGGCTGTAAGTGCCATCTCAGAGGAGATATTGCTCGAGCGTCTCCCCTTCTGGGTCCACCAACCAGTACTCCCGCACACCATGCGCTGCGTAATCTTCAAACTTGATGCCTCGGTCGCGGGCTTCGGTACTTGTCGACAAAATCTCTACAACAAAATCTGGCGCAGGATGAATCATCTGTTCTGGCTGAAACGTGCTAGCTTTGGCATTGTCAAAAAAGCACACATCAGCTTGGTAATCATTGCGGCTTAACGAAACAAGTGTTCACCCGTAGCCTACAAAACCCAAGTGACGCATCTGCACGTAGCTTGCCAAAAGGGTGAGTAACCTACAACCGCAATCATTGTGACGTTTTTAACAGGTAAATGCGAGACGACCTCACCGTTAATAAATTCTGTGTTGTCATCTTCGTGGATATCTTGGTAAAACTGCTGGCGACGTTGACGTTCTTTGCTAAGGAAGTCCTCGAGCTGAGCCGTATACAACGCCAGTTTAGGTGAAGTAATCAGTGGCTCGAGCACGTTGTCCATAGCCTCAGTTTAGCAAACCTTGCCCGTCTCAAAAAAATACCCTCCTCATTTGAGGAGGGCAAACCATCTTTAGCTTAGAAACTTAGTTAAACAAGTACAAGTACTCGCCGTAACCTTCTGCTTCCATATCTTCTACAGGCACAAAGCGCATGGCCGCAGAGTTCATGCAGTAGCGTAAGCCAGTAGGCTCGGGACCGTCGTTAAACACGTGCCCTAGGTGAGAATCTGCGTGGGCAGAGCGCACTTCGGTGCGGCGCATAAAAAGCTTGAAATCGTCGTGCTCGGTAATGTTAGCAGGTTCCAAGGGCTGTGTGAAACTAGGCCAACCTGTACCCGAACGATATTTATGCGTTGAACTAAAAAGCGGTTCACCTGAAACAATATCTACATAGATACCATCAGCTTTGTTGTCCCAGTATTCGTTGTTGAAGGGGCGCTCGGTGGCGTCTTCTTGGGTGACGCGGTATTGCAATGGGGTGAGCATAGCACGTAATTCTTCGTCGCTAGGCATAACAAAGGTCGCCGCTGAAAACGCCACAATTTCGCCAGCGGCATCAGCAGGAAGTACAGTTGCACCGCTATCATCTAGTGTTTCAGCAGGCATTTCGGTGGCTTGCGGCAGTTGGTAGAGAGTGTCATCGCCTTCCCACACGCTAGCAATAAACTGGGTGCGGCCCGAACCACGGCGGTAAAGTGCGTAGCGCGTTGCACTCTTTAAGTAATAATCTTGATGATAGTCCTCAGCTACATAAAACTCACCCAAAGGTAGAATTTCGGTAGCAATAGGACGGTCAAATTTACCTGATGCGTTAAGGGCTTGTTTGGCACCACTTGCCAGCGTTTCTTGCTCAGCATTCGTGTAGAAAATAGCAGATTGATACTGCTGCCCGCGGTCTACAAAAGACCCGCCAGCATCACTAGGATCGTGCATGCGCCAGAATGCACTGAGTAAATCTTGATAATCTAATAGGCTATCGTCGTAGAACACTTTGACGGCTTCGTAATGCCCGGTACTACCTGAGACAACTTGACGGTAGGTTGGGTCTAGTACGTTGCCACCGGTGTAACCAGAGACAGCTTCAATAACACCATCTAGTTTTTCAAAGTCAGCTTCGGTACACCAAAAGCAGCCACCAGCAAAGACGGCGCTCGCATAAGATTGCTCGAGCATACTAATATCTGGCGTGGTTACGTCCGGTGTTGTACTTTGCGATGCTGCTAGCGAAATAACCGAGACTAAAATCAAGCTCACCAGCAACCAAGCTTGACGTTTGAACGTTATGCGACTAGGATCTAGCTTTTTCACACTTACCTCCAAAAACATCTGTTGAGTCTAATTCTAACGCGTTGATAGACTGTCGTAGTTGAGGTATGACCTAATAACAACATCTAGGTAGCGTTGATATACCTAAGCCTAGAGCAAGCATCGTTGTAGGGACTGTCAAGGCGTTGACACTATGAAGCTAGGATTGACGTTGTGAAGATTATGAATGTTGGGCTATGTCTTGCTACTGATACACTTCTAGCGTGTCGTCTAAGACTCTATTTAGGCTCATAGTGACCTAAACTACTTGTCTATTTTACGCCGGCCACCGTTAGCAGGACCTTCTTTTTTGGGCGGATTTTTCTGTTTGTAAGCCCGGCGTCCGCCAATAAGTGCGCTAACAATTGTCCAAACGTCTAGAGGATAGCTCGAGAACACCATTAAACTGCGTGCTACTGCAGCAAATACCCTTGTCAAAATATTGCCAATATGCAGGGCTATCCGAGCTCCCTCTACTGCCAACGTATCCGCGTCGGTAATTAAAGACAACACAATGAGCACAATAAAGATAGTAAGCCACAACTTAGATTCAAATAAAAATTTTAGTGATTCAAGCAACGAAAACCATGCATATATCAACCCAAAGCCAATTCCAAATGCAACCAACATATTTGGCCAAGGAAGTTCTGCAAGAACCGATGTAAGTAAGACGACGAGCTCCGTAATAGCTTGCGACGCGGTCGGGGTGACCTCCATGTATGGATGTCAGTATAACTATACTCGTGAACTATAACAATGTTAAGCATTTTCGTGAGAGGACGTTATAGGTTTATTTTGTCCATCAGAGTTTTCAAATTACCTAAAAATATGGCGTATTTTGGCAACTAGTGAAAATACTACTATTTACCGCCACCAACTTTTTTGCTCAAAGTACCACCGCCGCCCCACTTGAACTCTTCTGGCTTAGGTGGTTTTTTGATACGGTATGCTATAAAGCCACCTAAAAACAGCCCTAAGATAATCCATATATCCAGTTGATCTTCAGGTAGTACAGCCAAACTACTCGTGATGGCAAACATCAGCCGTCCTACCAAACGCCCTGTGTAAATTGACATGAGCGTCCAGTCGATAACGAAGATATTAGGATTGATAAAAATAATTAAGAGCGTGATGAACACCGCGATAAGCACAGGTGGTTTAAACGCAGGTTTTAAAAAATTTCGTAACGAGATATAGCAAAATACGATAATGAACCCAAGTACAATACCGACCAGCAACCGGCCTACCGGCAGATACCCTACACCGTCAACCATCAGTGCAAGGCCGTCGAAAATTGTTTCGGTAGCGCCGTCATTTGCAACTCGTTCGTTCATGCTCGGCCATCATGTTAGCAAAAACTGCGCTACGAGATACTTTGTGGGTCAGATAGTCGCAGAATCGGGGTAAATAGTGAGGTTACTGCTCGAGCGCTGCAACCACACAACGGATCTCATATAAACTGTAGCGTTTGTTAAGTTGAGCGTAAACCTGCTTAGGAGAAACCCGGCCTGTTTCAGCTAGACCAAAGACAACCTGTTCAATAGCATCAATAGCTTGGGTAGGCAGACCAGTGGCTTCCCGCGCGGTTAAATGACCGCGCCTTACAAGCTCGAGGCAGTGGGTTTGCACCTGTTTTACTGTGAGCGCCAACTTACTAGCTACTTCTTGAACGCTGTAACCCGCATAGATCAGGTTCAAAGTATCACCTAGTGCGTCAGCACTAGCGTCAACATAAGTAGCGTCAACATGCTGATCGTCACTATCTTCGCGATCAACTTGCTGTGTATCTGTAATATATTCAGATACAGCATATTCAGATACAGCATATTTAGACACAACATACTCATCATGATGACGCTCCCTAAACAACGTTGTAGTATCTGCTGGGCCGTCACCGTTAGCTGGTAACAGTCGTTCTACAAGTTCATCACTATGAGCAGATGTTAGCTTGGGCGACGCTATGTTGGTTGATACTTTTTTGGGTGATGTTATTTTAGCTGAGGTTGTTGTGTCAGACCCAACCTCGTGCTCAGGTTTATGTTCGTTTCTGCGTTCGTTTCTGTGTTCGTTAAGCACGTCTAAGAAAGCTTGTCCATAGCGCTCGAGCTTGACCTCACCTATACCAGTAATCTTGCGCATATCGTCAAAGTGAGTGGGCATCGCCTCAATCATTTCACGCAACGTAAGGTCCCGAAAAATAACGTAAGGCGGCACTTGCTGCGTGCGGGCAAAATTTGTTCGCAGCGCTTTGAGGGCAGTCCAGAGTGTTGTTTGACCAGCGTCTAAAGTCGGGTCTAGGGTCGTTACTTGCCGTGCTGCTGACGCCCCTGATACACCCTGTGACGTTGCTCGAGCCTTTTTTGGTGTGATCACTTGGCGTGCTAAAATTGGCGTGTTGCCTTTGAGCACACCCGCACTTTGCGGAGTGAGTTTGAGGACGCCGTAACCGTCTGCATCTGTAGTGATGTAGCCCGTTGCCACTAAGCTGCGCAGCAACATGCGCCATGTGGTGGCACTGTGCTCGGAGCCAATTCCAAATGTGCTGAGGGTGTTGTGGCCTAGCTCGAGCATGCGCTTACTATCTTTACCCAACAAAATATCAATCACGTGCCCTGCCCCAAAGCGCTGCCCACTCCGGTAGATGCAAGAAAGTAACATCTGCGCGGCGACGGTGGCGTCCCAAGTTTCAGGTGGGCTCACGCATGTATCACAATTACCGCAGGGGTTGGCTAACGTTTCACCAAAGTAAGCCAAGAGTACTTGGCGGCGGCACTGCACACTTTCACAGTAGCCAAGTAGAGCCTCGAGCTTTTGGGTTTCAACTCGTTTAAACGCGTCGTCTGCACTGGACTGAGCTAGTAACCGCCGGAGCGATACAGCATCTTGTAAACCGTAGGTAAGCAGTGTACTAGCTGGCGCGCCGTCTCGCCCGGCCCGGCCCGTTTCTTGGTAGTAACCTTCTAAGTTTTTGGGTAAATCTAAATGCGCTACAAAGCGGACATCCGGCTTATCAATGCCCATACCAAAAGCAATTGTGGCCGTCATCACTTGAATATCACCGTGTAAAAACTGTTGTTGGTGAGCGTCCCGTGTACTAGCTGGTAAGCCTGCGTGATAAGGTTGCGCGTTAATACCACGCGCTTGCAAATACGCAGCTGTATCTTCGGTGCGCTTGCGCGACAAACAGTACACAATGCCCGCGCCTTGGGGGTGTTCACGCTGCACAAAATTGTGAATTTGCTTTTTAGCGTTGGCTTTATCTAACACGTTATAGCAAATATTTGGGCGGTCAAAACTAGCGACATGCTGGTACGCATCTGCAAGTTGCAACTGCTGCACAATATCCGCTCGAGTACTAGCATCTGCAGTTGCAGTTAAGGCAATACGGGGAACATCTGCAAAGCGGTTGATGACATCTTTAAGCGCTAGATAATCGGGTCTAAAATCGTGTCCCCAACGCGACACACAGTGCGCTTCGTCAATGGCCAAAAGCGCAAGTTGACTGCGCTCTAAAAGCGTTCGTGTGGCCGCTTTAGCAAGCCGTTCTGGCGCAATGTAGAGCAGGTCAAGCTCACCTGCAACAAGTTTGCGTTCGGTGTCTTGCATAGCAGCAGGTGACAAGCTCGAGTTCAAAACTGCCGCAGCCACCCCAACTTGCTGCAAGCTGTCAACTTGGTCTTTCATGAGCGCAATAAGTGGCGATACCACCACAGCAGTACCGCGCCTGAGTAGCGCCGGCAATTGGTAACACAACGATTTACCGCCACCTGTAGGCATAAGCACCAACGCGTTGCCACCGCGCGTTACATGTTCAATAATGGCAAATTGTCCATCACGAAAACTGTCATAGCCAAATACATGGCGCAGGACGTTAGACGCTGTAACACGAATACTGGCTGCCATTACTAGATCATTATGGCATGAGTTTGTAAATTTTCTGGATTATGACTGCTCACCTTCACAACGAGATCACCTACTATATAAAACCCACAAAACCTTTTACAACCACTTTACGACAGCTTTCAGAGGAATTTTTAGCTGACTTGACTTGGTTTCAGATCAGCACAAGTTGTAATGAACTGTAAGTTTGCTAGTCATACAAACCTAGCTTGCGTGTCCTACAATGTTTAAACGAATGCCTTGGGAACTGCATGAAAGACTATAAACTCACCTTTGTTGGCATCGTCATATCGCTAACTTTGTGGTCAATCACAGCTTTATTTGACCTTGATCTTTTTGCACAAATCGTGGAATTTTTGGAAAGCTTTGAAGCATTTGAAGTTGATGAGTTCATTATTCCAACAATGATCCTCTTCTTATTTTTGTCTTTGAATGTTTCCCGCCTTCACAGAAAACAAGGAGTACGTGTTGGCAGCCTCAAAATTTACAAAGCCATGCTCACCTCAACACATCACATTTTGAACAACTTCCTTAACCAGATGCAACTTTTCAAAATGACAGCTGAGAGTACCGAAGGTTTTCCAGAAGATGTTTTGGAGCTTTACGATGAAATTATGGATGATGCCCTAGCACAAATTCATCAACTCAGTAATATTACTAGCATTGACGAAAAGACAATTGTTGATTCAGTGGCACCTCAAATTGATATTTTTCCTGATGAGCCAACTTGAGCAGTAGTGCACTATTGTGTCCAAAGAAGTTATAACAGTTCCAGGATTGGTTCTCCCACACTAATACCAAATTGACTCTTGAATGTCATCGTCTGAATCATCTAAGGGTACGCT
>CAZMCW010000180.1:0-719 GCA_964564405.1 uncultured bacterium
GACCGCAGAACATAACATTTGACATGCGTTCTTTCTAAAAGTTGTCCAAAGATGACATAAGTTGTGCTCAAACGTCTACACGTACTCACATTTGTAATTGCCGACAAATCGCGAAATTTTTTAGTTTAAATTGTTATTGTGTATATTCTGCTGCCTAATAATGAACACTAAGCAAAATTCAATGTATCAATAGTCTACAACTCAAGGTACAAAACGAGCTTCAGTTGGGCTTTTTAGAGCCTCATGCCTTTTTCATGATGGCACGCTCATCGGACGCTTAATTGTTTCTAATATGTGTCAACCAACACATTAAGGTTTTTGGGAAGATTGTTTTTGTTCAATCTGAGGAGTGAACGTATGTGCCAGTCTCCACATGACGCCCATTATGCCGCCACACAACCCAAAACACTATATTGCCGTAACTGTGGTACGCCGCTCGAGCATGTTTTTACCGACCTTGGTCTAAGCCCTCTTTGCGGTAATTTTTTGAGTGCTAAGCAACTTAGAGAGATGGAAGCGTTTTATCCGCTGTGTACTTATGTGTGCAGTACGTGCTACTTGGTTCAAGTGCAAGACTTTGAAACGCCAGAAGCAATCTTTCGAGAATATGCTTATTTCTCATCGTATTCAGAGTCGTGGCTCGAGCATGCCCGCAACTATAGTCACGCTGTTGTCGATCGTTTTCAACTAAATCAAGACAGTTTTGTCGTTGAAATTGC
>CAZMCW010000180.1:729-6671 GCA_964564405.1 uncultured bacterium
GGTATTGACCCGGCGCGCAATGTTGCGGCAGCAGCTCAACAACACGGCGTGCGCACGCTCACCGAATTTTTTAGTAGCGCGCTAGCCACTGAACTTGCCCAAATCCGTTCCGCTGACCTTATGATCGCCAACAACGTGCTAGCTCACGTACCGAACATCAATGACTTTGTGGGTGGGTTTGCGGCGCTACTTGCTGAGCAAGGTGTGGCCACCTTTGAGTTTCCTCACCTGCTCAATTTGATTAAGCACTTACAGTTTGACACTATTTATCACGAGCACTTTTCTTATCTTTCACTAGTGGTGTTAGAAAGCATTTTTGCAAAGTATAACCTCAGGGTGTTTGATATTGAAACGTTAGCCACGCACGGCGGGTCTTTGAGGTTATACGTTACGCACCTAGCAGCTAACCACCTCGAAACACCTCGTGTAGAGTCTATACGCAATCAAGAACGCGCAGCAGGATTGCACAGCCTCGAGGGCTACCTCAATTTTGACGACAGGGTGCGCAACCTCAAACACAAATTGATGCGGTTGTTACTTGATCTAAACGCAAAAGATAAAACGGTCGTAGGGTACGGCGCGCCGGGTAAGGGAAATACACTACTCAACTACTGCGGTATTCACAATGACCTGCTTGCGTATACTGTCGACCGTAATCCCTATAAGCAAGGCAAATTTTTGCCCGGCACGCATATTCCGGTGTACTCACCCGATCAGCTCGAGCTCACCCATCCCGATTACATCATGCTGTTACCTTGGAATCTTCAAGATGAACTTATGACCCAACTTGCCTACACAGCTAATTGGGGTGCCAAGGTAATTATCCCCATTCCTGAGCCGCATATTTTGTCGTTCTCGAGCAAATCACCCTAACGGGCTTCAATGTTGACCAGTAGCTAACATAGACACCAAAGCTCAGCTAAGCTAACATCATGAATCCCAGTCTTGGTGTTGTTTTTCAAAAAGTGGTGTGGTGGTTTCTCAAGCCCACCAACGTGCTTTTTTTAGTTTTGTGTGTGGCGGCCGTACTGCTTGTGTTTGGCGCGCAACGTGCTGGACGGCGGCTTCTTATAGGTAGCCTTATGGTTACACTTTTGGTGTCGTTACTACCTATGGGGCACTTGCTCGCCCGCCCGCTCGAGACTTACTTACCGCAACCCAACCTTCCTGAAGATATTACTGGTATTATTATTTTGGGAGGTGCAGAAATGGTGCGAGTGACAGCCTCACACGGACAACCTAGCGTGAACGAATCAGCTGAGCGGCTCATTGAAGGCATCCATTTAGCCAGACAGTATCCTGACGCTACGCTTGTTTTTACAGGCGGTACGGGTTTACTAGCTGGTGCAACGATCAGTGAAGCAGACGTAGCCAGACAACTTTTTGAACGCTTTGATGTTGACGCTAGCCGCACTATTTATGAAGGCCGCTCGAGAAACACGGCTGAAAATGCAACTTTTTCATTTGAGCGTTTAACACCGCAACCTGAAGACACATGGGTTCTCATTACCTCGGCTATGCACTTACCCAGAGCCACAGCGACCTTTCAAGCTGTCGGTTGGCAAGTCATTCCTTACCCGGTAGATTACCGCACCACCCAAACGATCACTTGGTTTGGATCACCAAATATTATTGCCAACTTGATTTTTGTCGATGACACCTTGCGCGAGTGGCTTGCGGTAATTGCTTATCGGGTGACAGGACGTACTAACCAACTGCTACCAGAACGCTGATTTAACCCTTTTATGCCATTTCCACTCAATACCTGAAGCAATTCATTTGCATGTAACAGTATCAGGCTTGTCGCAACAGCGTCGATGAGCATCATCAACAAACTTTATGGGCTATCACCATCAGTCACTCTCATCAATTATTATCGTGATGACTACGGGGTTATACCAAAGGAATAATGCCATATTTTTATCGTATAAAGATACGCCCGAGCTGCGCTGTACTTCGTGACCATAAGCGTTTTGCATAGCAGTTGTGCACAGTGAAAATTGCTCTGGTATTAATTATATGCTAGTTTAACGTTAGCACTAAGCCAGGATATGAATATTTGAGTATTTGTATACACTATGCGATAGAGGTATTACCTAACGAGGTATTAACTCAGGAAAAATTAATCTGATAGGTTTGCTTAGACAACGCTCAAAGTTAGTGCGTGTTTTAGCTAAACTGGACTATGCTCGAGGCGGGGGTGTCCAACCGTTGGTTAAACCACCACAACCAAATGCAGGTAAAGGCCGCTCGCTCATGTGCCACGCGCCCTGCAAACTGCTCGCTTGAAACGCAATATGCCCATTGGTCGCTTCCATAGACACGCGCACAGCATTGCAGTAGTCACTTTCGGCAGCAAGCACGTATCTATCACCTTCACTAGGAACATAGGCTAATGGAAAATTATGGCTTAAACTGCGCCACGCGTAAACAGCTACATGGATGACACATTGGTCGCTGTTAACTTCAATATCTTCAATAAGTCCAGTTGCGTGAAAAAAAGTTTCGTTAGGCGCGTAAGCTACTGTTGCAGCAGATAGCTGCTGAGTTTGCTGATGCCAAGATGCCAACGCCAAACTAACCGTAAAAACAAGGCTAAGTAGTGCCAGCAAAGGAAAGACGTTCGTGGTGCTTGCCACATGCCGTTTCATGCCCTCTATTTTGAAAACAAACAGATGAGAGGTATGAGGAAATAGCTAAGGGTATTGGTACATCTGTAGGTGTTGGCGGAAAGCGTCAACCAACGAGGTATAGAGTAAAGAGCAAAGTTCACTGGCACGACATTAAGACGCTATACCGTGATAATCAGAATTAACAGCATGTGTAACCTGCGTACGATCTCGACTACAAACCTACGCAACGTTGCCATAAAGTTGTTCAACTCACGTTTTAATTTAACTTAATTTAGCGTCTTGTATTAAGGTAGTTATGGTTTTTGATGAGGCATGTTCTAATTGCAACTGCTTCTCGTGGTGTTCAGATAACCTCGAGCACCGTAGAAAGCCACTCTAAATACATTTTAAGGTAAAAGCTTTGTTTCAAAAGACACAGACAATATTAGATTTCGCTGGCTACATCCCGCTATATGTGTGGCTATACAACTTAACCCACAACCCCTATAGTAAATGCGGTTGCGTGCTTGTATAAAGATGTCTGCTCTGCAACGCTCCAACAATGTCTTGGTTTCATCTGCTCAGGTTCTAATTATCTATAGCAGTTCCAAGATTAGTTCCCCCACACTAAGTGGGTCGATTTCTACTCCCCCAGGTCGCACGCGCAACTGCCTGTGGCAGCTACTCGTGGAAACGCTACTAAATTCGTTAACTCGGTTCTGTCTACTCGGTTTATTTATATATATTGGCTTATTTACTTATTCAAAATGCAATACCTTGTAGTGCACGCGATACCCTTAATACTTCGCACTGCAACGTTTGGAGGTTCCTAATATGAAGCATGTGGTTACTTGCTGCTTTAAGTTCGAGCGTGTCCGTTTTGTCATAGCACTGTGTATGTGGGTGTGTTTGGGTGCTAGCGCGTTTGGAGTTGCCCTAGAACCTAGTGAATTACTCGAGTACCGCAGTGACGCTTACGGCCGCGCTGAAGTTGATCTAGAAGAAGCCCAAGACAACTTGCGCAACGCTACCAGCGGCTTTGACAGTTTCATTGAACTTAAACCTACGGTGAGCTACGGCAACGACGACCTGCGCAACCCTGCCAGCGATACCGAGTTTGATTACGGCTTAGAAATTGACACTGGTTTTGGCTACGCGGTTGATTGGCCAGAAATTAACCGCGTCCAGCGGCGCAACTTGATTCGAGCTGAAGCTAATTTAGCTGATCGACTCCGCGAAGACATTGGCGACGCCCTCGAGTTTTACGTGGGTGTGTTGGGCTTGCAACAAGCTAACCTAGCTGACATTGCCGAGGTAGTGCGGCTCGAGGCTGAGTTTGACAACGCCCAAGCTCAGTTTGATGCCGGCGAAATCTCTGCCAATGACCTAGAAGGCGTGCGCATTGACCTAGACGCAGCCCGCTTAGATGAAGTCACCACCGAACGCGACCTTATGCTAGCTCGCCAGCGCATTCGCGACGACTACGGCATTACCGACACCACAGCAATGTTTGTACCCGTCGAGTTTGTACTGCCTATTGTGCCGGTCGAAGAGACCTTTGCTTACCGTGAAGCCGCGCTTAACTTGCGCCGCCTCGAGCAACTGGCGCTGCAAGAAAGTTATCTGGGTATTCTCGATGAAATTCAGTTGCAAGTAAGCTACGAACGCGACCAACTACGCGACGCGTCCGTCAGTGTGGGTATCAACGACGACGGCGTGCCCAACGCAGGTATCGACATTGACTACCGTCCGTTTGACGACAACGACGACGAGTCTTGGGAAATTAGTTTAGGTGCTACCATTCGGCTAGATACCAATACAGGCAGAGACTTCCGCAACGCTAACCGCAACATCGAGGAAGCCGAAGACGACCTTAGACGCATTAAAGAAGAGTATGCCGAGGACGTTCCTAACGTGCTCGAGGACGCTGTAACTGCGCGCAGAGAACTCGAGCTCGCCGTTGAGAACTTGGCATTTATTGAACAGCGTATTGTTGAATTACAAGCCCAATTTGAAGCTGAAAGTAGCGCGTTTACGCTTGCTGATAGCGAGTTTAGCCGCCTCAATGAAGAACTAGCTGCTATCGAAGATGAGTTAAACAGTGTGGAAACCCGCCGCGATGAAATTCGCGCAGAACGCGACGCCACCGAAGACGAAGCTGAACGCGACCAACTCCAAGCTGAAGATGACGCATTGAATGCCCGCCGTGGGGAACTGCTAGCAGCACGTGACAGCACCCGCGACGCGCGCGGCGACGTCGAAGTTGACCGCCGCAACCTCGAGCGGGCCCTGCAGGGTACTGAACGCGATCTTAACAACTTGGTTGGACGCGACCGTGACCGGGCTGAAGGCGATATGTTTAACCGTTTTCGCGACTACATGCGCCGGGTCGAAGACTACCTCGAGCTCGTTGATGCGCCTTGGGCCATCATTGGTGTTGATATGAGTGACCTGATGGATGGCGGCAGCATGATGGATGATAGCAACATGGATGAAGATACTTCTTCTATGGAGGCTATGGAGGCTGTGGAGGCTGTGGAGGCTACGGAGGCTACGGAGGCTATGTCTGCGAACGAAGACACTGGCGAGGACACTGGCGAAGGTACTGGCGAAGATACTGGCGAAGATATTGATGAGGATGCTGGCGAAGCATCCTCTAACTCAGAAGACTAATTTATTTGCTAATAGTTATTGCGTCATTAAAGTTAGACGCACTTATCGCAATTAAACACGAATGCTATCCACTCAGGTGACATTCATCAAGTGATATGCAAATGTCACCTGGGCAAATCTCAAAACGTTCAACACGCAAAGGAGTATTTTTATGAAAATTTTGGTTACGGGCACCGAGGGCTATATTGGTTCAATCTTGGCCCCGCAACTGCTCAAACGAGGTCACGACGTCACCGGTGTAGACACTGGTTTTTACAAAACAGGGTGGCTCTATAACGCCACGCCCATGACGCCGGTAACACTCAACAAAGATTTGCGCACGCTTAGCAAAGAAGATCTTGCTGGGTTTGATGCCATCGTTCACATGGCGGAGCTGTCCAACGACCCAACTGGCGAGTTATCACCTAACATCACCTACGACATTAATCACAAAGGTTCGGTGCGGCTCGCTAAACTTGCCAAAGAAGCAGATGTGTCGCGGTTTATTTACATGTCTTCATGCAGTGTTTACGGCGTGGCAACCGGTAACGATGTCGATGAAACATCAGCTACCAACCCGCAAACGGCTTACGCCATCTGTAAAACCTTGGTTGAAAACGACCTTGCACCCATGGCAGACGAGAGCTTTTCGCCAACCTTTTTGCGCAATGCCACCGC
>CAZMCW010000180.1:6704-9653 GCA_964564405.1 uncultured bacterium
GACATTGTGCTCAACAACTTGTCGGGTCTTGCGTGGACCGAAAAAAATATTGCCATGACAAGTGACGGTACGCCGTGGCGGCCGTTGGTACATATTTTAGATATTTCTAAAGCGATTATCTGCTGCCTCGAGGCACCTCGGGAAACAATCCACAATGAAATTTTTAATGTGGGTGATACTGCGTTTAACTATCAGGTCAAAACCATCGCCGAGATTGTAGCTGAGACCTTTCCTGGTTGCAACTTGAGTTTTGGCGAACAAGGTTCTGACAACCGCAGCTACCGCGTCTCCTTTGAAAAAATTAACAGCAAGTTGCCCGGCTTTTCATGTGACTGGAGTGCTGAACGCGGCGCACAGCAGTTGCGCAATGTTTTTGAACAAATTGACATGACGGCTGAGGTATTTCAAGACAAACCCTTTACCCGCCTTAAGCAACTAGAGTACTTGTTGCGCACCCAACAAATCGACTCGAGCTTTTTTTGGATCGCTGATGTCACCCGCGACGACGTGCGCTTAGCTGCGGGTGTTGCGTGATTTTTGAAGAAACCAAGTTGGCTGGTGCGTTTGTTATTCGTTTGCAAACGCACCAGGATGATCGGGGCTTTTTTGCGCGTACATTTTGCCAAAATGAATTTAAAGAACACGGTCTCAATCCGTTTGTCGCGCAGTGTAATTTATCGTTTAACTATCACAAAGGCACCCTGAGAGGCATGCACTACCAACTGCCGCCAGCTGCTGAAGTCAAGCTGGTGCGTTGCATCAAAGGTGCTGTTTACGATGTTATTGTGGATTTGCGCCCATACTCGCCAACCTATTTGCAACACGTTGGCGTAGAACTCACAGACGATAACCGTGACGCTTTGTATATTCCCGAACTATTTGCCCACGGCTACCAAGCCCTTACAGATGGTGCCGAAATTATCTATCAAGTCAGCCAGTTTTACGCACCCGGGCAAGAACGCGGGCTTCACTATGCTGATCCTGAGTTGGCAATTAACTGGCCAGTTGAGGTTACAAATGTTTCAGATAAAGACGCTGCTTGGGGACCTTTAGACCGTGAGGCACTTGAGCAAAGCATCCTTTAACTGTTTTATACTTATAGCGCTTATAATTGTTTTATAGCGCTTACACCGCAATGTCACATAAGCACACTCAGGTAACCAAGTGTGCTTTTTCTATCTCATACCAAGTCCGACAAAACACATCATAAACTCCTACGGAGTTCATTACGTTCTAGTCGGACTTGATATCTGTTTCTGCTCGCCCCACTCGGGTTACTTTGTTACCAAAATAACCGGAAAGGGTATCATTAGCACCCTATCTTTTGTTAGCAGTTCTAGCATAATACCAAAGTGATCTTTGCGTGGCATTTTGTACCATGCAAAACGCGCGTGGTCACGCAGTATGGCGCAACCAGAGCGCACCCCTAGACGATAAAGACGATAAAGATGATTACATTATTCCTTCGATTTGCTATAAGTTGCTAGAGCAACTTCAGATGAAAATGCTATGTCTATCCAAATCAGCTATTTTACGTACCAATCAGTTAAACTTGTAGGTACGTTCAACCAAATATACAAGGACAAAGATGATTTGCTATGAAAGCCCTCTTAAATTTTCTAATGATTAGAAAGGGCATAGTCAATGATTATCGTAGACAAAGCTTTAGAAGCTAGGGAGCAAGCTGCTAAGCCTATTCGCGTGGGTGTGATTGGCGCGGGTTTTATGGGGCAAGCGGTTACCCGCCAGATTCACAGCTTGACGGTTGGTATGACGGTAGCAGCTGTTGCTAACCGCACGCTCGAGCGGGCAAAACAAGCTTATATAGGTAGCGGTGTAAATAATATTGTAACTGTGAGTAGTCAACAAGCGCTCGAAGCTGCTGTTAAGAGTGGCCGCCCCGCTATTACCGATGACCCGCTGTTACTGTGTGAAGCAGACGGTATTGATGTCATCCTCGAGGCAACCAGCACCATTGAACTTGCCGCTCAAGTAAGCTTAAACGCCATCACTCACGGTAAACACGTTGTTCTCGTTAATGCTGAACTCGACGGCAGCCTAGGGCCTATACTTAAAGTTTACGCTGACCGTCATGGCGTCACTTTTAGTACCTGCGATGGTGACCAACCCGGCGTGGAGATGAACCTCTACCGCTATGTGAAGATGATTGGCCTCACCCCGCTTGTCTGCGGCAACATCAAAAGCCTTTTAGATCATTACCGCACACCTAGCACCCAAGCTGAGTTTGCAGCAGCGTGGGGGCAAAACCCAGTTATGGCCACCAGTTTTGTAGACGGCTCTAAAATTTCGTTTGAGCAAGCTATTGTTGCTAACGCAACAGGCATGAGCGTGCTCAAACGGGGCATGCTCGGGATTCACTATGAAGGCAACGTTGACGAACCTGACCACCTTGCCAATTACGATATCGACGCACTAAGAGCGCGCGGTGGTGTGGTGGACTACACGCTTGGGGCAACCCCGCGCCCAGGTGTGTTTGTTGTGGCCGCACAAGATGAACATGCAGCAACCACGTCGAGCCAAGCCCGCAACCTAGCTTTGTTCAAGATGGGTAACGGCCCTTTGTATTGTTTTTACACGCCGTTTCACCTGTGTTATTTCGAAGCACCTATGACCGTAGGACGCGTGGCTTTGTTTGGCGACGCTAGCGCTGCGCCTTTGGGACAACCCAAGGTCGATGTTGTTGCAACTGCTAAACGCGACTTGTCAGCTGGTGAGGTGCTAGACGGAATAGGCGGCTACTGTGCTTACGGACAGTGCGAACGTGCGGACATAACTTATCAAGACAACCTTTTACCACTAGCGATGAGTCAAGATTGTTTACTCAAACGGTCCCTCAAAAAAGATGATGTTATCAGCTATAGCGACATTGATTTGCCTGCAGGACGGCTTAGTGACCGTTTACGTGCTGAGCAAAACGATACCTTTTTT
>CAZMCW010000181.1:0-9631 GCA_964564405.1 uncultured bacterium
TGCTTCTCAGGTTGATGCTTCTCAGGTTGATGCTTCTCAGGTTGATGCTTCTCAGGTTGATGCTTCTCAGATTGATGCTTCTCCAGGTTGATGCTTTCTGCTTTGATAGTTACTTAGCTGATGTTGCTCGAGTTACTTCCTAACGGGGTTCATACCTTAGTCAGTTGACACATACCCCAAAGTCTGGGACAAGGCCAAGCTGAGGGTTGTTACTTGGGCTGCCAGGTCTGGAATACGCTCTAAGGGCATACGTACGCTAGGCCCAGAAATACCAAGGCAAGCGATACACTGTCCCGCGTCATCATAAACAGGTGCTGCTAAGCAGCGTACACCTAGGTAATTTTCTTCGTCATCAAACGCGTAACCTTGTGTGCGAATGGTTGCTAGGTGAGGCTCGAGCTTCCCCGCCTCGGTAAACGTATACTCCGTTCGTACGGTCAAGTCTATTGGTAAGGGTAAGTCCATAAACGCAAGCAAACATTTACCTATTGCGGTGCAATGTAGCGCCTCGCTACGGCCAACCACACCACTGACTTTGAGCGACGCAGGTGCGTCTATATCCGCAATGACCAGTGCTCTACCACCAGAGTGGACAGCCGCGTGTGCGCACTCGCCCGTGAGTTCAACAAGTTGCTGCAAAAACGGCTGGGCTAACTCCCGCAACCGCACATGAACGCTGCCAAGTTGCGGCGCTCGAGCCTGAGTTTGCAGTTTATGGCCCAAACGGTAGCCACGCGACCCAGCCGCCCGCTCGGCATAGCCGTGTTGGCACAAGGTGCTCATGAGCCTCGAGGCACTACTTTTGTTCACCCCCAACTGACTGGCTAACTCAGAGACACTCACAGGTGTGAGCGCGTCTCCAGCAAGCAGCATGTCGATGGCCCTAAGGCCTCTCGCCAACGATTTAATTTCGGACATAGTTGAGCTTTAGACTAACGGATTGTTGCCTCACACGCAACATCTTCAGCATACTTAAGTGCAGTTGTCGTTCAAGATTTTAGCGCTCTAGACAAGTGTATTTACATTAGTTGGCACGTTCTAAAATATATGATGTTGCTTCATACGCACCAGCCATCATTGACAGACACCGCAAACTCTAGTATATTTGCTAGGTACATATTTCAATTTATATGCCTTGAAGATGCTTTGGAGAAAATGCGTTGCTCGAGTCATATCTCAACGTGCAGCCTAGCTAGTGACCAAGCTTCTTTGAATAGTGTGGTGCCCTTAAATGGCCTCATCACAAAGCATTCCAAGAAGTAACTATGTGACTAAGTAAGCTGTGTTGATATGAGTCCACTAAGCATGTCTGCCAATATCGCTTAACAACATGTCTGCCAGCATCACTTGAGGAATATTGATTGAAGTTGTACCTATTTTATGTTCAGAGAGGTTACTATGAAAAAAGTCGTCTTAACCATTAGCTGCTTGCTAGCTATCTTGAGCTTGGGTAGTACCTTTGCCCAAGAGCGCGATATTGATATTGCGGTTGTTGCCCATGGTGGCGCGAACAACCCGTTTTGGGTCGTGGTGTTTAATGCTGTGAACGACGCTTGTGCCGATTTTGGTGTGTCTTGCACCTACGACGCACCTGACACCTTCGACTTACCGCTCATGGCGCAAATGATTGATTCTGCCATTGCCCGCGAGCCAGACGCACTTATTGTGTCTTTGCCAGATGTTGCCACTTTAGGTGAACCTATTGAGCGCGCCATTGAGCAAGGTATTCCAGTATTTTCAATTAACTCTGGTAGCGATATTTTCCAAGATTTAGGCATTTTGCGTCACATCGGTCAAACCGAATACGAAGCCGGTTTAGGTGCTGGACGCCGTTTTGCCGAACTCGGCGGCACACAGGGCGTATGTGTTTCACATGAACAAGGTAACCTCGCGCTCGACGCACGCTGCGAAGGTTTCGCAGACGGCTTTGGTGGTCCTGTTGAAGTGATTGCCTCCGTGTCTTCTGACGAGTCCGAGTTGTACTCGCTCATGGATAGCTACCTCGCTAACAACCCAGATATAGACACCATTTTAGCAGTTGGTCCACAACCCGGTCAGCCTGCTGCTCGCTTGCTCCAAGACTTAGGTCGTGATGGCGAAATTCTGTTGGGTGCGTTTGACTTGTCACCTATTTTGCTCGAGTCCATCGGTGACGGTACGGTGAGCTTCTTGGTCGATCAACAGCAATACCTACAAGGCTACCTCGCCATTCAAAGTGCTGTGCTTTATCACGACTACAAGTTACTAAACGGTGCTGAAATTATCCTTACCGGCCCCGGTTTTGTGGACGCTAGCAACTATCAAGATGTCATTGACCTAAGCGCGCAAGGTAAGCGCTAACGATTAGCCATTTCTTGCACGTAGCTAAATTCTCATCTAGCTCGTTTGGATTAGATTGAGTTAGTAGCTGCAAGAAGCTAACGATTAACGGTTGAGTTTGTAATGCTGTTGGGGGCTTGGTTAGCAAGCCCCTGTTTTTATAGCTCTGTTATTGGAGTTTTGTAGGGGGTTTAGATTGGCAACGTCTCGAGCAAGCCGCGACGAGCGGGTTAAGCAGGTTAGCGTCTGGAACCGCTTGCTCAGTCGACCTGAATTTGGTGCGCTCGCTGGTGCGCTCCTGGTTTTTGTGATGTTTTCTGTGTTTGCGTGGGATGCTGACAACGGCGTTTCAGGCTTTTTGCGGTTGCGGGCTATTTCTACTTGGCTTAAGTTTTCAGCCGAAATTGGCATTATCGCCATTGGTGCAACCCTGCTGATGATCGGCGGTGAGTTTGACCTGTCGGTGGGGTCGATTATTGGTTTTGCCAGTTTAATTGTGCTTACCCCAATCGTAGTGTACGGTTGGGCACCGTGGTTGGCTATTTTGCTGACACTTGCGCTAGCTGTGGCAATGGGCTGGCTCAACGGTACGTTGGTTAATTCAACCGGACTGCCTTCATTTATTGTCACGCTGGCGTTTTTGTATATTTACCGGGGTGTCACGCTGGTGACTACGCGGGCGTTTACGGGTGGTGCCACTCGGGTGGACATTCAAGCCCTCGTGGGTGAACCCAACGTTCACGGGGTTAATGTTGCCAATGTTGATGCTGCTAGGGCGCTCATTCGCGGCGACTGGCTAGCCCAAGTTTTTTATCCGCAGTCCAACATTTTAGTAGACGGCGTAAATTGGCAACCTGCTGGGCAAATTTTTGGCACACCTCGGCTCATGTTGTGGTTATCGCAACTAGGCATCATCCCCAGTAACGAACGGCGCATTTTAGATGCGGCAACAGGTGTGCGCACTGCCGTGAGCTTGCCTGTGGTGGACGGCATCCCGGTTGCAGTTGGCTGGTGGATTGCACTAGCCATTTTAGCGATCATCATTTTGCAGCGTAGCCAACTTGGCAACTGGATTTACGGCACGGGCGGTCACACCGAATCTGCGCGTAATATGGGTGTGCCGACAAATCGCGTCAAAATCATCTTGTTTATAGGGACTGCCGTGTGCGCCACTGTTTTATCCATCATTCAGGTGTTTGAAACAGGTTCGTCAGAAGTGCTGCGCGGTCAACTTAAAGAATTTGAGGCCATTATCGTGGCGGTCATTGGTGGCACACTCCTCACAGGCGGCTACGGGCGCGCTTATTTACGGCATGATTTCGCGCGGCGTTGAAATTGTCCGCTGGATGCCCAACGATTGGTTCCGTATCTTTTTAGGTGTAGGCCTACTTGCAGCCGTCATCTTTAACACTTACATTCGCAAACGTGCTACTGAGGCCAAAGGATGAGGGAGGCTAAAGGATGAGCGCACCATTGGTTGAGCTTAAAGACATCGTCAAAACCTTTGGGTCAGTGATTGCGCTAAACGGCGTGAGTACGTCTGTAGACAAAGGGCAAGTATTGTGCCTTTTGGGAGATAACGGCGCAGGTAAATCCACGCTGATTAAAACGCTTTCGGGTGTACATACGCCCACGAGCGGACAAATTCATATAGAAGGTCAACCCATCACCTTCCGCTCACCACGCGACGCCCAGCGTTACGGCATTGCCACAGTTCACCAGCACTTGTCGATTCAACCACTCATGAGCGTAACCCGCAACTTTTTTATGGGCCGGGAACCTGTAGGTAACAAGATGTTTGGTGCGCTGGGGCTCATCCGTCACAAACACGCCGACCAAACAGCCAGGGACGAAATGCTCAAAATGGGTATTGACATTCGCGACCCCAACCAAGTGGTTGGCACCATGTCCGGCGGTGAGCGGCAAGTGCTAGCGATTGCTAGGGCCATCTATTTTGGTGCGCGGGTACTTATTTTAGATGAACCCACCGCAGCACTTGGGGTAAAACAAGCGGGTGTGGTCCTCAAATACATCGCCCAAGTACGGGCCAAAGGACTAGCCGTGGTGTTTATTACCCACAACGTACACCATGCTTATCCGGTGGCAGATAAATTTACGATTCTCAAGCGTGGACAGTCCTACGGCACGTTTATGAAAAGCGATGTAAGCCGTGAAGACGTGCTCGCGATGATGGCGGGTAAAGAAGAACTTGAAGCGCTAGAAGCAGAGCTAGAAGAATTTTCCCGTGCTGACCAAGCTAGAGCTGCTAGCCAAGACGCTAGCCTCGAGGCGGCTGCGGCTGCTGAACGCGCTATTGCTGAAGGCCTCCACCAAGAAGTAAGTAACTTAAAAGGGAAGTCACCTTAAGTTTATGAGACTTTATTTTACTGGCGCAACGGGTTTTGTGGGTAGTGGCTTTTTAAAAGTTGCGCTCGAGCGTTACGGTGCAACCTGTTTTGCTGCTTGCAACCGTACAACGCCCAAGCCCAAAGACAACTTAAGTTTTGGCAAGGTTGATTTGACGGATTCGAGGGATGTACTCGAGTCCGTCCAAACATTCAACCCAGACGCCATCATTCACCTTGCGTTTGAAGGTGATTTTCCCAAAATTTACGCCAACCGCGACATGGCCTGGCAGACCTACGTCACGGCTACACGCAATTTAGTGGACGCCGCCAATGCCGTGGGTGCCAAAATGGTGCTCATCTCCACCGATTGGGTCTTTGACGGCACCCAGACAGATGCCACTGAGCACACGCCAGTTAACCCCATCAACTTGTACGGCGTGCTCAAGGTCATTTGTGAGACGGTTGTGCAAGAGCGGGCCAACAACGGCGCAATTGCCCGCATTGCTGGGTTATTTGGGGTGCACTGGGAACGGGATGACTGGCAACCCGAACCTGATGCTGGTTTTGGCTATTTACCCAACGCCGTTGTCCATGCCTTTGAGCAAACAGGTACGTTTCAACTGCCGTTTGATAATAACGTCAATCAACTTGCCACACCCACCCTCACAACCGACGCTGGCGAGATGACTATGAAGATCATCCAGCAGGACAAGCAAGGGGTGTTTCACTGTGTGGGTGGGGAGGGTACCAGCAAGCTCGAGCTGTGCCAACTCACCGCCGAAGTGTTTGGCTTGGATGCTAGCCTCATCATGACAACGAAGCCTGACCCTAGTGACCCTAACAGTTTGGTTGGCATTCCTGTGCCCAAAGATACTAGGTTGAGTACTCGTGCTACCGCTAGTGCCCTAAGACACACCCCACCTAATGTTCGTGAGGCGCTCGAGCTGTTCAAACATCAATACGAAACCAACGAGCTTGACCAAATAACTTGAAAGGAGCTAGGTTAGCCGCTAGCTAATCACGTTTACATGAAACCCCTCAACATCGCCATGATCGGTGCCGGCCGCATGGGCCAAACCCACGCCGCCGTGCTTAAAACCCTGCTCGAGGTACGCATCACCCACATCGTGGACTTCGTACCCGACAACGCCCACAAAGTTGCTGAGGTCTTTGGCGCAAGTGTCAGCACCGAAGCTGAGGTTTTAGCCAACCCAGACGTTGATGCTGTGTTCATCACCACGCCCACGCCCGCCCATGCCGAGTCTATTAAACAAGCGGCCAAAGCTGGTAAGGCTATTTTTGTGGAAAAACCGCTCGCCCACGACCTCGACAGTTGCGCTGAGGTTGCCGAGGTTGTCGAAAAAGCAAGCGTCCCCTGCCAAGTAGGCTTTATGCGCCGTTTTGACCCAGCTTACTTAGAGGTTAAACGCCGCATTAACGCCGGGGAACTTGGCACACCCGAAAACTTTCGGGCCATTAGCCGTGACCCCAACCAACCCAAGCTCGAGTTCCTCAAAACCTCCGGTGGCTTGCTGGTCGATATGGGCATTCACGACTTTGACAGCGCCCGCTATTTTTTTGGTGAGGTGGATGAGGTTTACGCCATCGGTAGTGCTGTGCGTGATGATCGGCTGGATGAATTTAGCTTGTTTAACTTAGCAGTGGCGACGATGCGCTTTAAGAATGGTGCGGTGGGAACGCTCGAGAACGCCCTCAACACCAGCTACGGCTACGAAATTGTCTGTGATTTGCTAGGTGAAAAAGGCAAATATCACTTACAGAAAAAGCAACAGCTCAACCTCGAGGTATGGGGTGAGCACGGCGTGCAACACGATTACCCACAGTATTTTGATGAGCGTTTTCCCGAAGCTTACGCGGGCGAGGTAATCAGCTTTGCTAAGAATGTTCACGCCGGTAAACCCGTTGGGCCGGGTGCACGGGACGCGCTCGAGTCCTCACGACTTGCCCTAGCTGCGCAACACTCGCTCGAGACAGGTGAGATTGTTAACGTTCAAACGTTTGGAACATAACCCTAGTCTCGCTACCACTAATATTGACATCGGCGTTTACATCATCACCAAAATATATACAGGAGTTATTAGCCTGAACACCAATCCAGTTAAGTGACACGAGTCTCAACGACTCAAAATACGGCACCATTAAAACATCCCGAGATATTAACCACATATGCCGTTCTACCTATCTTGATGGATGATGGATTTCTACAGCAGCACAACAATCTTATGGATGCGTACACAGAAGCAGATGAAATCTCCCTTTCTCCCTTTCCCCCCTTCTCCCTTTCCCAAACACAACATTCAACATCAATCCTCATACAACCGCAAAAAAATCCTCACTACTAATAGTTAGCTCAACGTCTTCGGAGGTCACATGTCAACCATTCGTCTAACAGTCGCTCAAGCGCTTGTTAAGTTTTTAGCTGTCCAGTACAGCGAACTTGACGGTGTGCAGCAGCGGCTCATTGCAGGTATGTGGGGCATTCAAGGTCACGGTAACGTGCCAGGTTTGGGGCAAGCTATGCAGGAGTATGGGTTACCTAATGACATGCCCTTTTACCGCCCCCAAAACGAACAAGCGCAAGTTCACACAGCGGTTGCGTTTGCCCGACATAAAAAACGCCTTAGCACCTTTGCGTGTACCGCCTCAGTTGGACCCGGCAGCAGCAACATGCTCACGGGCGCTGCGCTGGCAACCATCAACCGCATTCCGGTCTTGCTACTTCCCTCAGATTACTTTGCCAACCGCATTCCCGACCCTGTCTTGCAACAAGTTGAACACCCCAGCGAGCACGATGTCAGCATTAACGACATGTTTCGCCCTGTGAGCCGCTTTTTTACTCGCATCACCCGGCCCGAGCAGCTTTTGCACGCCTTACCCGAAGCCATGCGTATACTCACCGACCCTGCTGAGACTGGTGCAGTCACCATCTCATTACCTGAAGACACCCAAACGGAGGCTTACAACTTCCCGATCAGCATGTTTGAAAAACGCGTCTGGCGGGTGCGCCGCCCGGTAGCTGAACCTGAGGATATTAGCACCATCAGCGACCTACTTCAACGTGCTGAACGCCCCGTCATTATTGCGGGCGGCGGCCAAGCAACCAATGAGCTGGCTAATTTTGCTGAGGCGTTTGGTCTTCCAGTGACAGAGTCGCAAGCCGGCAAAGGGACTGTGCCTTGGCATCACCCTATGAGCATGGGCAACGTGGGCGCACTAGCTGGGTCAGCAGCAGCCCAAGTTGCGAGCCACGCGGATGTCATTTTAGCCATTGGCACCCGCCTACAAGACTTCACCACCGGATCGATGACGGCCTTTGCACCCGACGCCAAAGTTATCGGCATCAACGTGAACGCTATGGACGCGTATAAACTTTTTGCGTTGCCCGTCGTGGCAGACGCCAAACGCACACTTGAAACATTGACCCACGAACTTAAGCAAAGGGGCTATCAAGGTACGTCTCAACCTTACCGCGAACAAGTGAGCCAGTGGAAACAAACTTGGGACGCCAAAGTTGATGAAATCAAGCAAGTACAAGAGCCTGATAGCCTCGGTCAAGGTGAGGTTTTGGGCATCACCAATGATAGTTTTGGTGGCGACGCGGTGGTAATTAACGCGGCGGGCAGCATCCCCGGAGAAATTCCCAAACTGTGGCGGCCAACCTCATCCGATAGTTACCACCTCGAGTACGGCTATTCTTGTATGGGCTACGAAATTCCGGCTGGGATTGGCGTGAAACTGGCGGAGCCCGACCGCGAAGTGGTGGTGTTTATTGGTGACGGCAGCTACTTGATGATGAACAGCGAAATTGTCACCGCTGTAGCTGAGGGCATGAATTTAACCATTATTATTGTGGACAATCACGGTTATCAGAGCATTCACGGGTTACAGCAGAGCACCGGTACGCCGCATTTTGCCCTCGAGCTACGCCACCGCAACAAGCAGGGGCTACTGGATGGCGACTATGTGCGCGTGGACTACGCCAAACATGCCGAGGCGATGGGCGCACAAGCTGTTTACGCAAAAACTGAGGCTGACTACCGCGCGGCACTCGAGCACGCCAAATCACACAAAGGCGTCAGCGTGGTTGTGGTTGAAGTTGACCCGACCAAACGTGTTGGCAGCTACGACTACGGCGGCTGGTGGGACTGCCCGCCAGCGGAAGTTAGTGAGCAGGCTAGCGTGAGGGAGGCTCGAGCCGAGTATGACGAAGCGCGCAAACAGCAAGTGTTGTTTAAATCTGCAACCTAACCGTAAATACTGATGGTATTGCGGATACTCGAGCATCCATAAGTATTTAGGTCCAATTCTGTAGAGTTCACTCTGTAAGGAGACACCTCTATGATTCACCCACCTGAAACACCTTTACCCACTTTTTTTGGCGACCAAGACATGCAGCTTAGTGCCTTTGCCGAGCTTTGCAGCCAAACAACTAAGTTAACTGACTATCCACTCGCGACGTCTGTAGAACAAAATATCCTTGTTTACGATGGTGACGCGCTAAGACAACAGCTAGAACGTGGACAACAAGACGCCCTCAAAGCTGAATTATGCAAAGCACTGCGCGACGGCCCTGGCGTATTTGTCATTAAACACGCCTATACAGATACAACCGTCATCGATAAAAGCACCCAGGTGTTTGCTGAGATTGTCGCGGCAGAACGCGCTTCGGGTCAAGGCCAAGGCGACCACTTCGGCAACAACGAACGCATCTGGAATGCTATTCAAAAGGTCTGTGTGAAAGACCCTGAGTTGTTCATTGACTACTATGGCAACTCCATGCTGGCGCTTGTGTGCGAAGCGTGGTTGGGGCCATTTTATCAAATTTCTGCGCAAATGAACACCGTGAAACCCGGTAGCAGCGCTCAAGCTGTCCACCGCGATTACCATTTGGGCTTCCAGTCGGCAGAAATAACCCAGCGCTTTCCAGCTCATGTACAGATGAT
>CAZMCW010000182.1:0-9593 GCA_964564405.1 uncultured bacterium
ACAAGCTCACACATGCAGCAAGTAGCGTTTACCCCACATTCTACGTAAAAACGTTCATGCTACATCTTATGATCATGTTGGATATGAAGTAGGTATGAGATAAATTTGTAACTGCACTTTTGGCTTACCATGACTCTTGCACTGCGTTCTAGAAAATAAGACCTCGAATATGCCACGCTCAATGCATTTTGCCAAACGCAGCCCAAAGCAAGTTGACGTGTCTCAGTGCAGAAGGTTGAGTAGTGACGTTTTTGGAATAAGACAGCTGATGCGTTGGTCGTGTAGAGGTAGGCGATGTATGGGTTAGCGCTGGCTCGAGGTGGTACGTTGCTGTGTCAACCGCTTCGGGGTAATCTTTCGAAAAAAAGTGCAGTTGCTCATAGGTGTTTGTCAGTTCATCGGTAGGTGCAAGCATCATAATTTTGTGCGTGTTACCTTGAACATCTACTAACCATTCTGCGCAAACATAGATACCTAACTGTGCTTGATTTTTCTTGGTGGCTAGCCACCTACTGTATGGTGACACAGGTTGCAATGGGTCAAGTTTTGGCTGGGGTTGTTCTCGAGCTGTCCTCAAATAACTGCTTTCATATTTGAAAACAGTGGTTAACGGTGAGCCAATTAGGTCCTGTTGGGTGTAGCCTAACAGGGCACAAAAAGCGGTATTGACAGCTACAAACTCACCAGTGTCATTGACACTTAAAAAGAGAATGTGTGTGTGCCAAAGATGGTCTAAAAAGTTGCAAAGATGATCTCGCATCATAATGTCTTGCATCGTAATGTCGTCCTTTCAAAATGGCGTTGACAGTAGTGCGACTACAGGGTATTGCAGTTTGGCGAGATCAAAGTTATGAGGTATAAAAATAAATAATGACGTTTTTAGTCAAGGGTTGACCCCGCCTGCACAGAGGGTAGCAGATCAACTCTTACAAAACTCTTACACGGTACGAGGGGCTACAAAAATCTGTGTCAATGAACTACTCCATTACGTGCGTCTATTGTTGATTGTTTAAGCGCTACGCGAGTTGTCGTTAAAATGATAGAGTAACGTGCGTGAAGGTCTTAATTGCAAATGACGATGGTATTTTTTCGCCGGGTATTACCGCGCTAGCTAGCGCAATGGCAGATATTGCAGATGACGTGTTGGTGGTTGCGCCAGACGTTGAACAGTCGGCTATGGGTCACGCAATCACCATTCGCCGCCCTCTGCGTTACACCCACACGCAACTCGGTGAGCTCGAGCTAGACGCTTACCGGGTTGACGGCACGCCAGCTGATTGTGTCATTTTGGGCATCGGTAATGGCGGTTTACCAGATGTCGTGGTGTCGGGCATTAACTTAGGGGTGAACATCGGCTATGACGTAACCCACTCAGGGACGGTAGCAGCTGCCATTGAAGGCATGACCTTTGGTGTGCCGGCGATTGCGTTTTCGCTAGATATTAGCAGTGAACCGCTAGACTTTGCTCACATTGCCAACTACGCTAAAACGCTGGTGCCCTACGTAGCTACCCACGGTCTTCCTGAACGCACAATTCTCAACGTCAACTTTCCGAAGGGTAAACCGCAAGGTGTCAAATTGGTGCGTCAGTCAACCCACGGCTTTGACGACGAAGTGGTGCGCCGTGAAGACCCTGAAGGCATCCCCTATTACTGGATTACCGGATCGCCCCGCGATGAACGCCAACCTGAAACAGACTATGAAGCTTTACAACGTGGTTACGGGACGGTAACGCCGCTACACTTTGATTTAACGCACGAACAATTTTTGACAGGTGCAGGTCAAGATTTGCCGCTCGAGCCTCGAGAATCAGTTGAGGAAATTGTCTAGAGGTTAGCTGACATGACAACACAACTTGATAACACCCTACTCAAGGAACCTTAAGCCGTGCCCTACCCGCAACAAAATAACCGCGTAGGGCTTATTTTAGGTGGTGGTGGCGCACGTGGATTTGCACACATAGGCGTGCTCAAAGCACTAGAAACCCACGACATTTACCCCAGTGCGTTGGTGGGTACGTCTATGGGTGCCATTATAGGTGCGTTTTATGCTGCTGGGATAAGTCCAGATAAAATCATCGCCATCACCGAAACAACACCTTGGAAAAAAATTTTAGATATATCTTTAGGCGCTGGGGTGATGGAAGGTGACGCCCTGCATGAGATGTTGGCTAATTACCTCCCAGCGCGCTTTGATCAACTGGCGCTGCCGTTTGCAGTTACCACTACAGACATTGAGCGCGGTGAACAAATCACCCTAGCTGAGGGCGATCTTATACGAGCTGTACGGGCCTCGAGCTGTTTTCCCGGTGCTTTTGAACCCATCCACTGGGACGGCGGACGGGTACTAGTTGATGGCGGCGTGCTCAACAACCTACCTGTAAACGCAATTGAGTTTGCAGATACAAGTTTCACCATTGCGTCAGATGCATCTGCACCTAGAACGGCTACCTACGAACAACCAGATCGCGCGTGGTGGCAACAACTTAAAGCTATGATCATACCTAGCAAGCGGGCTACGTTGGTTCAAACAACCGCTCGAGCCATCAATATTATGCAGGGAACGTTACTCGAGCTGTACTACCAACAACACCCAGCAGACATCCTCATTCGTCACGAGATGCCAGATGTTCACGTAGAAGACTTTCAGCTTTTTGCTGAGGCAAGTGAGCAAGGCGAAGCCAAAGCCCTCGAAGTGCTAGCCGCAGCTAAAGCGTCCAATAATGAGTGAATCATAATGAGTGAATCAACCATCAACATCAATCATGCTAGATTAGTTATCGTCTGACCATTACCTAAAGGTTGATGTTGACAGTGCTGAATCCAAGTGTTGAACTTAGCCGTTGAAATCAAGTGTTGAACCTAGCCGTTGAAATTAGTAGCAACGCCACGACATCGTGACACATGCGGTGGTGTAAATTCAGGTTGTGTTTGCTGAAATCTCCCTTGCCCCCTGCTCCCCTGCTACCTTTCTTTGAGTACAGCATCAGTCACCTGTAACAGAGTTTCATACAATCGCTATGGGTGTTAAAACCGGATGTGTACGTGAACCTAGAGGCGCGCCCTAACCTAGTTCACGTGGTAGCATCAACCTGTGAGTGATTACGTTCCCACAGAGAGCCTTTCTACAGAGAGCCTTTCCCCGGAAACCCTCTCGCCAAAACTATTGCGGCACGCGTTGTTTGACCGAATTATGGCGGCGTTACCCAGCCACCATGAACATTCTGAACTTGCGCATTTTTATGAGCTTATTTGTGATTATCCGCAGCGGGGTGGCAAATACTTGCGGGGGCAATTGGTGCTACTTTCAGCAGCTATGCACAGTCAGCAGCCTAGTAGTCAGCAACAAGGTGCTAGCTGGCAGGCTGCCCTAGATGTTGCAGCGGCGCTCGAGCTCTTTCAAAACTGGGTGCTTATTCACGACGACATCGAAGACGACTCTGAAGAACGGCGCGGCAAGCCTGCGCTGCATGTACAAGCAGGCATGCCCTTAGCCCTCAACGCAGGTGACGCCCTGCACGTGTACATGTGGCAACTACTACACAGCCTCGAGCACTTAGCACGCTGGCGTGAGGTACTTACGACATTCGGCTGGATGATCCAACGCACCGCAGAAGGTCAGCACCTCGACCTCAGTTGGGTGGCGCACGGTCGCTTTAACGTCTCGGAAGCAGAGTACTTAGAGATGATTACCCACAAAACTGCCTACTACACGGTGATTGCACCCCTCCAACTGGGGGCGCTTTGTGTGGATGTAGCTCCTAATGAGCGTTTTGTGACTGCTGGTAAAGCGCTAGGTGTGGCGTTTCAAATTCGCGATGATGTCCTCAACCTTATGCCAGATGTATCTTATGGCAAAGAGTTTGCAGGTGATTTATTTGAGGCTAAACGCACACTTATTTTGGCGCACACGTTTAGTCATGCCACTGCAAGTGAAAGTGCAGAACTGTGTGAGCGACTAGCAAAACCAAGGGCTAACAAAGTAACTGCAGACATTGATTCGATTTTGGCACTGATTGATAAATACAAGTCGCTCGAGTACGCGCAAGCTGTGGCAGAGCGTTACGCCAAAGAAGGTCTTCAACAATTGCGTGAGGTTATCAGCAATCTGCCCAATCAAGATGCTGCTCAAAAGATCATCCAGCTTGCGGAGTCCCTTGCTAGTCGGCGGATGTAAACGTGTCTCAGTTGGAGGTTAGTGTGATGATCCCCAATGACCTTGATAATGTCTGTGATGATATGAACATCAAGAATTTAGGTTCAGCGGAGCCACGTCAGTATTAACCGTGCGTTTAAAATAAATCTGAATTGTCTCCTTGATGATGTTGATAAGGTAAAAAAGTATGGCTATGTTTGATTGGATTTACGGGTTAGGGCAGTGTCCACTTTGCAAAGAGCGTTCAACAAGTGCCAGGGGTTGCTGTGACAGTTGCGCGTGGACCTTAGAACAAAGCCTCAGACCCAAGCAAACTGGTTTTGAACTCACGCTAGGTGTTTACGACGGGCTGCTCGACCAAGCTATTCACGCCTTTAAGTTTAATCATGTGCGTCGCTTACATGTTTTGTTAGCAGAACTCCTCGCTCGTGAAGTGGCAAAAGCATCGTATTTAGGGCAGCATCCATCATCCGACGCTGGGGCTATACCGTGGCAGATTGATGTTGTTTGTGCAGTTCCGCTCCACTGGCGCAGAAAATTACAACGCGGCTACAACCAAGCTGAACTGTTAGCTAAAGCCATGGCAGACGTGCGTAATTTGCCTTATCAGTCTCTTTTAACGCGCCCAGAGCGAACCCAACAACAAGCTAAACTTGATCGTAACGAACGGCTTGCTAATATTGCAGGAGCGTTCACAAGTGAGCCCTTAGACGGTGAGCGCGTGTTACTTGTAGATGATGTCATTACCACAGGTGCCACCACGACCGAGTGCGCGCTGGCGTTGTTTGAGGCTGGGGCTAAGTGTGTTTACACGGCAGGATTGGCTCGAGCTGCTTAATGCTGGATATATCCGTAGTAATACAATGCACTAATGCACGCCTGTTTCATAGGACTCGAGTGAGGCAGTCAGCTCAGTTTTCTTTGCCAACTAAGATTTTGTGGATTTAAATTTACACAACAAAGTAGCTATTGTCACAGGAGCAAGTGCAGGCTTGGAAAAAGCAATTGCACTTAGTCTCGCCCAAGAAGGTGCTAAAGTAGCTATTTCAGCGAGAAGAGCTGACGTTCTCGAGCAAACTGCAAATGACATTACCTCCCAAACAAACCAAGAAGTTTTCACCTTTGCTGGCGATATGACAGAAGCGTCTCAGATTGAACACTTTGTAAAAGAAGTTGTACAGAAGCTAGGGACAGTTCACATCCTCATTAACAACGTTGGGCAAGCGACTCGAGGAGACCTACTTTCTCTGGAGCAAGAAGATTGGCAAAAAACGTTGGACATCAACTTGCTAAGTGCGGTGCAGATGACCAGAAAAGTTATCCCCTTAATGCAAAAGCAACATTGGGGACGCATCATAAACATTTCTGCGCTATCCGGTAAAGAACCAAGTGAAGACCTCATAGCATCCAATGTGGTCAAAACAGGGCTAGTCAGCTTTTCAAAAACCTTGGCTCGAGAATTAGCTGCTGACAATATTCTTGTTAATTGTGTGTCTCCAGGATTAATTGAATCACCTCAGAATGACCGCTACTTTTCTGCGTCTGAGCGTGAACAAGCAGAAAGCAAGATACCCCTTGGTCGATTTGGACAGCCTGAAGAATTTGCCAGTATAGTCACGTTTTTGTGTTCAGAGCAAGCGAGTTATGTTACGGGTATAAACTTACTTGTTGATGGCGGGGCAAGTCATGGGCTTTAACGCAGTTGCAATGACATGCGTGGGCTTTTATCAATTGGAATCTTTGTAAAGTTGCTCAAATAAGTCTCTAAACGCGCTAAGCCGTTCGATGTAGTATCCATAAGCATCAGCATTGGGACTAAGACGTTCACCAACAGGCAAAGCGTTACTTAAACGAGTAAGGTCAGCCGTAGCAAGCGCTTGATGACCCAACATAGCCGCGCCCACAGCAGATGCATCCGCGGCGTCTACCATGACAATGTCAACCCCCAAAACATCTGCCAGCAACTGCGACCAAAAGTGCGATTTGCAAATGCCGCCGCTTAAATAAACTGTGTCGGTATCAGTTTGGGGACGCAAAATTTGCCAGATGTCAGCTAAGCAAAAACAGACTGCCTCGAGCACACTGCGTACCAGTGCGCCACGACCTTGCTCGAGGGTGAGGCCGTGAATCGTAGCAGTTGCGTCACTGCGCCAGTGTGGGCTGCGCTCACCAGACAGGTAGGGTAAAACTAACGGCCGACGTGCATGAAGATCAACATCTGCTGCTTCGCTAATGAGTTGGGTTGTGCTGCACTCTGGAAACAATTTGTCACGTAAATACTGTAGGGCAATGCCACCGTTGTTGATGGCCCCACCAGCCACGTAGCGGTCCTCAGTGAGCACATAACACCAGGTACGCGCTTTAGCGGCATCATCTAATAAAGGTGTTGTGCTAAGGAGCCTAACTGCGCCGCTAGTACCTACGGTGACGGCTGCGCGCTGGGGTAAGCCAGCGCTCGAGCCCAAGTTGGCAAGCGCTCCATCACTGCCGCCAAGAATGACTGGAATAGAGGGTAATCCTACATCTTGAGCAACCTCAGCAGCTAACATGCTGGTGTCAGTAGGGGCTTTGAGTTGAGGTAGGTTCGTAGGGGAGACACGGGCGTACTCGAGCGCAGTATCGTCCCACCTAAACGCATGAATATCAACAAGCCCTGTGGTGGATGCAAGACCAACATCTGTCCAAAGCTTGCCTGTAAGCTGCCAAAACACCCAGTCTTTTAGGGATACGTACATCTCTGCTGGCCCATATTCTTGCTGCCACCAGCGCAATCTTGGTAGGTGATAGGGTGTTTGCAAAGGACACCCTGTACGCGCGTACAATGCTGCTCGGTCGTTGCCAAGTTCGGTATGTAATTGTGGGACGAGCGCTGCCGGACGTTGGTCTACCCACGTGATGGCAGGTGCCAGCGGACTGTGGTCAGCAGCTAGACCTACAACACTGTGCATGGCACCACTCAAACAAATGCCAGCAATGTTGCTCACTGTCTCGCATTGCTGAACAAGGTCACGTAACGCTACCCGCGCACCTCGCCAAATATCATCTGGATTTTGGGTGGCGCTACCGTGCTTACTGTGCAGCGGGTAAGGTGATGAGCTTGCTTTGGCGACGAGCTTGCCTGTGCTGTTTAGTAAGACGGCTTTGCTCGAGGTTGTCCCCAAGTCCAGCCCAATCACGCACGGCACTGAAGATGACACCTTTATGACCGCACGCGGTAGAGTTGCTCGCCTGCGTTTTCAACCAGTAACATGCCTTCTGCTTCACGTTCTGCCCAAGTCTCCGGGGTAATTTCGCGGTGGTCGCGGTAGCCGAGGTTAATCTGATCACAAACCTCTTTGGGGATGCCCGTTGCCAGCGTGACTTGAATGCGCGGTGTCTCGAGCCCATCCTCAAAAGTCCCTTTTCCTTTAACGTGCGTTGAGTGGGCTAGAATTGTCCACGGGATGTCTTTGAAACTGTCCCACTGCTTCGTAAAATAATCCCGCACATGGTATCCCACTTGTTTGATGAGGTCACCGTGGGTCACACTCACCTCGGTTAAATGAGGTGCGTAGATGATAACTTCGCCGCCGTCGGCAATGGCTGGTTCGGTTTTATACATGGCTTTGGCAGCTGTCCACAGGTCGTCGTATTTAGTGGATGGCATCGACAAGACCCGCTGGTAGGGGATGTCTACATAGTGTATGTGTAACTTGGCAGAAAGCTCAGCGGCGGCTTGCCACGCGTCCTGCAAACCGCCAATAAATAACCCATAGAGGTCATCGTTCGTCACAACCATTTTGAGGCAGGTGATGGGTTTATCCACAAATTCTGCGGCCCGGTGAAACACCCGCCGCACGGGAGTGTCCTGTACGCCGATGGTGTCCATACTGGTTGACAGTGCCCCCAACCAGTGCGAACTGTCGATGATTTGCGGACCAGCGATGCCCGGAAAAAGATACTTCGCGCCACCTGAAAGTAGCTGGTCGTAGTCATGAATAAGTTTGTTGATGGTGATGGGGGTTTCGCGGGTAACTAGCCCCTCACTCAACGTGTTCATCTCAGCTTCGTCAATCACGCCGATGGTTACAAGTTGCTCGGGCACATCCCAGCGGTGGTTAAACACGCGGCTTTTGGGGTAGTGCTTGTGTCGTTCAGCTTCACTAACGCCAACGAGCTTGGTGATGGTGTCCTCACTCATGGGTTGATGCGTGCCGAGGGCAATCACATAGTCAAGTTGCGCTACCTGCTGGCCTAGCGCTTCGTAAAGAAGCCGAAACATAAGCGGGATGGGTGCGCTGCGGGTGGCGTCTGGGATGATGACTAGCACCCTTTGACCGTGCCAGCTTGCGTCTGAGAAAGCTTGCTCGAGCAACACCCGAATATCATCACTCGTCATCGTGCGCTCAGTATTTGCGTGAGAAATCATGATTGCATCATACCCGCAGGTGCTTGCAAGCAAATACCAACATCTATCCTAAAAAGCTTGGTTATCCTACCGGTGACACAATTTCGTAGCGTCCGGTTGGGGACTGCCGCAAAAATAAGGTGATTGACAATTTGCCACCATCAATTAAGGTGATGTGACCTTGCAGTTCAGCCGCGCCAATACCAGAATTAATGCGCTCTAAAATTGTGATGGTATCAATCTGGTTGAGAGCTGCAAAACCGGACTCAGCGCTTGTTGTTTGCATGAGCGCGTTATCGAGCATATCCAAGCCCATAGCACCAATAATAAACTCAGCGTCATCCAGTCCAAATTCTTGGGTTTGAATGAGGTAGGTTTCTTCGTAGAAGTGGCTTAAAACGTGCTCCCAGTCGTGCCGTTCAATGGCACCTGTAAAGTCATCTAAAAAAGCAAACAATACGCGGTCTTCGGCAAATTGCACCCGCTCTGAAAAGGAGCGCTCGCGGCGACCATTTGTGGGCTGAGCTGCTGCTAACGCCAGCGCCATCACCATTAAAAGTATCCATAAGCGTTTCACGCACTTAGCCTAAGGCCAGACTGTAACGTTTGTCTGCTACTTTTTTTATGTGTGGTGCGCGTTCGTGATGAACGTTTGAACTAAAACTTTTGATCGTCCGACTTAAAGCGGTTAACATTTTCCGGTCGCAACTTGCTGTGTTTGGTTTTGCGCCCACTTGCCCGCATACGCCAGCGTTTAAAAGTTTTCTGAGGCTGTATTTGTCGCATGAGTTGAATCACTTGATTTTCGGTCAGCCCAAACTGGGCGTAAATAGCTTCAAACGGGGTGCGGTCTTCCCAGGCCATCATGATGATACGGTCAAGGTCTTCGGGTGAAAAGTTTTGAGGATTAGGTGTTGCCATGACTTCACTGTACGGAGTTGTAGGGAGGGTCACTGTGGGGTGGTGAACGGTTTTCGGTGCTGATATAATAAGTATCATTTCATCAACTTCAATCACAACTAAGTACCTCCAAGTTGAAAAGTGGCAATTA
>CAZMCW010000183.1:0-9056 GCA_964564405.1 uncultured bacterium
ACCTACCTGAACTCACTGAAGGGCGTGGGCTGGTTCAAGGCGGCTTTCATCATCTCGAGGTACTTGACCACAACATTGAGGCCCTACGGCAACTGTTGTTGGGCTTTCCAAATGCCTCCTTAGCTTTGCGCTGGGGAACCCTTTTGCACGATGTCGGCAAGCCTATGTGCCACGCACACGATCCTGAAACAGGCAAAACTCATTTTTATAGTCACGACAAAGAAGGTGCGCGTCTTTGTAAGCACATTCTGCGCCGCTTGTGTCAACCCAATACCGTTGTTGACGAGGCTAGTGCGTTGGTGCGCTACCACATGTTGCCTTTACCCAAAGAGGACAAAGCTATTCGCCGTTTTATTCACCGCCGCAGGGAGATATTGCCCGATTTACTTAAAGTGATGCTCGCTGACCGTGAAGCTGCCAGGGGAAAGCAGAGTAGCCATGCAGCACGGCAAGCGTACCGTTTGGCTGTAGCGCGTATTTTAGCTGCAAACAATCAAGCGCCAACGCCAGCACCTTTACTCAATGGGCAAGAGGTGATGGACTTGCTCGAGCTTACGCCGGGTCCCGAGGTGGGTGAAGCGTTGCGGTTTATTGCTGAGGCTGTTGCCGTCAGTGACATTCACACCAAAGAAGACGCTAAACAAGCACTGCTGACCTATGCAGACAGACAGGGTTGGTGAGGTTGTTATGACTCAGGGGCTAATGGTACAGGGCGATATGGTTCTTCACGCAAAATGTGGCTCACCAGCAATTTGACATAGTAGCCACACCAAAACCACTCAAAATACTGTGGCGTTGGCAACACATATATTGCCAGCAAAATGCCACCAAGTAATGCTATTAATGCTGATGGACGCTGAGTATACAATGGCATCATAAGCACAGTAAGTGACGCTAAAAATACGTAAGCAAACCCCAGCAAGCTAAAGGCCCAATATCGGGGTGCAAAAAGTAAGAGCAACAAAGGTTGTAATAGGTGTAACGCAACAAACTCGAGGTGATGCCGCAATCTTTGACCAGGTCGGTGATACCAGCGTTTGGCAGCACTGGTTGCGTTTGTAATACAACCGCCAACAATATCAATAACAAGCACATTTGCAATCACAAGTTGCCACGGATTCCATCCCCATGCGTTGAGGGTTGCCATTAGAGTGACGGTGGCGGCTGCACCTAGGGAGGGCACAAATTGTAAAGCTTTCTCGAGTGGTGTTGCACCTGGCCCAATCAACTTGTCAAGCGCATTTTGAGGTGATGGCGTATCCCAGTTAATGATGGTATTTGCAGTCACATTCATAATGTCGCTATCTTGCGTGCTCCTTGTTGTGAACTCAGGGTTAACTTGGGTTGATGTATCTTGATGAGCTGACTGAAACATATGTTCCTCCTAAAATAACTGACCGGACGGTTTATTTTAAACAGAAAAAATTAAACCTCGAGTTGAGATAAAAACATGTCAACATTGCTAACTAAGATGTCTTGTAACGGTACGTCCAAACTGTATGCGAGTACAATACTGCCCTCAATCATGGCAGCGAGTGCGTTGGCTGTTAGAGCTACATTTATATCAACAGCAATTTCACCCTTAGCAATACCTTGTCTTAGCACTGTTTCAAATGCGCTGACGTAGTTACTAAAAAAATGACTTACAACAACTTGTAAGGCGGGTACACGCGCTGCTCGAGCGCGCAATTCAGTAACAACAGTACGTAACTGGTGTTGATCAGTAAGTAGCACAAGCAAGTTTTGTACGTAGTTGCGTAGGCGTATCAGGGTAGGTTCATCAGCATGCAGCATATGGTTAAGTTGAGGCATATCTGCACTAAAAAGTTGCTTGACAAGGGCTTCAATTAAAGTGTCTTTGCTTTCAAAATAGTGGTAGATTGCTGCTTTACTTAGCTTGCTTTGCTGAGCAACTTGGGTCATGCTAGCACCATCAACACCATACTTTGCAAAGACCTGCGCAGCTGCTTCGAGAATCTGAGGAATACGTGCATCACTTACATCAGGTCGTGGCATCTTCTCTCCTAAAATAACCGTCCAGTCGGTCAATATTATAAGATACACGCGGTGGTCTGTCAAGTTTAGAAGGGGTTTTGTCTAACTTCTTACGACATGACTCGATCTGATGATGTTTATATGACCAGATAACGCCTACCGTAAAAAAATGGCGAGCAGGTCTCCCCACTCACCATAACGATCAAGAATAAGAATTTAGCGGTCTAGCGCAAACGCACCCGGCGGCATTCAGAGGATGGCTCAATTTCGGTGCGGCCAGCATCAAACAGAATTTCTTGCTGTTGGCAAGCAATCCACTTGAGCACGTTAGCAGGATCATCTACCTGACCAGACGAGAATGCTGTGAAGCCTTCTTGCTGGGTAGCAAGCATTTCCGAGTAGGTTGGCTCGTGCCAGAAATCGCGAGCGCGGTCATCTTGCAACATATAACGGTAAGCGCGGTTCCAGGGGTTGATGTCGTCGAAACCTTCAGCATTGAGCGTCAGGGCGTCGGTAGGATTACCACCGCGCATCGCAAACTCGAGCTGTGTTTCAGGTAAGTACCACCACTTGAGGAAGTCAATAGCAACACGCATTTGCTCGGGGGTGTTGTAAGCGTTAATCACCCAAGGTTGTCCGCCCATTGAGTAGGTGCGGTCGAGCGTGCCATCAGCGCGTTCAAATAAGGGTGGTGGCACAACGAGCACGTCATCAGCAATTTCTTCGGTAATCATACCAAGCCCAACAGCTGCCCATTGGAAAGCAGTTGCAACTTGACCTTGCGCAAAAATATCGACAATTTCAGCAATGCCGTAGTTTTGTGCGCCAGGTGGCATGTAGTCGAGCATGCGCTTATTCCACACCATGGCATCAGCGTTCACATCACTGTCGAGGATGCCTTCAATTTGCCCTGTGGCAGGATCCCAAATATCCCCACCAAGTGAGAACATAAATGGATACAAGTTCATGGACGCATAGTCGTATTCGCGAGCGTACTGCTTAGCCGTGCCATATAGTTCATCATCTGGACGGGTGAAAAACGCCGCAATTTGCTCATACTGGGTCATGGTGACGTTTTCCCAGTCTTCAAAAGTTTGCGGCAACTCAAAATCGTGGCTAGCTGCAAACGCTTCGCGCTCAGCCGGATCAGTCAAGTAATCCTGACGGACGAAGAGCACCATCACATCACCTTCTTGGGGTAAACCCCAAAGTTGGTCGGTTTCATCCGGATAGGTCATGTAGGTGCTTACGACGATATCGTTATACCACTCGATATCCAGTTCGGGATTTTCTGCAATGATCTCGTTCATGTTGACAATCCAGCCGGGTTCAGCAAACGCACCCAACCACTGGCTGTCACTGATGATGATGTTAAATTCATTCGAGCGGGTTGATAGTGACGCAGCAGCCCGCTGGAAAAGCTGTGAAAAAGGTGCTTCCGCAAAGCTGAACGACACTTCGTAGCCAAAGTTTTCAGCGGCATACGGTGCAAATAGTTCTTGGGCCATTTCGGCACCTAGACTGCTAGGTAACCAGCCACCAATGCCTAGTACAGCCATCTCAATAGATTGGCCTGCTAGAGGGTGATCTTCTTGGGCAGCAGCGAGCGTAAGGGACATAGCCACAGTCAGCACGCAAAGCCAACGCATGAAGCCGCTTAAAGACGTTTTCTTCATCGGTACTCTCCTTTATATGGGTTGATTGTATACAGAGTGTATCACACGCAAACCGCTTGTTGTCAATGGTGATAAGCCTTCACGATGTTGAGAAAATCCTCATACAGGACGTAAAATACATCGCTCGGTGGCACACAACCTAAGATTGCGCTGGAACTAATCTTAGACCTAAGATATCTTTGATAGCTTGATATGTAGACTAACCATTTGATGCCAGATCAAGGTGCGTTTTAGCTGACACAGACAGCACTTCAAAGGCCTGTATCGTAACGCATGACACTCACTTCTACCTTGGCGGCTGGGTCGCCGATTGTGGTTATTTTGGTCCTTATGTTGGGACTTGGCTGGTCAGCAGCCAAAGCGGGGGCAACGGGTTTGGTGCTGGCGATTGTGCTTGCGCTCAGCGTGTTTGCATTCCAACGAGCTTTTTAGGTGTTGGCGCTGAAGCTGGCTTTACGACGCTCACCATTCTGTGGGTTATTTTGCCGGCGCTGGCTATTTATCAGTTGCAACTACGTACAGGCGGGCTTACCACGCTGCGCCGAGTGATGGCGAGGGTCTCGAGCGACCCCCGCATACTCACCTTTTTAGTCGCTTGGTTTTTTGCGCTGTTTATAGAAGGTGCAGCTGGCTTTGGCACCTCAGCGGCCCTAGCTGCGCCATTTTTGGTCAGTGCTGGTTTTGGCAAAGTAGATGCTGTCGCCATTGTGCTTGTTGGGCACGCCGTGGGGGTATCGTTTGCGGCGGTAGGCACACCCATGCTCCCACAGTTTGCTGCAACAGGACTAGATACTCTAGCGCTTTCCGAAGCAACCGCTCGCTACCAAGCTGTTCTAGGCTCACTGATTGCGTTTGCCATCATGTACCTAGTAAGTCGCGCTAGGTCGATGCACCCGTTCCCTAAGTTGTGGGTCTGGACACTCATTGCCTCAGCCTGTTTTTTTGTGCCGTTTTACGTGTTGGCGCGGTTTATTGGTCCAGAGTTGCCAACCTTGGCAGGTTCCTTAGTAGGTGCGATCAGTTTTGTGATGTTGTGGTTGCGGTTTGGATCTAAGACGCTCGAGGCAGCTTCAACCGAGACAACCTCATCTGAAACAGCCTCACCCAAAACAAAAGATGACACCACTAGCGAACCAGACTTAACGCCCACCAACATTTTAAAAGCAGCTGCACCGTATTTGGTGTTGGTGGCACTGGTGCTGGTCACACGGTTGATTGCGCCTGTCTCGAGCATCTTACGCGCGGTTGTGCTCGAGTGGTCCCTGGCAGCCACATTTAGCGGCAGCATGGAACTGCTCTATCACCCTGGCACATTACTAGCCGTCAGTTTTGGTCTAGGGGCTGTCTGGCAAGGTGCCAGTAAGCAAGACGTCCGTTCAGCGCTAGCAGCAGCCAGCCAGCAACTTGTAGGTGTGGCCGTGGCACTACTGGTGATGCTTAGCTTATCGCGCCTTATGGTCCACGCAACGATGATTAGCACCTTGGCAACCAGTGCAGCAAGCTCGTTAGGTAGCATTTGGCCGTTGTTGGCACCGTTTGTAGGCATTTTGGGAACCTTTGTAACAGGCTCCGCGACGGCGTCCAATATTTTATTTAGTGATTTTCAGTTTGCAACCGCTAACGATCTAGGCTTATCGCCTCTCACTATTTTAGGTGTGCAGGGTTTTGGCGCTGCGGTAGGCAACATGATTTGCCCGCACAATATTATTGCAGCGAGTGCGACAGTTGCATTAACTGGTGAAGAGGGTGCTGTTTTGCGGCGCACGTTGGGAATTTGCTTGGGGTACACCTTACTTGGCGGGTTGATGGCGTGGGGACTCAGCCTAGTTTAAGCATGTTGAACAACCCAGATCAAATTTAAGGTTAGAGAGTATAGATACTGAATGACGATCAGTTGAGTGCCACAGGCTTGGGATTGTGTGCTTGCCGGCGCGCTTGTCGCCGTTGCCACACATCCCAACAACACAAGCCTAGCGCTAACACAATAAGTGCTTGGTTGATGATGAGCATGTCGCGCATAGCGTCTACTTGAATGATACCACTAGCCTCGGTTGGGGCGATGGTAGTTGTGCCTGCTCGAGCCAACACCCGCGTTGCCCATAGCGAGCCTAGCACGGCTACCCCTACCGTTTGCCCAAAAGTACGCGTCATCACAAGTAGACCGCCCGCAACACCCGCCTGCGCTTTGGGAACTGCGCCCATAATGGCACTGTTATTAGGCGATTGAAACGTTCCCATACCAATGCCAATGGGCAGAAACCGCAAAATATAGCCAAGTGGCGTGACATCGGGCGTGAGTGTACGAATGGCTGTGTAACCAATTAGCAGGGAACACAAGCCTGCAATTGTAATGGGGCGTGCACCGTAGCGATCCGATAAACTGCCCGCAATCGGCGCAATGACAACGAGAAAAATTGGCACAACTGACATGAGCATACCGGTTTGTTGTGCGTTGTAACCAACCACGTTTTGCAAAAAAAAGGGTGCTACAAAAATAGCGCCAGAAATGCATACAAATACCACCAGACCAGCAGACAATCCCACACTTAATTCACTATTTTGGAAAAGCCGCAAGTCAATGGCAGGGTGCGGACTGCGCAGTTCAACCCGTACAAAGAGCGTCCCTGCGAGCGCTGCCGCTACAAAAAGTTGAAGTACCAACGCGCTTGTAAACCCCACTTGCTGTCCCATCGTGACGGCCAGCGATAAACTCAACAATGTCACAAACAGGGTAAGCGCACCAGCAATGTCAAAGCGTTGCCCTGATATGGGTTTGTCGTTAGGGACAACGGCAACGGTCAAGAATGTGCCAATAATTCCCATCGGCAGCCCCAACATAAACACGTATCGCCACGTAAACATTTCTAACAATGACCCGCCTAAGGTTGGGCCAATCACAACGCCCGCAGAAAGTACCGCACCGTTAATGCCAATAGCCTTACCACGTTCATGAGTTGGAAACGTGTTGGTAATTAGCGCAAACCCAAGCGCTGTAATAATGGCCGCGCCAATCCCTTGAACAACACGCATAGCAACAAGCATCCAAATATTGCTCGAGAGCGCGCACGCAAGTGATCCTAACGTAAACACGCCGTAACCCACTGTAAACATCTGCTTGCGCCCCAACACGTCGGCAAGTCGTCCCAGAATAGGTAATAGCGTGATGTTAGCCAGCAAAAACGATAACAGCACCCACTGAACAAGTGCAAACTCAACGTTGAAGATGCTCTCGAGCTGTGGCAGCATAATATTAACTGCCGTAGCCATGACGGCTGCGAGTAGCGCCCCGAGGCTCGAGGCCGCGAGTACAAACCATTTACCTTGTTCTAGGGGAATCATTGCGCGCAACATGTCTTTACTAGAGCATATTTCGTCACAACACTGTGTACGCCGTTCAGCGATTTGCAGATTATTCTCAGCGAAGTTTGATGAACGTAAAACGATGATTATTGCTGTAGGCTTATTTATGAGATTGGAGGAAAATTGTGACCTACAAACGCGCTGTTTTTGCTCTAATAATTCTTGGGATGATAACGGCTTGTTCTAGCGGAACATCACTACCACCTGAGTCAGATGAGCCTGAAATAGCTGGTATGACACTAGAAGAGTGGCAAAATAGGGCTGACGCATCTATAGACCCTGATGCAACATCTGCGCTCACCGCCCAACAGATGCCTGGCTTTGCTGGCATCTATATCGATGATGGACAATATGTCGTTGTACGCAGCCCTGTTCCTACGGGTGGTGTGCCCCTACCAGCAGATACACCTTATCCAAACCTCGAAGGGGCTACACCAATCATGGATAGGTCTACTGATAATGTCCATGGCATGTTAAAACTCATGCGAGGTGACGACTTTCCTAGTTTTGTGTTTCATGATGCAGAGTACGACGCTCGGCAGATGTATCACTGGAAGCTTATAGCATCTTCGCTCATGTTTTCAGACCAAATAGACGCTGTAGGTGTTGACTTTAAGGAAAGTACCAACAAGATTGTAGTGGATACATCCACTACCACCGATGAAGCGAGTGCAACTATCAGACGTACATTAGTTGCTGCGGGCATCCCCAGTGAAGCACTAGTCATCAGACAAGGTGTTATAACTTGGCCTTTACCAGAACCTCTTTAATTTACTACTCACATTTTGCCAAGCCCCTGATTGCAGGGGCTTTTATTATGCTTGTTGCCTTCAGAGTAGGCACATGCACGCATATTTGCGACGCTAGCCACATATGAACCTCCGACTTGTTCGTTAAATTACAATGAGCATTTCTTTAAGGAGGTCTCATGATGAAACGTTTGTTGTGGCTACTTTTAGCTGCGCTTGTCCTTGTTGCATGTAGCAGTGACGATGTTGACCCAGAACCAGAACCACCCATGCCACCCGAACCCCTCACCCGCCCCAATTTGGCTACGACTGCCTCGGGTACAGGTGGCGCGGTGGCATCGGTAGATGCGTTTGCAACCCAAGCAGGCTTGGACGTACTTGGCGAAGGGGGTAACGCCATTGATGCAGCGATTGCAGCAGCAGCCGTCATCAACGTGACTAACCCATTTAGCGCAGGCATCGGCGGTGGTGGATTTATGGTGATTTATGTGGCAGATGAAGGCCGCGTGGTGACCATTGACTCACGCGAGACGGCACCTGCGGCGGCTACGCCAGATATGTTTTTGGAAGACGGCGAGCCTATTGGATTTTTCCCCGAACGTATCTCGAGCGGCCTCTCCGTAGGTGTACCGGGCACGCTGGCTGGCAACTTGCCTTAAACGAATACGGCAGTAGACCGCTAGACGATCTGCTAGAACCAGCTATCGAAATTGCTGAGGCAGGCTTTCCCATCACTGAGACATTTGCGGTTCAGGCGGGCGCGCCTAGTGAGCCGGAGGGCGATCCAGGCTTTAACTTTCTACGCTTTTCCACCTTCCCAGACACAGTTGCTCTTTATTACGATGACGAAGGCAACCCGCCCCAAGCTGGTGACATTCACCGCAACCCTGACCTCGCTGAAACCTTCCGCTTGATTGCCCGCGAAGGCATTGGCGTTTTTTATAATGGCGAAATTGCTGAGGACATTGTTGCTACTGTGAGCGACCCCAAAACGGTTGCTGAACCAGCGTTCACCGTGCGCTCGCAGGATATGACTGTAGCTGATTTGGCAAATTATGAAGCCCTCATCCGTGAACCTACCGTTGCAAACTATCGTGGCTTTGAAGTATATGGCATGGGGCCACCCTCGAGCGGCGGTCTTACCGTCGGGCTCATCCTCAATATTTTGGAAGGTTACGACCTCGGCAGTTTGCCCAGAGAACAAGCCCTCCACTACATGATCGAGGCCAGCCGCCTCGCCTACAGTGACCGTGGTGCTTACATGGCAGACAGCGAC
>CAZMCW010000183.1:9066-9492 GCA_964564405.1 uncultured bacterium
ATAGAAGGACTGTTAAGTGATGACTTTGCGGCCACCCGCCGTGCGCTCATCACTGAAACCGCTGGCGATAGCCCTGAGCCGGGCGATCCATTCGCGTTTCAAGATGGAACAGGTATGGCTTTCAGCACTTTACTTACGGATACCGAGGGCGTCAGTACTACGCACCTCACCACTTCAGACAGTAACGGCAATATTGTCAGTTACACCTTTACGATTGAAACAACGGGTGGCAGTGGCATGGTCGTGCCGGGGCGTGGCTTTTTGCTCAACAACGAACTGACCGACTTTAGCAGCAACCCGGAAGCTGCCAACAGCGTCGCAGCTGGCAAGCGCCCACGCTCATCGATGTCGCCTACGATTGTGCTCAACAACGGTCTACCTGCGTTTGCAGTTGGCTCACCCGGCGGCAGCACTATCATCACCACG
>CAZMCW010000184.1:0-6987 GCA_964564405.1 uncultured bacterium
AGCAACTTAAAGAGTTAGAAAAGCAGGTCATCACCTTTGCCCAGAGCATAGATGTACCTGCCTTGCCGCTGCTAAGTCCCAAGCAGTTTTACGGCTTAGAGAAGAACCTATTTGCGCACGAGTTAGCCAGCATTGTGGTGTGGATTGGCTATTTACAATGGAACCACTTAAACGGGGTTCGCAACCGGCAGACGCCTGTGCTAGAAAAGTTAGACAACATTCGTTTGCAGGACGCGCTGATGAATGAGGATGGTAGTGAGGCGGAGTGGCCTGAGGCGGAGTACATCGTTGGGAATCCGCCGTTTTTGGGCGACCGAAAAATGCGTGGCGAGCTAGGTCATGATTATGTTGAAGCACTACGCGATCTTTTTGAGGGTCGTATTCCTGGAAGCTCTGACTTTGTTTGTTATTGGTTTGAAAAAGCTCGAGCGCAAATTGCAGAAGATAAGACACAACGAGCTGGTCTGATTGCAACCAATAGCATTGGAATGGGTGAAAACAGCAAAGTTCTCACAGCCATTAAAAACACTGGTGACATTTTTCTTGCGTGGAGTGATGAGGCGTGGACACTTGAAGGTGCAGCAGTAAGAGTTAGCATCGTTGGGTTTGATAAAGGCGAAGAAACAAAAAAGATACTCAATGGGTCACAAGTTTCAAATATCACTCCTTTTTTAAAGAAGGGTGTCGATGTAAGTAAGGCAAAACGATTGCATTCAAATGCTAAAATTTCATTTATAGGTATCCAGCGAGGTGGGGCATTCGATATTCCTCATGAAACTGCTCAAGCATGGTTTGATCTACCTAATCCGGATGGAATGAGCAATAAGGATGTGCTTAAACCTTATGTAAATGGTAGAGATTTGATGGATAAGCCTCGTGATGTGTGGCTCATTGATTTTTTCCAAATGTCACAGGAAGAAGCATCTGAGTACCTCGTACCCTTTCAACACGTTCAAGAAAAAGTTAAACCTGTACGCGATAATGCTAGGCGTAATGCTCATCGTATTTACTGGTGGCGTCATCACGACACACGCCCTGCTATGCGAGCAGCATTTAAAGACAAAAAACGGTACATTTGCACATGTATTGTTGCAAAACATCGTGTTTGGAGATTTTTACCTACCAATGTTTTACCTGATAAAGCAATTGCTGTTATAGGCAAAGACGATGATTACACTTTTGGAGTTTTACATTCTAGAATCCATGAAATTTGGGCATTATCAGTAGGTACTTGGCTTGGCAAAGGCAACGATCCACGTTACACCCCAAGCACCTGCTTTGAAACCTTCCCCTTCCCAGAACCCACCGACGCCCAACACGCCGACATCAGCAAATGGGCAAAATATCTGGATGAAACGCGGCAAGGTTTACTTGAAAAAGACGATAACCTCACCATGACCAAGCTCTATAACAAACTCACCGACCTGCGCGCCTCACGCGATAGCGCTAATCCAGTCTATGCCCTGCTGGTTGCCCACGAACGGCTAGACGCTGCTGTGGCTGCCGCCTACGGCTGGGACGATTGGGAAGTGGATAAAGAAACAATTTTGGAACGGCTTTTGGCGCTGAACTTGGAACGGGCTGCCCAAGAAAAAGGCACAACCTGAACAGCTAATAACGTTTGGCGGTGTCGCTAGTCACGTGCTGCAACCCACTCTCGCCGCAACAGCCCATACACCCAAGAATCCGACACCTCACCGTTCACAATGCAATCTTCTCGTAAGGTTCCTTCACGCACAAAGCCAAGTTTTTCCAGCACCCGCGCTGAGCCTATGTTGCGCGTGTCTGTCTCGGACTGAACCCGGTTGAGGTCAAGCGTATCAAACGCCCACTAAAGCAAAGCAGTAGCAGCCTCCGTTGCAAAGCCTTGACCCCACGCCGCTTCGCTGAGGCAATAGCCAATCCCGGCACTACGGTACTCTGGGTTCCAGCGAAACAACGCACACCAGCCGATGAACACATCATCTTCGCTGCGCTCGAGTGCTAGCCGAATGCCTCTGTCTTCTTGCGCCATTTGCACACACCTAGCAATAAACCGTTCTGCTTGGGCGCGTTCTCGCCACGGGGGTGCGTCCCAATAACGGAGCACTTGGGGGTTGCTTTGCAGGTTAAAGATGGCGTCTGTATCTGCCTCTGTGAACGGACGCAAACGTAAACGCGCGGTGCTGAGGGTTGGGGTTTGTAAAGGCATGGTTGTGAGGTCAATGACCCTTAAAAGGTAAGTTGTTTTGGCTCGAGCCAGTCGTGCACCGCGTCAACGTTGTCTGGCGTGGTGACAATATAAAGCTGGTCGCCGTGCAAAATGCGCGTTTCCCCTTTGGGAATAATGACTTTATTTTTGCGCACAATTGCGCCAATGAGACTGTTGGGGGGGGTGCCTAGGTCGCTAAGTTTACCCGTTTGGCACTCGTGTGGATAGATTAGCTCGAGCACGTCCGCGCGACCTTCAATGCTAGCAAGATGGTCAACATCATGTAAGTGAAGCCAGTTGAGCACCTCTTGTACCGCGACGGTGTAGGCTGCCAGCGGGCTGTCAATCCCCAAGCGCTGAAACAAGCGGCGGTTGCCAGCGCTACTCACCCGCGTAATCACCTTGGGAATACCTAGTTCTTTGGCAAGTAACGACACCAGCAGGTTTTTAGCGTCGTCATCGGTAATGGCCACCAGCACGTCGGAGTCTTCCATGCGTTCTTGCTCGAGCAAGTCCAAATCTGTGCCGTCACCTTTGAGTACGGTCACTCTAGGTAAGCGCTCAGCTAAGGTTTCAGCGCGCGCTTCGTTGGCTTCAATCATGGTGATGTTGGTGCGGCCGGCTTGCAACTGCTCAGCAACCATCGACCCTACGTTGCCGCCACCTACCAAGGTTACGTTCATGCTGCGCTTTTTAGGGGCAAACGCAGCTTCGATCTGGCGCATACTTTGCACGGTACCCATAAAAATAACCCGGTCGCCTTCGTGCAGTACGGTTTGTCCAGAGGGCACTACAAAGTAATCATCTTGAATGGTACCAGCAACTAACACGCTCTGCGGTAGATCAAGTTCACTTAAAGGAATATTTGTAAGGGGGTCGTGGACTTCTAGGCGGTACTCGAGCAGTTTGATTTTGCCGTTGGCAAACAGCGCACTATCTAGCGCCCGGGGAACTTGCACAATGTCCACAATCTGATTTGCCAGCGTGCGCTGTGGCCACAAAATGCGGTCAATCACCAAGCCCACGCTTTCCATTGGTCCTTCTTGTGAAAACGCTTCAATATAGCGTTCGCGAGTTACAAATGCCATCGTTTGCTGGGTGCCGAGGCCTTTGGCTGCTAAGCAAGACAGCACATTCACATCGTCGTTCATGGTGCACGCAATGAGCGCGTCGGCGTTTTCCGCGCCAGCTTCGCGCAGGGCTTTGGGGTCTGCGCCATTACCGATCATCACTTGTACATCCATAGCTTCAAATATCTCAGCTGCGTCTGGATCATTATCCAAAATAGTAACGTTGTGCCCATAGTAGAGTGCGTCCGCAATTTGCTCAGCAGTGTCGTTGGCACCAACAATAATGATGTTCATAAGATTGCATCCCTACGCGTGTCACCTACGAAAATGATGCCATTATTGCTACAGATGATATAGCTTTGGCTCAGCCTTTGCGTCATAGGTCTATCCTATAACACCCGTTAAAGATAAGGCCTCCTTGTACTAGCAGTTCCAGGATTAAGTTCCCCCACACTAAGCGGGTTGATTTCTACTCCCCTAGGTCCCTAGGTCGCACGCGCAACTGCCTGTGGCAGTTACTCGTGAAAACGCTATACGCATTCTTTTTTGGCGATAGTTTCATAACATGGTCTCAATAACGTGGCTTGTATCTCACTGACAAACCTACTGAAGACTATATCCTCAGCAGGTTTACAAAGCACTATATTGATTCAAAGGTTAACTTTTGTCTGATGTTGTTAGAGCTTGATGCCTTCCCAAATACCTTTTTTGCAACCAAGACTTTACCCGGTCATGTTGCTACTGTAAGTAATACACCACCAGTTCATCGTTGGCAAACGCAAGTAAATACTCACTGCTTGCCCACAGCGGGAAGCCCACCACAGCCCGCCATGACGCACCACTGCTTAGGTCAATACGCGTAAAGCCGTCTTCTGCAGAGGCTTGCCAAGCGTCTCCAGCAAGCATAAGTTCGTCTGCTGCGGGGAGCAAGGTGAGGCTGCGGTTGAGGCCTAAAATGGCTCGAGGCTCGAGCACCGTCTCACCAATACTCATCGGCAAGTTTTCCGGCACCGCCCGCGCGTACCAGGTGAGGCCAGGGCCGGCTGGTGCGCTCATGCCATCTGGTACATCCCCCAGGGCATCATAACTTTGAGTTGCCCCCGTGAGGATGTTGTAGCGTTCAACAATGACCAAAAAAGGCGCACCGCCGTCTACCGGGTAGCGTACAAATTCGCTTACCGTGGCAACATCTAGCTCCATTGTGCGGGCCACTTGGGCGAGGCTAGCTGCCACCGCGTCATCCCGACCTAGGCCGCTACTGGTGTCTGGTGCCAGAGGAATGCTGCTGACGCGCAAACTCCAAGCGTCGTTACTATCTAGCATGGGTACAGATTGGGGTACAGATTGGGGTGCAGCTTGGCTACTAGCTTCAGGTGAGGTTGTCATGGTCTCAGTTGAGCTTGTTGATGTATCAGCATCTACGTCTGAGTCAGCCTCCATGGACGTTGTCTCTGTCTCATCACTTTCTGATGTTGTACTCTCTGATGTTGCTGTTTCTGACATCGTCGTTTCTGACATCGTCGTTTCTGACATCGTCGTTTCTGACATCGTCGTTTCTGAAGTCATTGTTTCTGATACTGGCTGAGTGTCCGGCATCTGGCTCATGTCTGGCGCAGCACGCCAGGCTAAAAAGGGCAAACTATCTAGGCCTGGTATAAGGATGCGGTACTCTGCCTCGAGCGGTTCTCCATCTGCAGAGTCCTGAAAGCGCAACGCGTAACCGTCGCCCCAGCGCACCACCCGTAACTCACTTGTAAGCGGTTCATAAGGGTAGCGGGCGACAACTCGAGGTAGCAGCGGCGCAATACCCGGCGGCAACAGTTGTCCAGCCGTCGCGGGGATTGGTTCACTGCCGGGAATGCGTTTCGCCAGTTCAGCTGCGTACAGCACAGCAGCATCCCGATCTCCAAATGCACCCACCCGAAGGCGGTACAAAAAGCCAGTTTCAGTTTCCACACTTTCTAAATAGGCCGGGAAGTCTTGATTGACCAGATCACGTTGTAAGTTGATGGCAGCCGTTTCGTCGGACAGGGCTGCAACTTGAACCGTGACAGTTTGAGCAAAGGCGCTCATGTAAATCGCGACAAGCAATACTGTCATGAATACAATCGTGTAGCGTACCAGTGGTTTGATTTTGTGAAGCGCACAGATCATGAGTGCAGGGTCCTTCCTAAGTTCAGCTATAGGTGTTTCGATTTCTGATATTCGTATGGTTCGTATGGGTTGTTATGTAATACCGTCTCGTTGATACCATCATGTCAAATTTTTGCTGACACTTGTGTAGAAACATCACCATCAGCCAAAACGCTGCTATAAATGCCATGTGCCAAGACCCTTGTGTGTACAACTTCAATGCCATAGCCGTTCAAATTGACGATTCAGTGCGTCACATTCAAGTGTCCTATGTCTGTTTCTGTCATAGCTCATATAAAAATACACGTCATTCCAACTTGAATCAAACCAAACTGACAACTCAGCCTTACCGGATGTTAACTCACCTACAAAGTCAAACGTATACCAGAGAGATGACGTTTCATGAAGGCTCACCATATCTATTTCACTTGCGCTTTCCAAGGCTGGCACAAAACTATGTAACTCACCCGAAAATAGAAGAAAATTAGGGCACGTCTGAATTGTTTCGTAAGCTTGTAGGTACGTTTCGCCAAAATAGTTTACAGCCCGCTGATGTCGCCGCGTTTCAGACAAAGTGCGTAATCTTTGATTATGAAATGGGGACACTAAAAAGCACAATGTAAGACCTGCTAACAGCACAATTCTTGAAAAAGTTTTTATCGAAAGAGATAACTCAGGAACCTTCCTGACAATAAAAACCATCAGTAAGTAAGTTGCAATGGGTACGGGAATGATTAGTAAAAGCGCCCAAAACATGTGACCACCAACAGCTAGAATAAAGAAAGCGAAAGGAGATACAAATATTAGTGGCAAAGCTACGGGAAGCAGCAAGCTGGTTGCAAAAACGTTAAATATCCATTGCTTGTACTGAGTTCTCAACCAAGCAAACCACAACACACCCGCTGCCCAAGCAGCTAGTAAGATTTGTATATTGAAGCCATTGACATAGCCTCTAAGTCCAGACAAACTCCTCGACCAATAATCATCATTTAGCTTATAGAACAAAACGATGTACATGAGCCAGACAGCAGCGGCTACAACAATAAATCCACCAAGAAGCATCCAGAAGGCATTTACCATCTTTGGTTTGCGAGGAGGTGTGTTCACAGGTATCAACATAGACTACCTGCACATAGTTTATAAATTCAGAGAATACGTTGGGACTTCACACGTCTTTGCGATCAAAAATAAGCACGGCAGCCGTCGCAAACACTAACGCGTGGATGAAGATGTACAGCAAACTTGGTCCTACGCCTTGGCTAGCACGCAAGTAGGCGTCGAGTTGGCTGGTGAGCAGGAAAGGCTCGAGCCTTGGAAATACCACCAACAAGCGCACCACAATTAAGACCGCTAACGCAGCTAGTGCACCCGCGCCTGCCCGCATGAGTAACACCGAACCAAGGAGTGCCAGTAAGCCAATAGGAATGAGGCTGCACGCTGCAATGGTGTAGGCACGTACCAGTTCCACAAAAGCGTCCCCCGGCAGTATGGTGCCAAACCCAACCAGACCACTTGCACCCACGCCTGTGCCACCTTGAAACGGTCCGTAGCCTGCAAATACTCCGGCAATGAGCGACAGCGCTAGTAACATGT
>CAZMCW010000184.1:6997-9450 GCA_964564405.1 uncultured bacterium
CCCCTCGAGACCGGCCGTAACAAAATCGTCCTCAGCGTGCCGTAGTTGATCTCTAGCCCAAACAGTTCCGCGCTAGCAATAGCTACGAGCAGAGGGAGTAAAAATTCCATGCTCGAGCGCAGCACCAAACCCGGCACCTGAAAGCCAGACACCACAAAAAAGCCATAGACGTTAAAAATTCCTGGTGCATAAGCCCATAAAAGCGGAAACACCAGAAACAGCACCAAACTAAAGCGCAAACTGGTCAAGTGCCACAGTTTTTGGGCTTCGAGTCGTAAAAGCTGGGTCATACGCGTGTGTCTCCGTCTGTAGTGGGGGTAGGCTCATCCAAATTAAGGTCGTCAAGGTCAAGTAGGACGTCCAGATTATCAAGGTCATCAGCAGGTATTTCAGGGTGTTGACGCTTGTTGCTGAGGCCATCATCTTTGAGCAGTTGGGCTTGCTCACGGGCATCTTCTAATTCACGTTTAAGGTCAAAGCGAACCGGTTGCAGATCATACAGTGCCACTCTTGCTTTAGCCAGCCAAAACGAAACTTGCCCCAACTTACGGCGTTCAGGCGTGCTAAACGTGACACTGGTAGCCTCTTGCTGAACCTCACTTACACCGCCCCAGGTGGTTAAGGCCTCAGCGGCTTTGGCTGCATGCGAGACATGGGCACGATACTTGTGGCGCAAGGGTGCGAGGGGAACTTCACGTACTAAACTGCCTGCGTCCAACATGCCGACTACATCGCAGTAATCCGTGACGTCATCTAGATGATGGGTGGAAAGTAGCACCGCACAGCCGTCAGCAGCCGCTTCTTTAAGCACTTGGTAGATGAGGTTCACGCTTAAGGGGTCAATACCGCTGGCAGGTTCATCGAGCATGAGCACCTTGGGATCACCTAGAAGTGCCGCAGCTAAGCCCAAACGTTGCCGCATCCCGAGGCTGTAAGTGGCCACTTTTTGGTCGGCAGCGGTGAGGAGCTCGAGCCTATCCAGCATCGCCACCAAACGCCCTTTGGCCCGGCTGCGCTTACCCAGTAGGCGCGCGTGCAGTTGCAAGTTGGCACGTCCGCTCATGTAAGGGTAAAAGGCCGCTGGCGCTTCTACCACAGCGCCAATGTGCTGCTTAATGCGTGCGTCGTCAAACGGACTTTGTCCCAGCAAACGCACTTGCCCAGCCGTTGGGTAGGCTAACCCCGTCGCCATACGCATAACGGTTGTTTTGCCTGCACCATTTGCGCCAACTAGCGCGTAAATACTGCCAGTAGCCACTTTTAGTGAAACACTGCGCACAACAGTGCGTGCACCGTAGCGTTTGGTGAGGGCGCGTAGGTCGATAGCACTTGACTTGACACGGGACGGCGTCTGGATGCTTGCCCCAGCATGTTGTTGAGTACGCTTTCGCGTGCGCTTTTGAGTACGCTGTCTAGCCGCTGGTTTACGGCGAGGTTGTGCAGGCTTGCCAGAAGATGCTTTGCTGGATGGTTGAGTAGATTTGCCACTGGCTTTTCTGTTGTGTTTCCAAAAGCCTTGTTCGGTAGCTGCGTCTAAGTTGTCTTGAGGATTTTGAGCAGGGTTTTGAGCAGGGTCTCTAGCATTCACATCTTGAAACTGCTGCACAGACGCTAGCCCTTCAACACCTGCTTGACGGCGAGCTCTAGAGTTTACTGGAGAGCTCACTGGGCGTATAAACGGCGTATTTGTAATGGGTTTGGTCATAGTCATGACGCGGTTGATGTCATCACCTACGTTGATCATCGCCAGTTGCACACAACAACCTCCACGACAACCTTGGCACCTTCTGCAACCTTGGCACCTTCTGCAACCTTGGCACCTTCTGTAACCTTGGCACCTTCCGCGTACTTTTTATCTTAGGTGAGCAGCACTCGCCGTCACGTCACATCCTTCACACCCACAGCAAATGGCACCCCACCGACAAACAGTGTCTTATCGAAGGCATGCATCCGATGACATTACAGACAACCTTGGCAGGTACTTTCTCGGCAACAGTGTACGCCACTATCTACACAGCCAAGATAAAGCCCAAAAGTGCCGTGATGACAAAACCAGCGGGTAAGCTCGAGGCAGTTCGTATTTTAGGCATTGACCCAACTAACTTACCTAGTATGCGTAATGCGTTAGCAGCATCAATCTACAGCCACTTTAGTGATGGCAGGTACGTCTTTATTTGGTGCATCGTCAGCAGGTTTTGTCGTTTCAAGTGAGGGAGTATCTGTAAGCGTTGTTTCAGCTGAGGCAGCCTCTACAGATGATTGAGGTACAGGTGGTTGAGGAAGCATGTCTGACGGCGGCGTTTGTTCAGGCATGTGGGTGTCCTGCTCAATAAGTTGACTGTCCTCAGGCACAGGCGTGGCAACTTTCAGACAGAGTTCCAGCACTCGCTGAGTTGCTTGGTCGAGGTCACTTGCTTCAATCACTGGCACGCCGTGGTTGCTAGCTTGCTGGC
>CAZMCW010000185.1:0-9328 GCA_964564405.1 uncultured bacterium
GTCCAGCAGCACATGAATGCTCATGGTGCGTTCTGCTTGAAAGAGGCGCGTGTACAGCCGCCCAGTGCGCCCGTAAACCTTCCAGTCGACATAGCGTAATTCATCACCAGCTTGATACTGGCGAAAGTCGTAAAACTCCACGCTTTGCCCTGCTTCGCTGGCACTGCGCTCACCAGATGTTACCGACAAAGCTTTTGAGGCCAGCGTATAGCGGTCAAGTAGAGCGCGGGTGCGGGTGCTAATCACAGGTGTTACGCGCTAACTTGGTCAACTTGTTGTTGTAGCTCGAGCACAATATCATCCACATTGCGCCCTTCCACCTCAGCTTCAAAACCCAATAACAAGCGGTGCCGCAACGCAGGTAATATGGCCCGGCGGATGTCTTCAAGCTCTACATTTGGCCGACCAGCCGTGAGTGCGTAACCTTTAGCAGCCAATACCATCGCTTGTGCGCCACGTGGGCTGGCTCCTAGTCGTAGTAGCGGGTGATTATGACTCGCTTCGGTCAACTGCACGACGTAGTCCAGCGCCCGCTCAGCAATTGGCACGGCCCGCAGTAGCTGCTGATACTCCAAAAGTTCCTCGCAGCTAAAAATTGGCGAAATGCTTCCCTCGGTGCTGCCCGTTGTGGTACGCAAAATACGTTTGAGAGTTTCTTCATTAGGTCGGTAAATCATAATTTTAAACAAAAAGCGGTCTAGTTGTGCTTCGGGTAAGGGGTAGGTACCCTCCATCTCGAGCGGGTTTTGGGTTGCCAAGGTAATAAATGGCACTGGTAGTGCGTGCTGCTCCCCTGATACCGTCACTGACCGTTCTTGCATGGCTTCTAGCAGCGCAGATTGCGTTTTGGGCGTGGCTCGGTTGATTTCATCTGCTAACAGCACATTGGTAAACACTGGTCCCGGTTGAAAGACAAAGCGCATGTCCGGTGTGCTTTCGTCGCGGTTCAGTACAGTGGTGCCGGTGACGTCTGCTGGCATAAGGTCGGGGGTAAATTGCACTCGCCCAAAACTTAGCTGGGTGGCTTCGGCAAAGGTGCGTACCAAGCGGGTTTTGCCTAGTCCCGGTGCACCTTCAATAAGGGCGTGACCGCCAGCAAGTACGACGATGAGCAAATCTTCAACAACTTGCTCTTGACCTACGATGATGCTCGAGATGGCCTTTTTAAGCTCCTTAAACTTGTCTGTAAAACGCCCTAGTACATCGGCCTGAGAGGCCGCGCTGCCCGCGTTTGGGTCGGCATAGTTGTCTGACATATCTCTAGTCTAACGCGCAACTCACACGCGTGAATGTTTACAGCTTAACCGCTAGTGATCATATAGCTACATATGTTCACAGCTATACATGCGTGCCGTGTGTTCTATCGTGTATTTCACGGTGCATATAGCTACGCACCGCTGTAGCACACGACACGCGGCTGAAAGCGTATACTGGTCATAGACGTGTTACGCGAGAAAGACAAGCCCCAAACTCCAGCAGACAACAACAGTGACGTTCGCTATGGCCGCATTGTGCTGAGGCCGTTAGATCAACTTGATAACAAAGCATGGCGGCGCGTCCACAATCACTTTAAAGATCCCGAAATTGCGCATCTCAACGGCACCCCCCCGAGCCGGATGCCCCTTTGGTTACTGCGGCGCGTGCTCAAAGCAGATAGTCGCCGCGCTGATCGGCAAACTTACGGGATTTTTAATGTGGCACCGCTCGAGCCAGACGAACCATCACAACCACCTGCTAAGACGGCATCAGCCAATATGGCTAACCTTAAAACGTCGTTTAGCGCATCATCTGGTGCGTCCCAATCTGGTGCGTCCCAACATCTGGCAGAAACGCGCAACGCGTCACTCAACCTAGCTGCCAACTTAGACACAAGCACAGACACAAGCACAGACACAAGCACAGACACAAGCACAGACACGTTACCAAAACATGACCATGGCGAGTACATTGGCACTATTGAACTGTACGACCTCAGCAAACGCTCCGCTACCCTGGGCATTATTATTGGTGAGCGGCGTTATTGGGGCAAAGGTTACGGTAGTGAAGCCATTCAAGCGCTCCTTCACCACGCATTTACCACGCTTGGGTTGGATGAAATACGTTTGCACACCTTTGCAGACAATCTGCGCGCACAAGCGTGTTTTAAAAAAGTTGGCTTTATTGAAACCCGCCGCGTGTCTGCTGGCAATAACCGCACCGATGTGCAAATGCACTTAGCCGCTGAGGTTTGGCGCTATCAATACGGCAACCGCGCAGCAACGCGTCCTCGCGCAGCACACTGGGAAGAACTAGGGTAAGCAAGTAACAGGTTAACTAGTAGCAGGCTAAGCAGCGACAAGCTAACTAGCAAAGCGGACTACCGCAATATAGGCGATGTAGCCGCTGTAAATGCTCAACATCACAAGTCCGTGACGGCGATCAAAACGCGGCTGAAACAAAAGCACCCCCCCAGTTAAGCTAGCCACCAATAGCATCACCCAAAAATCCACGTTGGTGTGTTCTGGCGCAAGTACTAAAGGTTTAACCAGTGAGGTAATGCCAATAATCGACAGCACGTTAAAAATGTTGGAGCCAACTAAATTACCCACAATCATGTCACCTTGGCGTTTAAGCGCTGCTGCAATACAAGACGCTAACTCGGGCAAACTGGTGCCTACTGCCACCACCGTCACCCCAATAACCCGCTCGCTAATACCAAACTGACGTGCCAACACTGACGCACCATAAACAAGTACATTGGCACCGCCCACTAGCAACCCAATACCTAGTAAAGCTAAGCTGATACCCTTCCACAGAGCATCGTCTTTTTGTTGAGGCACTTCTGTAGGATGATGATCTTGAGGTGCTGCTAACTCAGCACCAGCAGGCACGTGATCATCAAGCTGGTCACTCAGATGATCGCTGCGAACAAGCATGCCTACGTAGGCAAACAACAGCGCAACCAACATGAGGCCCTCGAGCCTCGTAATCGTCCCTAGGCCGTCACCATTAAAGTCCCGTGTGACCACCGCAATAAGCACACTTGTGGCTAGCATCATCATTACATCGCGTTGGATTAACTTGCGGGCAACAGTCAGCGGGTAAATAAGCCCAGCAACTGCCATCACCAGTGCCAAATTAGCCGTGTTCGAGCCGATAACATTGCCCATTGCCAAATCCGGCAAACCTTCTAGCGCCGAGGCAATGCTAGCAGCTAGTTCAGGCGCACTGGTCCCAAACGCTACTACCGTAAGTCCAATGAGCAAACTGCTAACGCCCAAACGCTTAGCGAGGATGCTGGCGTTATCAATTAAAAAATTGCTACCCCAAATCAGTGCAGCAATCCCAAGAACAACCGCCCCAAGCGGCATAATAATCGTCACAATGCTTCTATCTTTTCGACTTATACGCTTGCTGTCAAGGGATGAGCTCCACAAGGCGCAATACGTATAGCAATTTTACGAGATGTTGTTACAGATTGCTGATATGTCATGTTATGCACAGGTAAGGGAGAAAGGGCGCAGGGGAGATAGGGAGATTCCATCCATTAGAACGCATACATCACATCATCACCTAGCTACTCTAGGAATCAATCTTAATCTAGATGACCCGCAATGTATCGATTCGTCATATGATTATTAATATATAGTGTTACGTTAATAATTATCAAAACATCGACATGTTGACATGTAGTCTCAATCAAACACGTATCTTATATCCGATCATAAATAGCTATCAAACTGATGCCAGCTCATCAATTCAATTTGTTGACAGCGTCAACTGTTTGATGATGTTGTGATGCTCTGGGAAATCTTGCAAAAGCGTTTCCCGCTCAGCTAGCTCAAAGTCCTCAAAGTCAAAGCCGGGCGTAACCGTGCAACCAATCAAAGTAAAATGGTTGGCAGCAGGCGCAGATTCGTTTGGATCAGCAGATGGTTTCAAACAAGCTCCAAACCAAACGCCACCGGGAATGACTTGTACGGGCCGCTGGCCGCTGGCGACATCTAAGCCAAGCTCGAGGCACTCATACCCCCCGTCCAGGGTAATGACATGGATTTCCAGCGGACATCCCATGTAAAAATGCCAGAGTTCATCCGCTTGTAAGCGGTGAAACGCTGAGATTTCACCCTCTTTAAGCAGAAAATAAATAACCGTTGCAGCAGCCCTATCACCGGCAAAATGAACCGGTAAATTTGCCTGGGTGATGATCTGGGTGGCCCTGTAAACCTGCTTGTAGTGCCCACCTTCTGGGTGAGGATGCAAGTCCAAGATGCGAATCCAGTCATCTGCCGAGGTTGGCGCGCCACTTGGTTGAGGTTGTGTCATGTGTGTATTTTAGCGCGTTTAGACCAGTTCTGATTAACCACTTCATAACCCCCTACGGGCTTTACTCCGTCCTCATCGAAGTCGGTTGCTGTTTCTACACCTTCTAGGTGGGTTTAATTCCTTAAAGAATTAACTGGAAAGGGTATTAATCCCAGTCCACCGTTGAGCCATCTGGCCCTTTTTGCACCATTAAGCGCTGCGGCAAGCGTTCAGTAAGTTCTTTTACGTGGGTGATGATGCCGACGATGCGCCCTTCGGCAGAGAGGTTCTCGAGCACCTGGGTCACTGCCTCTAAGGCGTCACTATCCAGCGTGCCAAACCCTTCGTCTAAAAATAGTGCGCCCAAACTGGTGCCACTTGCAACCGTATCCGACAGTGCCAGCGCCAGCGCCAGACTAGCAATAAACGTCTCACCACCAGACAGCGTTTTAGCACTGCGCATTTCACCGGCGTTCCAAGCATCTAGCACGTGATAGTCGCCATGGATTAAGCGCAAGTCGTAGCGCCCTTCGCTCACTTCCCGAATAATGGCTGAGGCTCTAACTGCCAGTTGACTCTGCACACGGGTAATTAAAAACTCTTGAAACTTGTCGCTGCGCAAGTCTTGGTTGAGTTGCTGGTAGATGTTCATGGTTGCTTCCAAAGTAGGAAGCTGCTCACGCAAATTGCCAGCTTTAGCCAATTGCTCGGTGAGGGTTGCATGTTGTTGCTCGAGCGCGCCCAGCCGCTGCTGCACATCTGCGATACGCTTAGCTGTATCCTCTCGAGCAAGTTGTGTTTGCGCATACACATCCACATCAAACGTGCGCCCCGCAAGTTGCTTGTGCAGTGCTACGAGCCGCTCACTCAAACGGGCTTGGCTAGCTTGGGTTTGGCGGACTTGCTCACGCAACGCAACTAATTCGGCATCCTCGAGCAATGCTTTTCGTAAATTGGCAACATCCACAAAATCAGCTTCACCTAGCGCAGTATCTAAACTTTCCTGCGCGTTAGTGACGTCATCTTTGACTCGAGTTAAATAGCTACTGTGCTGCTCGAGCTGTGTTTGCACTTTATCCAATTCACGTTGAGCACTGTTCAAAGCATCTTGCGTTTGTTTTTGCGTCGTTTCAAGCGTTTGCTTTTGAGCTTGTAAGGTCTCAGCAGCTTGAGCTGGGTCTTGACCATCGGTAATGTCCAAAACACGTGCCGCCAAGCTGCCTAGCAAGTTGCGCTTGCTTGCGTCAACGTCTGCTGTCACCTCGTTTGGTGTCAATGTTTTGATACGCGTTGATGTCCAGTTACCTAGCAATCCTGCCGGGTGTACCTGTGTTTTGACAAGCTCAGCTAGTTGCTCGCGTACTTGGGTGACAGTGGCAGTCTGGTCAGTTAGTTGGGTTGAGGTTTGCTCGAGCTGCGTTTGTACTTTATCCACCGCACGTTGAGCGCTGTTCACGGCATCTTGTGCTTGTTTCAACGCTGCCTCGAGGTTACGTTTTTGGGTAAGAATTTCTGCCCGAACCTCGCTCGGGCCGCGTCCATCCGTCACTTGATTGATGCTCGCTGCAAGACTTGTAAGTAGTGCCTGACGGCGCTGCTCAGCAACATCACGAACAGTATCAAGTGTTTTAACTGTCACCCAACCTGCCTGAATAAACGGCGTTTGTGCCTCAGTGAGCGCTGCTGCGGCTGTTTTGACAGCGTCCTCTTGCGTGCTGACATCCGCTTGTAAGTGCGTATGACGTTCCTGGGCTAATTTGAGGTCACCGTTTTTGGTGCGATATTCCTCGCGCTTGGCAAGTAGGGTTTGCTCAGCTTTGCCGCGGGTTTGCTCGAGCGCCGCCAAATCACTACCGTCTTGCTCGGGAACCGTTTGCACCGTCTGCAAACACACCGGACAAGGTTCCCCCGCCACCAAATGCACGCGCACAGCGGCAGCTTGGTTAGCCACACGAGCAGCGTTTAAATCAGCATCAGCTTGTTCAAATTCGGCTTTAGCGTCTTTACCAGCTTGCTCGAGCGTCTTTAACTCAGCTTCTAACGTCTTTACAGTTGAGGTTGTCTCCGTCAAATTTTGCTGCGTTGTTTGTAAGGTTTGCTGAGCACGTGTATGGTCCCGCTCGAGGCTCGTAAGATTTGGAAGTTTTGCCACGAGGTCTTGATGCGCTTGCCATGCTTGTTCGCTATACTTAACATCTGAGTAACTGATGTCTGACTGGTCTGACTGGCCAGATGTCACTTTAGATGTTGATGTCAATTTGCCGCCCCGCGCCGTGAGTTGCTCGAGCAAGGTTACAGCTTTATCCACCTCCTGCACGCGGGCATCAAGCTCAGCACGCTGTTTGTCAACATCACCTTGTGCCGTGAGGTTTTTCTCGGCTTGCTCGAGGCTATCTTGAGCAGTCTTTAACTCTTTGTCGAGTTTTTCAAAACGTCCTTGACTGTTTGCTAAGTCCGCCTCAGCTCGAGTGAGTTGCGGAACGTGATTGGCTAAAGCTTGATAAGCTTGCCACGCTTGTTCGCTGTAGACAACATCATCGCTAGCGTGAGAAGCATCCTCCAACGTTCTGCCCCGCGCCGTAAGTTGCTCGAGCAGGTCATTCGCTGTCTCCAACTTGCGTAACTTGGCATCTAGCTCGGGTAGTTTCTCAGCAGCTCGAGTAGCTTCATCTGCGGCTTGGTGGGCTTGCTCGCGGGTGGATTGTGATGCTTGCTGAGCTGTTTCAAGGCGCGTGAGTTCCTTTTGTGCTTCGTCGAGTTCCGTTTGACGGGTTGTAAGGAGTTGCAGTTGAGGTTTTAAGAGACTTGCCCGTTCAGCTTGCTCGAGCTTCTTTTGGGCAACCTCATGACCGTCTGCATTGGAAGTGAGTTCGTCAACCTCGGTTTGCACGCTGCTGAGTTCGTCCGTTAATGCTTTGAGGGCATCTAGTTCTTGGAGGCTTGTGTTGAGGTGCTCGAGCTTTTCTTGCACGTCTTTTTGTTGGTTAATTAAGTCTGCTTGCTCTTTGCCAACTTCTTCCAACCGTTCTGGCGTGGCTCCCGCGTAGTCTTCCTCGAGCCGCACGTAAATATTTTGCAGGGCCTGCTTGGCATCTTTCGCTTTTTCACCCGCTAAGCGCTGCATGGTCTCAAGGCGCTCAATCCCTAGCAATGTCACCAATAAACGGCGGCGTGCTTTGGCATCCCCACGTAAAAAGGCATCAAACGCACCCTGCGGTAGCAGCACCGCGCGGGTAAAGCCGTCGTAATCCAGCCCAATAATACTTACCAAGTGGTCGTTGAGCGCACGGACTTTTTCGGTGTCTGGCACGATCTTCCACTTGCCTACAGTGCCTGGATTAGGCGTTTCCAAACGTGCTTGGGCTTCGGTGCGCTTGGCGGTGCGGTGCAAACTGCGTCCCACGCGGTACGTTCCTGCAGGTACATCAAAACTAAGCGTCACTTGCAATTGATCAAGGCCGGGGCTAATCAGCACGTCCAAGCCGCGACTGCCCAAGCGTGGCGTCTGCCCGTATAACGCATAGGTGATGGCGTCTAAAATAGTGCTTTTGCCGGAGCCAGTTGGCCCAGCGATGGCAAACAAGCCCAAATCATCAAAAGGAATTTCAACGGCTTGGCGGAAGCAACCGAAACCAGAGAGCTCGAGCTTCAGCGGTTTCATACTCGACCCAATTTCAAATGGTTAAAGCTTCGTTTAATGCTCAAAAAAATGTATTGATGACACCTAACCACATAGTGTTTATGTTGCGCCTGAAGGATTTCTCCCTTTCCCCCTTGCTCCCTTTCTCCCCAAGCGTTACACACATTAGCATCACCCAAAAATTGATACCCCCACAACACGACCCTTGCCATCAACTTGTCGTCACTTGCTCGTAAAGGTCCCGAAACGCTTGGCGTAACTCATCACTCAAATTACCGTCACGGCCTTCGCTGTAGTACTGCTCAAAGGCCTCGAGCATCGACACCTTTTGAAAATCCACCCCCGTCACATGCTCGCGGGCCCGTTCAGGAAGGCGCACAGCAATGTCCAGCACATTCGGTAACTCGCGGCGCACGCGGTCTTTGAGTCCTGGTACGGGGCTGTCTAAGCTGATGGTGAGCTTCACATAGCCATCAAAGCCGAGGATTTCGGGTGTGCGACGCTCGAGCTCCTCCAACTTCACCGACATCTGCTTGAGCTTTTTACCCGAGTAAATATCGTATTGCTTCAGTAACTTAGTTGGACGGCCAACCTTTGCCTCGACCACAAACACCGACTTGCTGTTACCAGCCTCGCCAAAATCTAACTGCAAGAGGCTCCCGGCGTAACGCCCGCTGTTGCCCGCATATTCCTTAATCGGCTGAGCTTTATGAATATGCCCTAGCGCCACGTAGTTGCAATTATCTGGGATAATTTGTGGTGTCACGGTGTAATCCTCTGTGCAATAAAACTGATACTCGGAGTTAGTAAGCTCTGCACCTTCCATAGTTGTGTGCATCATCAGTAAGTTGACGGCATCCTCCCGAAACGTTTCTGTGAGGTTATCAACCAGTGCTTTCATACCTTCTTGGTAACGTTGCCGCCACTTGCCTGGGTCGGCGTCTAGCACATCACCTAATTTCACTAAGCGCCGTTCAGAAATAAACGGCAGCGCGGCGACTTGTAAGGTTTCATCCCCCAGTTGCCAGGTGAACGCGCCGCCTTGGTTTGCCACTTTGACATTACCGAGAACATGTGCGCCCACGCGCCCAAGCAGCTTACCTGCCGCATCCAACCGCCCAGCAGAATCGTGATTTCCAGCAATGACGATACTGGGAATATTTGCCTCCGCCACGCTCACAAAAAAGTCGTAGACGGCGGCTTCGGCATCTGCCGGTGGGGTGGGTTTGTCGTAGACATCACCCGCGATGAGAATGGCGTCTACCGCTTCAACTTTGGCGAGTTCGGCAATTTCTTGCAGGGCGTCATGAATTTCTGGGGTGCGGTTAACCCCTTTGAGGGTGCGCCCGGCGTGCCAGTCGGCAGTGTGGAGGAGTTTCACCCCTATATTCTAGCAAGTTAACG
>CAZMCW010000186.1:0-9274 GCA_964564405.1 uncultured bacterium
ACGCTCGAGCTGCGCTGTACTTCGTAAACACGAGCGATTTTGATGCCGCAAAGTGGCATCAAAACATCACTTTGGTATAAGCTAGCTATCAACCAGTCACAAACCCTATTAAGCCCAAAATAGCTAAACCTCCACCAAGTAGAGCGTAAAAAATGCGCGCACCTTGATAGCCTAAAAGTTTCACCATGAGTCGTGCGCGGCGGTTGTTCATGAACCAACCCCACTGAAAATAGCTTGCGGCTAAGCTAAAGCAGCCAGCTAAAAAGATAAAAATAAACATCAATATATTTTCGAACACAGTATTCACTTTTTCTTGGTTACTGCACCAAACGCACTTAAAGCACACCTGCAATGCCAGCAATGCCAATGACCACCATGAGGCTGCCTAGCACACCCCAAAAGATACGTGCGCCCCGTTGTCCGTATAACCAAGCCATAAACCGTCCGCGATATCCATTCATATACCAGCGCAAGTTAAAAATACTAGCTGCTAGACGCAAGCAACCACCAATGATAAGCAAACTAAAAAGAAGTATGTCTGGACGCACGTGTGCTAGCTCCTTCCAAAACTCACATCGAATGCTGTAGGCAGCACCTGAGACACAGCTCGAGCTTAGAAGATATGCCATTGTGCCACTATGCTACAAATAACCTTTAATAGATTTGTGGTGTTGAATCGTTGCTCGAGGTTGGCTTTGTAAGCCGCACGCTAGCATCTGCTGCTCAGGTTTGCTGTGATGGTCACCATGCCCAAGCAACGTCAAAAACGCAACCTGCCCAGCAAACTATGCGCGTATTGCAGGTTGCCGTTTAGCTGGCGCAAAAAGTGGGAGCGCAACTGGGAAAACGTTAAATATTGCTCAGAACGCTGTCGACGCAGTGCCAAGTCCACACGTTGAGTACACTACGCTAAGTACAGTAGTTGTTTAGCGGTGGAGCAAAATGGGACAAGTAGCCTGTTTGAGGATCATTTCTGTTGTTGAACCCAAGAAAAATTCGCGCAAGCGGTTACTGCCAAACGCGCCAATTGCAATGAGGTCACCGGGACCGCTAAGTCCTAAAAGTGTAGCTGCAGGGTCGCTAGACGCCGCGTGCGTTTCTAGGCTGATGTTGTGATCGCTAGCATAGGTGCGCACAGTTTTAAGGTTAAGGTTTGTCTGCGCGTCATCACCAACACTTACAGCGATAATGGTTAAGTTCAAGCGCTCGGCGAGTTCAACGGCATAGCGCATGGTGGCACTAGCCCGTTCAGAGCCATCGAACCCCAACACAATTCTGCTAATAGGCGTAAACAACCCCGGTGTTACAAGTACAGAACAATGACTGTTGCGCAAGACTTTTTCAGCCGTACTGCCTAGCTCGAGGCTGTCATCAAGTTGGTTGGACTCACCGCGCCGCCCAATCATCAACAGATCACTTACGCGCGCTTGCTCCAAGATAGTGCGCGCGGGCACACCGCCACGTTTTTGTATTTCAAACTGAATACCCACAGAGCTTGCGCTGTCCCGAAAGCGGTCGAGTGCAAGGTCAGCTTGGGTGTCGAGCAACGCTTGCATGTCGTCTTTAAAGGTCAGCGTTGGTAAGCTAATGGCACCGTAATCTGTCCAGTACGGCATGTTGATAAGCCGCTGGTCCAACACGTAAAGACAGTGCACGTGCGCGTTCAAACCTGTAGCAATGTGAACAGCGTATTCACCACAGGTAGCGGCAACGTCGGAAACGTCAACGGCTAGTAGGATGGATTTAATCATGATTCGCCCTTAGTAAACAGAGTTTGTCTAACCAACCTGAGGTAGCTCGAGGTGGTTTTTTGAAGCAGCTTAGTAACGGTATCGATCACTCTTGCTCTCTCAAACCAATATTACAGTGAATCTGTATTGATTCAACAAAAGTTCGATCCAAGGTGTATTAATAATAGCTTCAAAGATGACCTTATACTAAAGTGATATTTTGATGCCGCAAAGCGACATCAAAATCGCTCGTGTTTACGAAGTACAGCGCAGCTCGAGCGTACCCTTAGATGATTCAGACGATGACATTCAAGAGTCAATTTGGTATTAAAGAGCCCCTCAAATGTATTGCACGACCAAGCTAGATATGACGCAAACGCATCACTATGCTAGTGATTTGAAACTATCTTTGAGGCAGGGTCTCAAGACTATCTTTGTTGTGAACTTAATCTGGTGATGCAACATGTAAACCAGTGTGTATAATACCAAGTCCGACAAAACACATCATAAACTCCGTAGGAATTTATTACGTTCTAGTCGGACTTGGTATCTGTTTTTGTTCGCTCCGCTCGGGTTACTTTGTTACTAAAATAACCGGAAAGGGTATAACCTAGATTTTACGCTGTGTTCTGCGCCTAGCACGTCGTGTGGTTGCATGCACAGACATTTGTTGGGAAGGGCATCTTGGCACTTTTCTAAACGTGTTCAGGTAAGCATGATAACATCTTAAAAATGTTTAGAAATATTCGAGTTAGCACGCAGCTAACGCACGATGACAAACTCTAACTGAGCGTCGCCGGCCACATAGACAGGTTCCCTAGCAACAACCCCCACCACTGCTTGGCCTGAAAGCCGGTTTAACCACGCTAAAAGGGTTTCAACCTCAGTTGTAGGCAGACTGCTCGAGCTATTGCCTCTGTAGCCAAGAGCTTGTAGCGACTGACGGGCAGTAGCACTCAAACGGGTGACGTCATCGCGGAGGGCGGTGTCACTTTTTGCGTTGTCGCCCTCACCTAAAAAAATAGGCCGACTTACCAGCAACTGACCAGCATCAAGTAAACGTTTGTTTTCGCGCAAGTCAAAAGTAACCTCGAGCGTGGACGGACCGTACTGATCTACTGGCGAGACAAACCTCAATAGGTCACTTCCTTCGGTTGCAGCAATATCTGTAACAAGGGCGTTGACTGTATCTATGGGTAAGCGCAGTTCGCCAGCACCACGGCCAAGTGCAATGCTGTTGGCCGTGGTGACAGCTTCAGCGAGGGCACGCTGAATATCGTCGGGACTTTGCGCAGGTATGACCATGCGGTAAATTTCTTCGTCTTGTTCAAAGGTTAGTGCGCCATCACTCACAGCCCGCACTTGCTCACGCGCCCGCACTAAATCGTCCGCTTGCGTGCTTAGTTCGGTGCGTAAACTGCTCAGTTGATCTTCTAGGGCGAGCACTCGGCTGTCTAAATCGCCAACATTACTGCGTAAGGTATCGTTTTCACCTGCCAGGACACTGTTGGCCACACGCAAACTGCGGTTACTCTCGAGCAGTTGTGCGTTGATAGTTTCAAGTGAGATCGTTTGGTCTTGCAAAATAGTTAAGTTAGACCTCAAGACAGTCACTTGTTCCTCGAGGGACGCCGCTTGTTGTTCTAACGCAAGTTGCGTGCTGGTTAATTCAGACACGTCTTCTAAAGCTTGATTACGGGCGTTGGTAGCTTGCTCAACCAAGCTTCTTAAGCGCCTTACATCTGACTCAGCAGCGGCAACCGCAGCTTGTGCTTCGGTTAGGTCTTGGCGGGCACTGTCGCGCTCGAGTTCAATCTCGGCAAGTGAGGTTCGGGCTGCAGCTAGTTCCTCTTGAACGGTTAACAAGTTAGTGTCTAAACCAGTAATTTCTGTTTGTAGGTCAATAACCGAATTGCTAAACCTAGTTGCGTCTGCTAACAACCTCGAGCGTTCAGCAAGTGCTTCGTCGCGTTCAATTAGGGCAGCGTTGCGTTCTGCTCGAGCGTCATCAATTTCTTCATTGGCATCAGCCAAACTTGCTTCCATATCACTTACCTGCTCGGTGAGTTCCCGCAACTCGCCACGTAACGTTGTGAGTTCAGTTGCAGCCCGCTGGGCATCCAGCAAGACAGCTGCTGCCCCCCGAAACGCAACTGCCAAAATACTGAGCGTAACCAGCATGATTAAAATGCCAACCGCAATGCCGACAACCTGGCCAGTGCGTTTGGGACGCCAACCGAATAAACTGAGCCGCCTGCGCCCAATAGTTGTGCCAAGCACGTCACCTGCATAGGCAATGACGCCAGCAAGGGCAACTAGCAAAGTCATGAGCGAAAGCGTGTAGACCATAGCTTAAAAAATCATAGCTTAAAGCTGGAAGTCGCTACCTAAGTAGGTGTGGCGCACGTCGTCATCGTTGGCAAAAGCTTCGGGTGTGCCTTCAAAGCGCACATTGCCGTCAAACATCAAATACACGCGGTCAGCAATCGCTAAGGTTTCGCGCACGCTGTGGTCAGTGAGTAATACGCCTAGACCGCGCCGCTCGCGCAGTTCGGCAATTAACAGCTGAATTTCGCGGATGGATTTGGGGTCAACGCCAGTAAAAGGTTCGTCTAGCAAAATATAAGTGGGATCTGTTGTGAGGCTGCGGGCGATCTCGAGCCGCCGCCGTTCGCCGCCGGAGAGCGTATCTGCCCGGCTGTTAGCGAGTCGGCTGAGGCTAAACTCCTCGAGCAACTTATCTGCTTTGTCTTCTTGCTGCTCTTTGCTAAGGGGTTGGAACTCCAAGATGGCGAGCAGGTTATCGCGTACGCTGAGTTTACGAAACGCACTTGGTTCTTGGGCCAAATACCCCAGCCCGTGGCGAGCACGCTTGTACATAGGCCACTTGGTAATGTTTTGCTGGTTCATGCTAATAGTCCCAGAATTAGGCTGCACAAAGCCCACCATCATGTAAAAACTGGTGGTTTTACCAGCGCCGTTAGGACCAAGTAAGGCCACAATTTCACCTGGATGTAAGGTCATGTTGACGCCCGACACGACGGTGCGCTTGCCGTAACGCTTGACCAAGCCTTCAGCTTGTAGCGTTTGGGTTGACAAAACGGTTGGCGTGACCGTCTCAGGCGCGTCTAAAGTTAACGACATGGCTACATGCTAGCACGCACGTGGACATAAAATCACCGTAGTACTACCGCTTGGTTGAGGTTTTCAGCGCGGGTGAAGTGGTGATGAATGTCAAGTTACATAACATGACTATCATTGACGCAGCACAGACGTAGCACAGCTGTACAAGTCGAGCTTAAGCGCTAGCTTGCTGAAACGCTAACTGCCCGCAAGCCGCACCGGCATCTTGCCCGCGGCTAAAGCGCACAGATACTGACAAACCTGCAAGGGTTAAACGGCTTTCAAAGTCGGCAATAGCATCGCGGCTAGTAGAACTAAAGTCAGACGCTTGCCAAGCATTAAACGGAATCAAATTGACATGAACCAACATGCCTTTAAGCAAGCCCGCGAGTGCGTCAGCTTGCCAAAGCGCGTCGTTTACACCTTTAAGCATCGTGTATTCAATGGTCATGCGCCGCCCAATGTTTTCCTGCCAGTAACGCATGGCGTCTATAATGTCGGCAATGCTGTGCGCGTGGGCGGTGGGAATGATCTGTTTGCGGGTAGCTTCGTCAGGAGCGTGCAAACTCACAGCGAGTACCAGTGGCAAACCTTCATCTGCAAGTTGACGCATTTTGTTCGGCAGACCTACAGTAGATAAGGTGATGCGGCGCGGTGACATGTCTAGGCCGTCTGGGTCAATCATGTTGCGAATCGCCCCGACAGCTTCGCGGTAATTGAGCAGTGCTTCGCCCATACCCATAAGCACCACGTTGCGAATTTCGGTTGGGGAAAAGCCCTCTGCCCGCGCCACGGCTACAATTTGCCCAATAATTTCTGCTTGGCTGAGGTTACGTCCAAAGCCAAGCGCGCCTGTTGCACAAAACGCACATCCGGCGGGGCAACCCACCATGGACGAAATACAAAGTGTTTTGCGGTTGGCATAGGGCATATAGACAGCCTCGGTGCGTTTGCCATCTGGCAAGATAAAAAGGTAGCGCACAGATTTATCTGCTGAAGGAAAGCGGCTAAAGCTTTCAAACGGGTCAATCCTGTACGCACCTGCTAAGGTTTGCCGCCATGCTTTGGATAGCGTCGTCATCTCTTCAAATGAAGAAGCACCATGTTGATACAACCAAGCTGCAAGTTGCTTGCGGCGGTAGCTTTGTTTGTCGTTTGGAATGGGTAATTCGCTAATCGCTAGGTCTAACAAATTGTCTTTTGATGCTGCTAAAGACAAGTCTGGGGCAGGTTGATGCTTGACCTCAGTGGGTATGACAGGTAAGTTTCTCGAGCTATCCATACAATAATTTCTTTCGATTGGGCTGATTCACTAGGGGGTTGATTCACTGAGTCAAATGCTGGCACAGTAGTTAGACGCTGTGAATTAGATGCTGTGGTTAGACGCTGCGAATTAGATGCTGTGATGAGATGCTGTGGTCAGACGCTATCAGAACTGATGTGTTGATACTGGTGAGAGCAATCATCCACAACCTCAACCGTCCATGCAACCTCGAGCATACCTACAGTTCCAGCGAACATACCATCTACAAATGTGGCTCAAACTAAAGCTAGGGTAGTTGCTTTCTTGCGCAAGTACAAGCACGCTGCAAGCTACCGTCAAACGATCTCAAAGAAATACAAACGCAAACCTAAAACCATCCTAGGTCAGGAAACTCGAGCCACGTCTTCGTCTGTATGAATCACAAAAATTGGCATTGTTTCCCGTAGGGGTTCAACTTCACCTCGTAAGCGGGTAAACACTTCAGCATCTAAATACGCAGATGACGCTCTGAGTAAACCCAAATAATAGCGCGCAATAGTGCGCTCTTCATTGAAACTCAACTTGGAGCGTTCTAAAGGCGTAAGCAAGTAGGTTACAAAATTGTCTTCGGACTCGAGTGCTTTACAACCACCTTGCTGCGTCATCTTCCGCAAAAAATCTACACTCTCACCGGGGTTATGCCAAAAGCCAAAATTCATTTCTTCAGTAAGTTTGTCTACTCGGCGCATATCTGCGTGATAATTTGACTTTTTCAAAAGCATTTCAGCAAGACCTTGACGTTGTAAACGTTTGTTTGCGTATTCAGCTAGTGACAAATAGCCACTTGCAGGTTTACTGCTACCTCCCACCAAAGCCCGCAAACGATACGCCAACACATAATCTTGATATTCTCGCAAATGCTCCACACATCTAGTTTAATATAACTGCTTCAATTTAATGTGAACGCGCTATCACCTTATGTGACAGGCAAGCTAAATTTATAGTTCATGGTTTCTTAAAAGTTTGTGCAGCACACACACTGTCTTTACAGACACCTTTGTTACGTGAACTGTTTTCTTGGGATCATGTGACAAAGCACTAACTTACACAACCATGACAAAACGCCATCACACTGAAGATACCCACCCAAATGATGAAATCGCTAGGCTGTACTCACAAAATATGTAATCATAGGTGGCGTAATAACACTTGATTAATATAGTGATGCCTCACAGCTAAGTACCTCCTATCTGGAAACCGCCGTTTTCGTGACATGCGGTTAGCAGTTAAGAATGGGCGCTGCTAAATTTGATAAGTATTGCTTTTCAACTTGGAGGTACTTAGCTCAGCCAACATCTTCTTTGGCTGGCAGTACATTTGCGTTTAGCCAGCTAACTATCCAGCGGGCTAAGGTGTACAAAGGTCTTAAACAAGATGAGGTTAAGCGCAGTTGCTAGTTGGTGACAGTTTAATTGCTATATCAATTGCCTTTGTACCTTACGGCATCGTACTTTGTGACGTCGTACTTTGTAGCACCGTACTTTGTAGCACCGTACTTTGTGACATCAATTTTATGACGTTTATCTTCAGGAGGCGCGTATGGCTCGCAAACCCAAAACACTTGGCATGGTCTTGGCCGGCGGTAAAGGCACCCGTTTGCACCCGCTCACGTGGAAACGCACTAAACCAGCTGTACCGTTTGGCAGCAAGTACCGCATTATTGACTTTGCGCTCAACAACATGATTAACTCTGAGATTTACGGCATGTACTTGCTCACCCAATTTAAAGCGCAATCGCTCACCGAGCATATTCAGCGCAACTGGCGTTTTGGCAGTTTTTTAAGTGACTACTTTATTACCCTTGCACCTGCACAGATGTACCTTTACGAAGAACTCGGGGCTGAGTGGTACCGAGGCACTGCTGATGCTATTTATCAAAATATTCACTTAATTCGCGGTCAAGAAGCTGACCTTGTAGCTATTTTTAGCGGCGATCACATTTATAAGATGGATATTTCCCACATGATTCAGTACCACTTAGAACTTGGGGCAGACGTGTCTATTGCGGCGTATCCAACCCCGGTACAAGATGCAACTCGGTTTGGTGTGCTGCAAGTGGACAACAACTATCAGATTACTGAGTTTCAAGAAAAACCAGATAATCCCAAACCAACCCCCGACAACCCAAATGTGGCACTGGCGTCTATGGGGAACTATATTTTTAACACCGACGCACTGCTAGAACTCCTTCAGCACGATGCTGCGGACGCAGAGTCCTCACATGATTTTGGGAAAGACGTGCTTCCTTATGCACTTCACGAAGGCTACAAATTGCAAGCTTACGATTTTGCGCAAAACCCTATACCTGGTCAAAGCGGGCCCAACACGTACTGGCGTGACGTGGGCACGCTAGACAGCTACTGGGAAGCAAGCATGGACTTGGTAGCAGCTCAACCTGAGTTTGATATTTACAACAACGACTGGCCACTACGTACGTCTAGCGAGTTTTCACCGCCTGCCAAGTTTGTACATGAAGAAAGCGACCGCCGCGGACAAGCGTTCAATAGCCTTGTCGCTGGTGGGGTCATTATTTCGGGTGGCACGATTCGCAAATCGCTTCTCTCGAGACGCACTCGGGTTAACAGCTACAGTATCGTCGAAAACTCCGTATTGTTCGACGATGTCACCGTTAACAGACGCTGCAATATTCGCAATACCATCATCGATAAAAACGTCGAAGTTCCTGAAGGTACTGACATAGGCATTAATTTAGATGACGACCGCGCCCGCGGCCTCACCGTTACCGAAAAAGGGGTTGTTGTTATCCCTAAAGGTTACAGTTTCACTTGATGGTGAAGATTGTTTAGCGAGTTCTATTAGCAGTTCCAGGATTAGTTCCCTCATACTAAATGGGTCGATGTCTACTCCCCTAGGTCGCACAAGTAACTGCCACAGGCAGTTGCGCGTGGAAACGCTATATTTAGCATCAACAACACTTTGCGTATAATTTAACCGTCAGTTCTCTGGTGGTTTTTGTCAGAAATGTCACAGCCTTAGCCTCAGGGTGCAAGGTGCGAAATTCCTGTTAGAAACGCGTACACCTTGTAGCTAAGATAAAGCTTGATGGCGTGACGCTCGAGCTACCTAATACCAAGTCCGACAAAACACGCGATAAACT